>JALSTG010000001.1 GCA_026983875.1 Campylobacteraceae bacterium
GCTTCGCCAACCTGAGCAAGAGCCGCTACGAGGCGGACGACGTGATCGCGACCTTGGCCAAATGCGGCAAGGAACAGGGGATCGTGACCAAGATCGTCAGCTCCGACAAAGATCTCTATCAGCTCCTTGACGACGATCAGGTCTATCTCTACGATTGGGTCAAGAAAAAAACGGTCGATGAAAAAGGGTGTGTAGAGAAATTCGGCGTCTTGCCGAAGTATTTTGTCGATTTTCAAGCCCTGATCGGTGACAGTTCCGACAACGTTCCGGGGGTGCCAGGGATCGGTCCCAAAACGGCCAGTAAGCTCATCAACGAGTATCATACCCTCGAAAATCTTTACGAACATCTCGACGAAGCGGGGACGCCTCGAATCCGCAAACTTCTGGCCGAGTACCGTGAGCAGGCATTTCTCTCCCGGGAGTTGGTACGACTCGTGGACGATGTGTTTGACAGTTGTCTCCTTGACGGTTATGCCTTTGAGGAGCGCAACTACTTGGCGGAGTTGAGAGAAGAGTTTGAAAAGTACGAGATGCGTCAGGCATTGCGTTGGGCCCAGGAAGGGGAAGCCGGAGGCGCCGCCGCAAATGCCCAGAGCGAGGTGGCAGCGGAGCCGAAGAGACCCCCTTTCGAAGCGGTGCTTCTGGATAGCTCCGATAAGCTTGAAGCGGTCTTGAAGCGAATCCCTGAGGATGCCATTGTAGCCTTCGATACCGAAACGACGGGGCTTGATACGCGCAGCGCGAAACTGGTAGGCTTCTCCTTTGCCTTCGAGGAGGAACGGGCCTACTATGTGCCGGTTGCCCACAGTTATCTGGGGGTCGGCCCCCAGGTCTCTTCGGAGCAGGCCCAGGCAGCCATCGAGCGGTTGATGCAATATCGGATCGTCGGACAGAACCTCAAATTTGACCTCTCCCTGCTATATGCCCGTCTGGGGATGGAGCCTGTCCTGCCCGAGGCCGATACGATGATCTTGGCCTGGCTCCTGGATCCGGGAAGTCGGGTGGGGCTCGATACGCTGGCGAAGAAATTTCTGAACTACGAGATGAAATCCTTCAAAGATACGGTCAAGAAGGGAGAGGATTTCTCCAGTGTCGCTCTGGAAGAGGCGGCTTTCTACGCTGCGGAAGATGCCTGGGCGACCCGAGCGCTCTATTTCCGCCTCCATGATCTCTTTGAACAGGGGGGACTGGAACATCTGCTCAAAGAGGCCAAAGAGGTGGAGTTTCCCTTTATCAATGTTCTTATCGCCATGGAATCTTTGGGGATTCGGGCCGATATCGGGCACCTGCGTCGGCTCAAAGAGGAGCTCGGTACGGAGCTGGCCCGCTTGACGGAAGAGATCCATGCACTGGCGGGAACGGAGTTTAATATCCGTTCGACCCAGCAGTTGGGCAATGTCCTCTTCGGCTCTCTGGGCCTCAAGGGAGGCAAGCGGACCAAGACCGGCTACAGCACCAACGAATCGGTACTGCGCTCTCTGGCGGGTGAACATCCGATCGTGGAGAAGATTCTGGAGTATCGGGAGCATCACAAGATGCTCAGCACCTATGTGGAACCTCTGCTCAAACTGGCGCTTAAGGATCCCGAACATCGTATCCACACCACCTTCCTCCAGACCGGTACGGCGACGGGCCGTCTGGCCTCGAAGGATCCCAACCTTCAGAATATTCCGGTACGCAGCGAACTGGGGCGGCGAGTGCGTCGCGCCTTTGTGGCGGCGGAGGGGATGGATTTGATTTCTATCGATTACTCCCAGATCGAACTAAGGCTCCTGGCACACTTCAGCGGCGACGCGGCCCTGCGCCAAGCCTTCGTCGAAGATCATGATATCCACATGGCGACCGCGATCAAGCTTTTCGGCCCCGAGGAGGCGGCGGCAAAGCGGAATTTCGCCAAATCCATCAACTTTGGACTCCTCTACGGAATGGGTTCGCGCAAACTGGCCGATGAGCTGGGGATCAGCACCAAGGAGGCCAAGGAGATTATCGAGGCCTATTTCGCCGCCTTTCCTACGGTGCGCAGTTATCTCGAAAGCATCCAGGAACAGGCCAAGCATCAGGGCTATGTGGAGACGCTGTTGCGTCGCCGAAGGGTCTTCGACTACGAAGGTGCCGGCGGGATGCAAAAAGCGGCGATCCTACGTGAAGCGGTCAACACCGTCTTTCAAGGCAGTGCCGCAGATCTGATCAAACTGGCAATGCTGGAGATCGACACGCTGATTCGCGAAGAGGAGCTCCCCGCCAGGATGCTGCTGCAGATCCACGACGAGTTGATTTTCGAGGCGGAAGAGGAACATGCCGAGGCGGTTGCAGTCCGTTTCCGGACTATGATGGAGCGGATCTACCCTCTGGAGGTTCCCCTTAAGTGCTCGGTCAGTATCGACAAAAGCTGGGATCGCCTCAAATGAGAGGCAGCGTCAAGGCGACTTTACTTTCTTAATCTAAACTTAGCAGAAAAGAAATTTGACTTTTGGAGTTTGCCCCTTAACTCAATGTCGCTACAATCAGCCAAATTCCTTATGAGGCGGTCTCTTATGCTCGACAAACTTTTCTCGATGAAAGTCGCGGTGGCGCTCATGCTAATCTTCGCCGTATCCATCGGTACGGCGACCTTCATCGAAAACGATTATGGAACCCAGACGGCTCGGGCGCTGATTTACAATGCCCGCTGGTTCGAGCTGCTGCTCTTTTACTTTAGTGCGACGGTGCTTTACAATATCTTCCGCTTCAAGATGTATCGCCGTGAAAAGTGGGGTCAACTGGTGCTGCACGTCTCTTTTCTTCTGGTGGCTATCGGAGCGATCTTGACCCGATTTGTCGGTTATGAGGGGATCCTCCACATTCGGGAGGGACAAAGCAGCCAAAATATGGTCAGTGACGTGATGATGCTCAATGTCGCTCTCAAGGATCATGACAAAGTCGTGGAGTATACGCGGCCTCTTTATCTCTCCTCCATGACGAAAAATCGCCTCGACGACACCTTGAAGATTGGAGACAAAGAGGTAGAAATCGAGCTGTTGCGTTATCTGCCGGCGGCCAAGCAGGTCGTCCGGCCCGATGCCGACGGTACGACGGTCTTGAAGATGAAGGTCTCGACCGGTGGCCGGGGAGAAGATATCGCCCTGGCAAAAGGTGAGGCCAAAGACCTCGGTTCTCTTCTCCTCTCTTTTGAGGGGCGTCGTTCCCAGGTCAAGCCGACTCTTTACATAACGGAGACAAACGGCACGATCAAGGTTGAAGCGCCCATGGCAATGAAAACGCTGGATATGGCGACGCGCCGGAGCGGTGAAGTTCCCGCAGGTAGTCATGAGCTTAAAACCCGGATGCTCTATCAGTTCGCCGGCAACTCTATTGTCTTGCGTCAAGTCGTCCCCAAAGCCAAGGTGATCTGGGATCAGGCGGCACTCAAGCCTGGCGGCGTCTATCCCCAAATGTTGGAGATGAAGGTGAGCCACAACGGTGAAAGCAAGACGGTCTTCCTCAAAGGCCGTAGAGCTCGGGTCGGTACGCCCGAGATTGTCAATTTCAAGGATATGGGAGTCAAGCTCAGCTATGGTGCCAAAGTCATCCCGCTGCCCTTCACGATCAAACTGGACCGCTTCGAACTGGAGCGTTATCCGGGTTCCATGAGCCCCGCTTCCTACTCCAGCTACGTCACCGTCATCGACAAAGAGAAAAATCTCACCATGCCCTATCACATCTATATGAATCATGTTCTCGACTATCGGGGCTATCGTTTCTTCCAGTCTTCTTACGATATGGATGAGAAGGGGACGGTTCTTTCCGTCAACCATGATCCCGGAACCTGGCCCACCTATCTCGGATACCTTCTGATGGCGATCGGTTTTCTATGGAGCTATTTGAGTCCCAAGGGGCGTTTCCAAACCCTGAGGCGCAAGCTGCACAAGCTCCAGGAGGCGGCGGCGGCCCTTCTGCTGGCCGGCCTCTTCTTCCATGGGGCGCCGTTATTCGCGGCGGCTATCGATACCTCCACGGTCAAACCTGAGGAGATAGCGACCCTCAAAAAGATCAATCCGAAGCACGCCCTGAGTTTCGGTCGGATCGTCGTCCAGGACAGCGGCGGGAGGATGAAGCCCCTGGATACTCTGGCCCACGAGATCCTCTCCAAGCTTGCGAGGAAGTCGGAGCTCTTGGGCATGAGCGCCGATCAGGTTTTGCTGGGAATGCTGACCCGTCCTCAGGTCTATCAGAAGCTGAGAATAATCAAGATCTCCCATCCATTGATCGCCAAAAAGCTAGGCCTGCCGAAAGAGACGAAGTATGTCTCCTACGATGACTTCTTCGACAAAAAATCCGGAGCCTATATTTTGCGTCAGGATGTTCTCGCCGCTTCACGCAAACGGCCCGCCGATCAGAGCAAATACGATAAAGAGTTACTCAAAGCCGATGAACGTCTCAATATTGCCTATATGGTTTTTCAGGGATCCTTGTTGCGGATCTTCCCCAAACCCGGTGACAAGAACCATACCTGGTATGCTCCCATGGAGGCGATGAAGAAATTTCCTCCCAAAGAGGGGGAGATCGTGCGCCTCATCACCGCCAGTTACTTCAGCAGCGTGGACGAGGGGATCAAAACCGGCCGGTGGAAAAAGGCCGACGATGCTCTGGATGTCATCAAAAAGTATCAATACTTCTACGGCGGGAAAATCATTCCTTCCCAAAAGCGGATCGAGTTTGAGATCGCCTACAACAAGCTGCAGATCTTTGATCGTCTGGTGCCGGTCTATCTGTTGGCGGGACTGCTGCTGCTGGTGCTGGCCTTCCTCCACATTATCAAGCCGAAGTTTTCTCTCAAGTGGCCGGTACGTATCACCCTGGCGGTGCTCATTGCCGCGTTTTTCGTCCATACGGCCGGCCTGGGATTGCGATGGTATATCGCCGGGCACGCTCCTTGGTCCAACGCCTACGAATCGATTCTCTATATCGCCTGGGCGACGGTGCTGGCCGGTTTTGTCTTCTCGAGACGCTCACCTCTGACTCTGGCGGCGACTTCGATCCTTGCGGGGATTTTTCTCTTCGTGGCCCATCTCAACTGGCTCGATCCTCAGATTACCAACCTGGTGCCGGTCCTTCAGAGTTACTGGCTGATGATCCATGTGGCCGTCATCACCGCCAGTTACGGATTCCTGGGCCTTGGTGCGCTGCTTGGGATGCTGGTGTTGGTGCTCTTTATCCTCCGGGGCAAAGGGAAGAATCCCGACATCGACCGGGCCATTAAAGAGCTGACGATCATCAACGAAATGACGCTGCTTGTGGGACTGGCTCTCATCACCGTAGGGAACTTCCTCGGCGGCGTCTGGGCCAACGAATCCTGGGGCCGCTACTGGGGCTGGGACCCCAAGGAAACTTGGGCAGCAGTGACGATCCTGGTCTATGCAGCCGTGGTGCATATGCGTTTCATTCCCCGTCTCAAAGGGATCTATGCCTTCAATGTCGCCGCGGTACTGGCCTACAGCTCGGTGATTATGACCTACTTTGGTGTCAACTACTATCTCAGCGGTATGCACTCCTATGCGGCGGGAGACCCTGTCCCTATCCCCGGATGGGTTTGGCCTGCCATCGCCTCTGTCGTCGTGCTGATCCTCCTGGCGGCGAGGAATCGCAAGATATAGGCGAAGGTCAGCAGAGGGTCGTCATCGATCATGCCCGTTTGACAACCTCTCGCCGCCAGATATAAAATGAGTCATGACTTATTCCCTAAGCTCTGCTGTTGTATGATTCCACTCTCCGTTTTGTCCCCATCGCTTAACCGGATAAAGCAGGGCCCTCCTAAGGCCTAGCTGGAGGTTCGAGTCCTCCTGGGGATACCATAGAGATCTTCAGGGAATAGACGGTATTTTCGGCTGTCTGAAGAATGCCGACATCTTTTCAGCTCTTTTTGGTATAATTCGCCTCCAAAAGTCCTGATGAGTCCCCTGCCGTCAAGGGGAGTTGTCAGAACTTTTCAAACCATTTATGCAAGGAAACTACATGACCGTAATTAGACTGACCCGTATGGGACGCAAAAAGAAACCTTTCTACCGCATCGTCGTCACCGACAGCCGCAAGCGCCGCGACGGAGGTTGGATCGAATCCATCGGGTTCTACAACCCGGTGGCAAAAGAAAAAGAGATCAAGATTGACGAAGAGCGCCTCAACTACTGGCTCAGCGTCGGTGCTCAAATGAGCGACACCGTCAAGCGTCTCGCCGGCAAGAAGTAAGCACGCCCTATGGTCCGTGACTTCATCCTCTCCTATGCCCGCTTGATCGTCCGCCATCCGGAGGATCTTCATATCGAAGAGCGTAGTTTGGATGAGGAGTACGACGAGATCGTCCTCTATGCCCATGCCGAGGATGTGGGGAAGCTTATCGGCAAGGAGGGACGGATGATCAACGCTATCAAAACCGTGATCTCCGGCTGTAAAGCCAAAGGCGGTCGTAACTACCGCGTCACCGTCCAATCCGTTGCCTAAACAACAATGAGTAAAGAGCGTTTCTTCATCGCTCAGGTTGGACGGACCGTGGGACTCCGCGGTGATCTTAAGTTTCATCTTCACACCGACTTCCCTGAGCAGTTTCGACCGGGTGTCATCCTTCAAAGCAATCGGGGACCTTTGACTCTTTCAGACTACAATCCCAAGAGGGGAACCGTGCGTTTTGAGGGTTATGAAAGCGCTGAGGCGGCCAAGGTTCTGACCAATGCAAGGATCTATAGCGACGAGGAGCAGACCCGTGCTCTTTGTCCCTTGAAAGATGGAGAGCACTACTGGTTCGAAATCATCGGCGCGGAGGTTTATGAAGGCTCGGAGCGTCTGGGAACTGTCACCGAGATCCAGCGGATGCTCGAGACCGACTATCTGCTGATTGACACCGACGAAGCCTTGAAGCAGGAGGGATTGCCCAAAGAGTTCCTTCTGCCCTATATCCCCCGATACATTCTGAGTTTTGATGCCACGGCGAAGCGCCTCTTGGTCCGGGATGCCCGGGAGATCCTGGAGGCGAGTTGATGCGCTTTACCTTTGTCACCCTTTTCCCTCAGATTGTCGAAGGTTACTTCGGCGCTTCCATTCTAAGACGGGCCTTGGATGCGGGGTATCTGGAGATCGATTTTCTCAACCCCCGGGACTACAGTAAAAACCGCTATAGAAAAGTCGACGATGCGATGGTCGGCGGCGGTGCCGGAATGTTGATGTCTCCCCAGCCTCTGGATGATGCCCTCAAGTCTCTTCGTGGCGATTCTCCCCAGGCGAGGATAGTTTTCCTCTCTCCCGTCGGCAAACCCTTTCGCCAGCAAGACGCTAAGCGCCTGGCAGGAGAAAAGCATCTGGTTCTCGTGGCGGGACGATATGAAGGGATCGATGAGCGGATCGTTGAGCTGCATGCCGATGAGATTTTCAGTGTAGGTGACGCCGTGCTCACAGGTGGCGAACTGCCTGCGATGATGATCTGCGATGCCGTCAGCCGTCTGATTCCCGGAGTCCTGGGGAATGCCGACTCTCTGAGCATCGAGAGCTTCGAAGAGGAGCTTCTGGAAGCTCCCTCCTTCACAAAACCGGACGAGTTTGGGGAAAAGAGAGTGATTTCAGAGTTCCTAAAGGGTAATCATAGTAAAATCGCAGCCATCAAAAATCGGATGGCTTGGTCGAAGACGAAGTATTTCCGACCCGATCTATATCTCCGAGCGAAGGCAAAACAATGAAAAACAAGTATATCGAGAACTTCGAAAAAGCCCAAATGGCCGAGCGCCAGGTTCCTGAATTCCGTGCCGGTGATACCGTTCGCGTCGCCGTACGTATCAAAGAGGGTAACAAAGAGCGTGTTCAGAACTTCGAAGGTGTCTGCATCTCTCTGCGCGGTGAAGGTACCGGTAAAACCTTTACCGTCCGAAAAATGGGTGCCAACAACGTTGGCGTAGAGCGGATTTTCCCTCTCTATTCCGACAGTATCGAGAGCATCGAGGTGGTCCGCCGTGGCCGGGTCCGCCGCGCCAAACTCTTCTACCTGCGGGAGCGCAAAGGAAAAGCGGCCCGTATCAAAGAGCTCCGACGGAAGTGATCCTTCGCCACGCTTTTACTGCGTCTTTGCGTGAGCCGGCTCAGTCACCTGCCGGCAACAGACTCCTTTGCAACAATCCACAACTCCATGGCAAAACCTTGCGAAATCCCTTCTTCTGGATCTATTCACAGTGAAAACTATCTCCCGCCTTTTTCGTAAGATTCTTACGCTGATCCAGTATCTCCTCGTCGTTATCTTTATTCTCTTCGAGGAGTTGATCTGGGAGGGGATCGCCGAGCCGATCTACGGCTACCTTCGCTCTCTCAAAGTCCTTCAGCGGCTTGAACTTTTTGTAAGTAGCCTCAATCGCTATGTGCTATTGACTCTCTTTGTCGGGCTGTTCGCCGCCGTGGAGTCGGCAGGGATTGCAGCGGGAGTACTGCTGGTCAACGGGATGGTCTTCTACGGGATCGCTCTTTATGCGCTCAAGATTCCCATTGCGGCCTTTGTTTTTTGGCTCTTTCGGGTTAGCCGGGAGAGGCTTTTGGATTTCGGATGGTTTCGCTGGAGTTACGAAAAGATTATTACCCTGTTTGACTGGTTCAAAGCGTTGCCCGTCTATCGAGACACTTTAGAAAAATTAGCTTCCTTCAAAGTCGAACTTAAAATCATGGCCGTCAAATTTCGAGCTTTTTTAGGCCGGCATCGCAGTCTCTTTTCCAAACGTTTTTCGCGCCTCTATCATCATTTGAAGCAGACCTTGAATAGGTCGAAGAAATCCTAAGAGATATTTTCGATCCCTTTGGACTTTTGCGTCGTTATTTATAGCTTCGGTTCTTCATCGCTTGGGCCGCTTCCCGATCGAGAGTACGGCGTTTGAGGGTTTCGCGTTTGTCATGGAGTTTTTTGCCCCGAGCCAGGGCGATGGAGAGTTTGGCTCGGTTGCGTTCGTTGAAGTAGAGCATCAGCGGGACGATGGTCAGCCCCTCTTTGTTGACTTTTCCGTAGAGAGTGTGAAGCTGCTTTTTGTGAAGGAGGAGTTTGCGGGGGGCCCGTTCGTCGCGGCTGAAATTGCGGTTGGTGCTCTCCATGTGACCGATATGGGCATTGAGAAGCCAGAGCTCGCCTTTGATGAATCGGCAGTAGGCGTCGTTGATATTGACCCGTCCATTGCGCAGAGCCTTGACTTCACTTCCTTCGAGGACGATTCCCGCTTCATATTTTTCAAGGATCTCATATTCGAACTTCGCTTTTTTGTTTCGGGCGACCACTTTGATGGCCATAGGCTTCTCCTGGGTTTTGTGGCGGCATTATAGCGAGAAATGCTATTGTCTCGGACGAAAAAAACTACTGCCGCTTCCGCTGAAGAACCATCCATCGGGGGCGGCTTTTTTCAGATCGGGACAGAGCCGAATAGCGGCCGGGTAGAGATCATTGAGGCGTGTCGGATCGCCGATACGCTCCAGGAGATTTAGGGAGTTTTCCGTTTCCCAGCTCCGGAAGCTTTCAGGGACGATCCGATCCGAAAAATGCTCTCGAAAGACTTGGTAAACCGATGCGGTATCGCAGGAGATACCGGGAGTGAAGATCTCAAGGTCCAGGGGATTCTCGTCGAAGGGTTCGACAAGCTCTCCATAGCCCGAGACGTTGGCGCTGGGGTAGTTGTAGACGAAGAAGGGGATGTCGGCACCGACTTTCGCACCGACGGCGGCCAGATCCTCGTCGTCGATCTTTAGGTCACAGACCTTCCGTACGAGGCGCAAGAAAGCCCCTGCGTCGCTGCTGCCGCCTCCGAGCCCCGCTTGGGAGGGAATCCGTTTTTCTACGACGACTTTATGATGATAGAAGAAATTGAGTAGATCTAGATCACCCGTCGCGTCGTTGAGGGCGATCCAGGCCTGATAGATCGTATTGGATTCCCGGGGCACCCCCGGAATTCCTTCGATGGTGAAGGTGTCGCATTCGGCGGGAACGAAACGGATCGTGTCGTAGAGAGTGTCGACGCGCATAAACCGGGAGAGAAGCGTATGGTAGCCTCTGCTATGACCGGTAATTTTCAGAAAGATATTGACCTTGGCGGGGGCGGTTATTTTCATCGTTTGGAACCTCGGTGATGAAGATCAAGTGAAGAGTGAAGTGTGATGAACGAGGTGAACATTTACGGCTCCGTTTCGAGAAATTTTTCGATGCGGTTGAGGCGATATTTGATACCCTCGTCGTCGAACTCCAAAATGGCAAAGAATCGTTCGGTTTCCACGACATAGAGGCCGTTTTCCTGATGGGCGAAGAAGCGTCTATCCAGTTTTTTCCCAAGATCGATCCATGCCGGGTCTCCGGAGTAAGCGTTTCGAGGCGGAGAGAGATAGTCTAGAGGATCGAGCGGCCTTTCACCCTCCGTGACCGAGAAGGTCCCCTCCCTCAGGCGGCGGAGGGCACTGAGGGTGCCCGGACGCTCCAAAGCTTCGGCGATCATGGCTCCCAGGCTACGGATATAGGTCCCTTCGCTTACGGTGGCTTCGAAGGTGACAAAGGGATGGCGGTAGTGTAGGAGGCGTATGGAGTGGACCGTAGAGCGTATCGGTCTCATCTCCAGGCTTTCTCCGGCTCGAGCGAGGGCGTAGGCCCGTTCTCCGGCAATCTTTTTGGCACTGTATTTGGGGGGCAAGTACTCCAGCTCTCCTTCCAGGGAGGCAAGGACCTGGAGGATACGGCTGGGATCGACGGGCGGGACATCCCGAATGGAGCGGATATTTTCGATGTCGAGACTGCTTGAATCGGCTCCGAGCCACAGAGTTGCCCGATAGGTTTTGGGTGTTTTGGCCAAGTATTGAAAGAGTCGGGTGTATTGCCCGGCTGCGACGATGAGGCAGCCGGAGGCAAAGGGATCCAGGGTTCCGGAGAAGCCCATCTTTTTTGTGCCGTACTTTCGTTTCAGTTGCCCGAGGAAACGGTTGGAAGAGAGGTGGATTGGCTTGTCGGCGACGAAAAGAAGATTCATGAGGTATAGCTCCGAAGGGGTTTTAGAAGAAAACGGAACTTTTCACTTTTCACTCGACACTCTTCACTGGACACTATGCCGGTTGGACGAAGGAGCTGAGAATCTCTTTTTTGGTGCCGCCGAAGTTGATGCGAAGTTTATACTCCTTGCCCGATTTGGTGACGGCCTGGACTCTCCCGATGCCGAAGATCTTGTGCTTGACCAGGTCGCCTTTTTTATACTCTGCGCTACGAGTGACCTTCATACTGGCATTTTGGATCAGCCCCGCTTCGCCGAGGAAACGGCTCTTCTCCAGCTGTTTTCTGCGTCCCTTGTAAAAGCGGCTGTCGGAGTAGCAGAGGGTCAA
This sequence comes from Campylobacteraceae bacterium, assembly GCA_026983875.1. Taxonomy (GTDB): domain Bacteria; phylum Campylobacterota; class Campylobacteria; order Campylobacterales; family Sulfurovaceae; genus Nitratifractor. The sequence goes on from JALSTG010000001.1 coordinate 11,341, forward strand.
GTCGCTCTTGGCTCGGGTGATGGCTACATACCCCAGGCGCCGCTCTTCTTCCATATTGCAGCCGTCGCCCAGGAGCGGGAAGAACTCCTCCTCCATCCCGATAACGAAAAGATGTTCGAACTCCAAGCCTTTGGACGCGTGGATACTCATGATGGTGATGGCATTTCCTTCGACTTCGTCTTGATCGCTCTGGAGGGAGATATCGTTAAGAAATTCGTCGAGGGTGAGTTCCGGATTTTTCATGACACTGTCGCGAAGGTAGCCGTAGAATTCGTCGATGTTGAGGACCCGGTCGAAGCCGTCGGCCATTGTTCCGTAGTAATCTCGCAGGCCGATTTTCTCTTCGAAAAAGTCTACCAGAGTATAGAGGGATTTCCGGCTTTCGCTCTGTAGTTCATGGATCGTTTCGATGAAGGCTTTGAGGGTGTGGGCGGCTTTTTTACTCAGGGCCGAGGCAAGCTCCTCTTCGCTGAGGGAGTCGATGGTCTGATAAAGGGAGAGTCGGCGTTCATAGGCGAGCCGGTTCAGACGCTCGATGGAGGTTTTTCCTAGGCCACGCTTGGGCTTATTGACGACCCTGAGGAAAGAGAAATCGTCGTGAGGGTTGGCCAGGATCCGGAAGTAGCTGATGATATCCTTGATCTCGGCGCGTTCGTAGAAGCGGATGCCGCCGATGAGCTTGAAGGGCAGTCCTTCTTTGCCGAAGCCCTCTTCGAGGGAGCGGGAGAGGGCGTTGATTCGATAAAGAACGGCGATCTCCTCGGGGTCGGTTCCCTCGTCGAGAAGTTTCTGGATCTTTTGGGCGATGTTGCGGGCTTCGTGGCTCTCGTCGAGGGAGTGAAGGAGCTTGACCTCCTCTCCATCGCCCCGATGGCTGACCAGTTTTTTTCCCAGGCGGCGTTTGTTGTGCTCGATGAGGGCGTTGGCGGCTTCCAGGATGGGCTGGGTGGAGCGGTAGTTGGTCTCCAGTTTGACCACCTTGGTACCGTCGAAATGTTCATGAAATTCCAGTATATTGCGGATGTTGGCCCCCCGCCAGCCGTAGATACTTTGATCATCGTCGCCCACGACGCAGAGATTGTCGTGGGTGGCGCAGAGTTGGCGCAGCAGTTTGTACTGGAGTTCATTGGTATCTTGATACTCGTCGACCATAATATACTGATAGCGTTCGCTGGTTTCCCGCCGCAAGTCCTCGTGCTCATCTAAGATGCGGTAGGTAAGCATCAGGAGATCATCGAAATCGACCAGATTGTTCTCCTCGATGTTCTCCTGATAGGCTTGATAGATTTTTGCGGCCTTTTGATAGTCGGGGAGTTCTGCCTTGGCAATTACCTCGTCGGGGGTCAGGAGCGTATTTTTATACTTGGAGATTTCGCTGGAGAGGAAGGAGAGGTTCAAATCGATCTTGAGGTCTTTGGCGAGAGAGCGGATAAGTCGCTTTTTGTCGTCGCTGTCGATGATGACGAAGTTGTTTTCCCGGCCCAGGCGGTCGATATGGAACTTGAGAAAGATCAGGCCAAATTTGTGGAAGGTGCACAAAAGGGGAGGATAGGCACTACGGTTGTCGATGAGACGCAGAGCCCGGTCGCGCATCTCGGAAGCAGCTTTGTTGGTAAAGGTCAGGGTCAGGGTATTGGCAGGATCGATCCCCACCTCTCCGATGAGGTAGGCCAGTCGCGTCGTCAGGGTTTTGGTCTTGCCGCTTCCTGCGCCGGCGAGGATCAGCAGAGGACCGTCGATATGCGTCGCCGCTTCCCGTTGTGCTTCGTTGAGTTGATCGAGCATTGATTCCTCTTCAGCAGTGTTTTATAGTTAATGATTATATCCATAAACTTTTAAAGTGTCGTAGCTCGAGGCTTTTGGGTTGTCGTCCGGATAACTTATAAAGATAGCTATTCTAATGTTACTTTAAAAAATAATCTGAACTCTCTATTAAGGAATAAGCTGGACTTATGGTATATTGCTGTATTATTTTTATAAATAATATTCATGCTCCGGCACGATGATATGTACGGCAAGGAAGGGGGAAGAATGCTCAAAGACTTCACGAAGATGGAAACGTTTCTAACGGTGGTGCGGGAGCGAAGCTTCTCCCGGGCTTCAGCCAAATTGGGAATTTCCCAGCCGGCGGTGACTCAGCAGATCAAATTTCTTGAGACCTATCTTGACACCAAGATCATCGAGCGGAAGAAAAACGGCATCCGTCTGACCAGTGCGGGTGAGGAGCTCTACAAGATCGCCGTGCGTCTGGAGAAGTGCATCCATGAAGCCGAAGGCGATATTCTCAAAATCATCAACAAGAAGATCACTTTTCGCCTGGGAACCTCTTTTACCATCGGTAATTATGTCCTGCCCGGAGAGTGTCTCAACACGCTTAGTCAGGTGATCAATAACGATGTGAAACTTATCGTGGAGGTGAGTCAAAAGATTGTCGAGGGAATCAAAGACCACAAGATCGACCTGGGGCTTATCGAGGCGCATATCGCCGATGATGATCTGGTAATACGCGAGTGGCGGGAGGATGAGCTGGTCGTCTTCAGTAATGTCCCCATCCCCAAAATACTTCGGCCGGAAGATCTTTACGAATTCAAATGGGTCTGTCGGGAAGAGGGGAGTCAGACTCGGAAGGTCGTGCAGGAGGTCTTTGAAGAGCTGGGCGTCGCCTGCCGGGATTTCAACGTCCTTTCGGAGGTCTCCAATACGACGGCGGTCCTCCAGACCGTCAAGCGGAGTAAGAAGGACAAAGAACACCCTACCGTCTCCATCGTCTCTCACTATGCTATCGCTGAAGAGGTCCAAAACGGCACCCTCTACGAAGCCAGGCTCCAAGGCTACACGATGAGGCGAAAATTCTACATCGTCTACCACAAGGACAATAAGCACAATGCTTACGTCAACAATACCGTGGATTTCATTCTCTCTGGGAAATGCTGAACTAAAGTGAAGAACGAAGAGTGAAAAGGGAAAAGCTTTGGATGACGTTGCGTTGCAACATTATCTATTCGTAAAACATATGAATTGAAACTTTTTAAAAGCGCCAAAGGCGCTTTCAGTTTTTTGGCTTGACGACCGGCATCCCCTTCTCTCTCCATCCGTATTCGATCCCTCCCTTGAGTTCGTAGACCTTTTGGTATCCCATCTTTTGGCTCAACCAGTTGCCGACGGCTTTGGTGCGGTTGGCGTGGGCGCAATAGAGGATGAAGGGCTCTTGCTTATCCTTGACGATTTTGGAGAGTTTTTCAAGCCATTTCCTGGCGTCGTAAGCTCCGTTTTCGTCGAAGAACATCAGGAGATGGGCCCCCTGGATAACGCCACGACTCTTCCATTCTGACGGAGTGCGAATGTCGATGACGGGGATGCCGGACTTTTGCATCTTGAGCAGCTTCTGTGCGTCGATACTTTTGAGCTCGGCCATCAGCAGGGCACTCAGGCCTAAAATCAGCAGAAAGATTCGTTTCATTTTTGATCCTTGTTTTTTCGATAGTGTAGATTCCGGATGTGGAGTCAGCGTGTATTCTCATCTTTTTTCTTGCCCTTTTTTGGGCTCCTGAGGATCACCAAGGTTGCGATGACAATCAGGAGCATCAGCCCCATATTGATATACTCCCCAAACATTTTGATCTCCTATTTGGCTTTGAAACTCTCTTTACTTTTGCAATACTGTGTCAGAAAGCATTTGTCGCATTCGGGTTTGACCGCCTTACAAATATAGCGTCCGAAGAGGACCATCGCTTGGTGAAGGCGGTGAAGGTCCGTTTTGAACTTCCGGACCAGGTCCTCTTCGGTCCCTTTGGCGGTTGTTGCATCGCTAAGCCCCAGTCGATGGGCGACGCGGAAGACATGGGTGTCGACGGCCATGAGGTTGGCGCCGGTATACTCGATCAAAACGACATGGGCGGTCTTCTGTCCTACGCCGGGGAGTTTGATCAGCTCTTTCTCATCGAGGGGGATTTCCCCTCCGTAGCGCTCCATGACCATCTTGGCCATGGCAACGAGATTTTTGGCTTTGTTGTTGAAAAAGGAGCAGGTACGGATCAAGGCTTTCACCTCTTCCACATCGGCTTGTGCGAGGGCGGCAGGGTCGGGATACTTCTCGAACAGAGCCGGAGTGATAATATTGACCCGCTTGTCGGTACATTGGGCCGAGAGCATGACGGAGACGAGGAGTTCGTATAGGTTACGGTAATGCAGCTCCGTGACGCTGTCGGGATAGTGTTCGAGAAGAAGTTTTTTGATCTCCTCTATCTCTTTGCGTGTGGCGAGTTTCACTTTTTTGCTTCGGGCCATTGTGTCACTTCTTTTCTCGGTAGCTTTGGCGCAATATTATCACAGAGTGACGCAGGGATGGTTAATGAACGATTTAATCACTCCGGATATACTTCTAGATAATTTTTTTGATAAAAAGGATGGAGAGTATGAAAATCAAACAATCGATCGTGACGGCAGCCTTGGCCCTGGGAATCGGCCTGAGTACGACACTGATGGCTTCGGATATCTTGGCGACAGTCGACGGAGAGAAGATCACCAAAGAGGATCTTAATACCTTTCTCAAGCAGATGCAGCCCGGCCAGCCTATTAATTATGATATGCTCGACCCTAAAAACAGAAAAGAGCTGCTCGATGCCTATATCGAGATGGAGCTTGTCGCCAAGGCGGCGCAAAAAGCCGGGATGGAAAAAGACCGTGAGTTTCAAAAGATGTTGGAGCTTGCGAAGAAAAAGCTCCTGATCAACGCCTATGCTAAAAAGCAGTTTGAATCGACGGTCGTCAGTGATAGCGAGGCGAAGGAGTTCTATCAGAAAAATATGGAGAAATTTAAAACCCCCGAGCAGGTACACGCGCGGCACATCCTCCTCAAGGATGAAAAGAGCGCCCAGGCGGTGATCGATCAGCTCAAAGGGCTCAAGGGGGAGGCTCTGAAGAAGAAATTCATCGAATTGGCGAAGGAAAAATCCACTGGTCCTACCGGTCCCAAAGGTGGGGATCTCGGTTATTTCGGCAAGTCCCAGATGGTCCTGCCCTTTGCCAAGGCGGCTTTTGCTCTGAAGAGGGGGGAGATCACTCTCAAGCCTGTCAAGACACAGTTTGGATGGCATGTGATCTATGTCGAAGACAAAAAGCCTTCTCGGGTTATCCCTTTTGAAGCAGCTAAGGCGAAAATCATCGCAATGCTGCGTAAGAAGCGTTTTGCCGAAAAAATGAAAAAAGAGACCGAGGTCCTGAAAAAAGAGGCAAAAATCACTATCGAGAACACCTCAGCGAAGACTCCCTCACCCAAAAAGTGATTTCAGCTCGATTTGTGGCAAGTCGGATTAAAATTTTTGAAAGTCTAAGCAAAGGATGAAAATGAAAATGAAACAGAAAGTGTGGAGAGGAGTATTGCTTGCAGCAGTACTGGCAGGGACAAGCGTCACAGCGAAAGTCATCGCGACGGTCGACGGCTATCCGATTACTCTCAAGGAGGCCAATGCCTTTGTCAAAAAGGTGACCAGAGGCCGTGCAACCTATGGGATGCTGAAGAAAAAAGATCGCATGAGGGTGATCCGGGCCGTCGCCACCGACAAGCTGATCGTCTCCAAAGCCAAGGAAGAGGTACCCAAAGAGATCCAGAAACAGGCGATCGTCGACTACTATATCCGAAAAAATATCAGAAAAATCGCCAAACAGGCAGAGAAAGAGTTGAGCTCCAAAGAAAAAGGTATGGCCGTAGCCGATATATGGGTTCGAAAGATGGCAGCGTCGATCGAGGTGAGCGACGAAGAAGCAAAAAAGGCTTATGAAAAAAATAAAAGGCTCTTCAAGGACAAGCGGACCGGCAAGATTGTCCCCTTCGAAAAGGTCAAGCCGCTTGTCATCATGCAGCTCAAACAGAAGAAGTATGTCGATGAGCTGATGAAAAAAGCAAAAATTGAAATGGGGGCTAAAGGGCTTAAAAAGCAAGCCAAAAAAAGTACCTCTCCTAGCAGTGCAAAGGGTGTCTATGTGGTCAAAAGCGGCGATACACTCTCCGGTATCGCTCAGCGCTACAAAACTTCGGTGGCCCAACTGCGCAAACTCAACGGCATGAGCGAGAAGGCCGTCATCAAGATAGGGCAGAAGCTCAAGGTTCCCGGTAAATAAAACACAAAGGTAGGAGGAGAAACGATGTCAAAAAAACTATCCGACTATCTCGAACCGGGGGTCGCTACCGGGGATGAGGTACAAAAGATCTTCCAGATTGCCAAAGAAGAGGAGTTTGCGCTTCCGGCGGTCAATGTGGTCGGGACCGACTCCCTCAACGCCGTGATGGAAGCGGCGGCGAAGGTGCACTCGCCCGTCATCGTTCAGTTCAGTAACGGCGGTGCGGCTTTCTATGCCGGCAAGGGGTTGAGCAACGTGGGGGAAAAGGCGGCGATTCTTGGTGCCATCTCTGGAGCGAAACATGTCCATACCTTGGCGGAGGCTTACGGGATCCCCGTGATTTTACATACCGATCACGCCGCCCGCAAGCTGCTGCCCTGGATCGACGGGCTCTTGGAGGCGAGCGAGACCCATTATAAACAGTACGGCAAGCCGCTATTCTCTTCCCATATGATCGACCTGAGTGAAGAGCCTCTCGAAGAGAACCTGGCAACTTGTGAAAAGTATCTGGAGCGGATGAGCAAAATCGGGATGACTTTGGAGATCGAGCTGGGCATCACCGGCGGGGAGGAGGACGGTGTGGACAATACCCATGTGGACAACGCCGCACTCTATACCCAGCCCGAGGAGGTCTGCGAAGCCTACGAGCGTCTCAGCCGGATCAGCAACCGCTTCACCATCGCTGCCAGTTTTGGTAATGTTCATGGAGTCTATAAGCCCGGCAATGTTCATCTCGAGCCCAAGATTTTGCGAAATTCACAGGAATATATCCAAAAGAAACTGGGGACCGGTCCCAAGCCCGTCAGTTTCGTCTTTCACGGCGGCAGTGGCTCCAGCCCCGAAGAGATCAAAGAGGCCATCAGCTACGGCGTGGTCAAGATGAACATCGACACCGACACCCAATGGGCCTTCTGGAATGGAGTGCGGGGTTATGTGACGAAATATCATGACTACCTCCAAAGCCAGATCGGCAACCCCGAAGGAGAGGACAACCCCAACAAGAAATACTACGACCCCCGCAAATGGCTCCGCGCCGGCGAAGAGTCGATGCGCGATCGCGTGATTCTGGCCTTTGAAGAGCTCAACTGCGTCGGACGCTATTAAAATTTTCTGCCCTGGGTAGGGGGCATTTTCTCTCAAGGGAAGATGCCCTTTTTTAATGCTTCTATCCTAGTTGACGATCACTGGATAACGACTCGTTTCCCGCTGATCCCGTGAGCGTTTTCCATAACGGGAAATCGTTCGGATCAGCGTTGCATTTCCCTCTCTGGAAGCTTCAAACTCAAAACGGTATCCCGTTTTGATCCGATCTCCGCTGCGTCGCAAAAGTTTTATGGCATCACCCTCTACATCGTATCGGAGCCAATTGATATTTTTATGCAGAGGTTTGCACTGGATTGTGAAGGTCTCGTGCGCTTTGAGGAGAATAGGGTTGGGAAGTTCTCCATCTTTGAATATTTTTCCCGCTTCAAGAGTCATCGTAGAGATTGCAACGATAGGGAGTAGAATCTTCCATGCAAGCTGATACATCGTTTCCTCCTTCTTAGAGTTATTGTCATTTATTGTAACGAGTAGGAGATGAAACGTGATATAGAGGTTGTGCAAGGGCGCGGCCCCAAGAGAGGTCGTAGGGGAGTCTAGAAGTCGTCCAGGTCGATGCTGCTTTTGGCGTAGTTGCTGACGTTGGATTCAAAGAAGTTGCTGCGTACGTCGTTCATTTTCAGGTGTTTTTCCACCAGTTTCTGCAGGTAGGTTTGGGAGCTTTCGGAGAAGATGGGTTCTAGGCCGATTTTTTTGAGCCGGTCGTTGGCGTAATTGTAGACCGTCTGCTCCATGAGCTCTTCGGTCAGTCCCATGATGGGGTAGTTTTCCAGGAGGTACTTGCCGTACTCCAGCTCGATGTCGACGGCCTCTTTGATCATCTCATAGCTCTTGTCGATGATGGAGGCGGGGATTTTGTTCTCTTTGTAAATCGTCTTGAAGATGTTGGCGAAGAGGGGCAGATGGGTATTGATCTCGTCACGGGCGATAAACTTGATCATGTCTCGTGCACCGGGAACTTTGTCGCCCAGGACATAGATGTAGCTAAATCCCAGGAGGAAATAAATCCCCTCGAGATTGACGCTGGCCATGGCGCTAAGCAGCATCTCGTCGGCGCTGTTTCCGTCGATATAGCGGGCGAACTGTTCGGCGATACGCTGGTTTTTCCGGTTGAGGGCCGCATCGTGCTTGTAGAGATCGAAGACCTCGTCGGAATTACCCGCAGCATCGAGAAGCACGGCGTAGCTCTTGGAGTGGTTGACCTCCTGCATGATCTGGAGGCTCAGGGCCGCTTTGACCAGGCGGTTGTTGGCCAGGCGACGGAAATCGCTGAGATACTCTTCCTGGGCCGAGTCGTTGAAGCTCAGCTGGGCGAAGGTCAGTTTGTAGATCGCCTGTTCGTTGTCGGTCAGCAGGTCGAAGTGTTTCTTTTCGTTGGCGGTGTTGACCTCGGAAGGAAACCAAGTATTGGCGTTCATCAGGTCGTAGAGGTTGACGCTCCACTTGTAGCGGGGGCGGTTGAAGTCCACGAACCCGGTCGGATTGCCTCCGTAGATCTTCTCGTCCAGGATCGGTTCACCCTGGAGGTTGTAGTATCGTTTGGGATCGGCGGCCACGTTGATCCTCCTGCTTTTCAATTTGGGGAGGTATTATATCGTATCTGACAGGAGGTCTCGTGTCGTGATTTTAACCTTGGAAGCCTCCCCGGTAGAGGAGATTTTTTGGAGAGGAGGACGCTTTTTCCTTAAACGTGACGATCGGCTCCATCCCGATTTTTCCGGGAACAAGGCGCGGAAATTCTACTATTTTCTCCGTCGGGATTTTCCCCGCGTGGAGCAAATCGTCTCCTACGGCTCGCCCCAGTCCAATGCCATGTATTCTCTCTCGGTACTTGCAAAGATGCGGGGCTGGCGCTTCGATTACTATGTGGATCACATTCCTCTCCAGCTACGAGAGTATCCGGTGGGTAACTACCGGGCGGCCCTGGAAAACGGTACGATTTTTCATATCGGACGGCCGCTTGAGAGCCACAGTGACCCCGCAACTCTCCGGATCGAAGAGGGAGGGCGCCAAAAAGAGGCGGAAGAGGGAGTGGCGCTCTTGGCCCAAGAGATCGTTGCTTGGTACCGGGATCAGAGGATCGAGACCCTGACTGTTTTTCTCCCCTCCGGCACGGGAACCACCGCACTCTATCTTGCCAAACATTTGAGTCAGGAAGGGATCGGCGTCGTGACGACACCCTGTGTAGGAGACGGGGATTATCTCCAGCGGCAGTTTGCTCTGCTGGAGAAGGACTCCTTGCACTGGCCGGGGATTGTGGACCTACCGAGGAAGTACCATTTCGGAAGGCTCTACGGGGAGTTTTGGCAAATTTGGTTAGAATTGTATCGACAAACGGGGGTAGAGTTTGACTTGCTCTACGACCCCAAAGGGTGGCTGACACTTCTGAAGCACCGTGCCGATCTGCCCGGAGAGATCCTCTACCTGCATCAGGGGGGACTTAAGGGCAATGAAAGTATGCGGATGCGTTATGAGAGAAAATGGGCTGCCGGATCAGCAAGGAGCATGTGAAAATGAAGATCTACTACAGCGGTGATGAAAGCTTTGCCGGGCAGTTTGACGAGCTGCTCCAGCGCGGAGCAATGGATATCGACAGCGTGACGGAGACGGTGGTGACTTTACTCCGGGAAATACGAGAAGAGGGTGACGAAGCTCTCCGGCGACATATCGAACGCTTTGACCGCTGGAACCCCACGGCAAGCGGGGAGCTTCGGATCGATTCGGCAGAGATGGCGGCAGCCTATGAAGGGCTCGATCCGGCTTTGCGCGACGCGCTGCATTTGGCCTACGATCGGATCAAGTCTTACCACGAGAAGCTCATGCCCCGATCCTGGATCGAATATGACAAAAACGGCTCAATGCTGGGCCAGAAAGTCACGGCAGTAGATCGGGCGGGACTTTACATACCGGGAGGCAAGGCGGCCTACCCCAGCTCCTTGCTGATGAATGCGATCCCGGCCATCGTCGCCGGCGTCGGGGAGATCGTCGTCTGCACCCCGACGCCCGATAACGAGATCAACGAGCTGCTCCTGGCCGCCTGTCACCTTTGCGGTATTGAACAGCTCTTCAAGGTCGGCGGCGCATCAGCGATCGGCGCCATGGCCTACGGGACGGAGACGATCCCCAAAGTCGACGTCATCACCGGACCGGGCAATATCTTCGTGGCTACGGCCAAAAAACTGGTCTACGGTGAGGTCAATATCGATATGATCGCCGGCCCCAGCGAGATCGGCATCCTGGCTGACTCTAGCGCCCGGCCCGACTGGCTGGCGATGGATCTGCTTAGTCAGGCCGAGCACGACGAAATGGCCAGTTCGATTCTCATCACTCCCGATGCGGAGCTGGCGGTGCGAGTCAGTGACGAGGTAGAGAAGGCCCTGGGGTCTCTGGAGCGTGAAGCGATCGCCCGCAAATCGATCGAAGAGCGGGGTGCGATCATCGTCACTGCCGATATGAAGGAGGCGGTAGAGTTGATGAACCGGATCGCCCCCGAGCACCTGGAAGTGATGACCGCTTCGCCCATGGAACTACTCGGCTCCATCCGTCACGCCGGTGCAATCTTTTTGGGACACTTCACTCCCGAACCCATCGGCGACTACATCGCGGGCCCCAACCACACCCTGCCTACCGGGGGCACGGCCAAATTCTACTCTCCCCTGAGCGTAGAGCATTTCCTGAAAAAATCCTCCCTCATCATGATGAGCGAAGCGGGAATCGACGAGTTGGGAGAGGCCTGCGCCCTGTTGGCCAAGACCGAAGGCTTGACCGCCCACGAAGCGAGTGTGCGGATCCGATTAAAGAAGTAGTTTTCACCTATCTGAGAAGGCGGCGCTTCAGAGGGAAGGTGAGAGTGAAAAGGGCTCCTTCCTCGGTATTGGCGACTTCGACAGTACCGTGAAACTTCTCTCCTACGATGGTGCGGACCATGTAGAGACCGATCCCCGTTCCTTTGGTTTTTTTGGTGCTGAAGTAGGGTTCGAAGATCTTTTCCATGACTTCTGGAGGGATGCCTCCGGCGTTGTCTTGGATCCTGATGCGGCACTGCTTTTCGTCCCGGCTGACTTCGACGGTGATGGAAGGGTGTTGTATTCCCCGCTCCGTCAGGACATCCCGGGCATTGGCGATCAGGTTCAAAAGCACCTGGGCGAACTGATTAACTTTGCCGTGAAGTATACAGGGGGTTTCTTCCCGGTAGTCGACGGCGATATTTTTGTGCTTCAGATCGTAACCGATGATCTGGATCACCTTGTCGTAAGCTTCCCGGACGGTGAAGTCGGTCGACTCGGCGGCAGGCTTGTAAAAGTCTTTGAAATTGTCGATGGTCTCCGACATGAAAAAGATCTGTTCGTTGGCGGTGGCGAGCATGCTTTCGAGCTTCTCTTTCTCCAGCCGTTCTCTGCGGCTGAGGGCCCGGAGATTCTGGAGGATAAGGCTGAGACGCGTGAGGGGATGGCGCCACTGGTGAGCGATGTTGCCGATCATCTCCCCCAGCTCCGCCAGGCGGGCCTGATGGATGATGAGTCGGTCTTTTCGGGCGTTCTCCTCACTCTTTTGGCGGACCTTCTCCTCCAGGGTATGGGTCAAATCCTCCAGCTCCCGGCGCTGACGGGCGACCGTATCGAACATGTGTTCCGTGGGACGGCTCAGAAGCCAGGAGAGGGGAAGGGCAGTGAGGAAGAGGATCAGCAGCATGGCGGCGGCGAGCTGGAGGTCCTCCTGTTTCAGGGAGAGAACGGCGTCGGGTTTGATGACAAAGGCGACGTTGAGATTCTGCGTTCCCATTCTCATCACTTTGACATAGATTTTCTCCTTTTCCAGGAGGTATTCGTCCCGGCGGGAGCGGGGCAGCTTTGCCGCCTCGATCGGCAGGATGTCGGTGATGCGTTTGGGATTGTAGGTCCGGTCATAAAACCTTCCCTTGTAGTAGATCAGGTACCCCTCCCGGTCGAAGAGAACGATATCGAAGACGGGGGAGCTTGTGAAGAGGCTGATGACCTTTTTTGCGAAGGTGTTGATGGTGAGCACTCCCCGGAATTTTCCCCGGAAATAGATGGGGGTGGAGACGCGAAAGACCGGGACGACGGGGCGGACCAGCCGGCCGTTTTCGATGTTGTAATCGATTTTGGAAGTGTAGATCTCTCCCTCTTTGAGTCTGGCGGTTTCGATGAAGTAGTAGCGTTTCGACTTGTCCTGGAGTTTTCCCGCCTTGTAGGGATAGCCCTCGGGCCGGTCCCGGTCGAAACGGAGCCGCTCTTTCCCGTCGGGACCGAGGAAACGCAGCTGCATATAATCGTCATGTTCGAGCATGATGGTCAGGAAGAGGAATTCTGCCGAGTTGATGTAGTTCGGGTCCGCCACATAGCTGACGAAATAGGGATTGAAAGCGATGGATTGGAGACTGCGGGAGAGCTTCTCCATGTAGAGATTGAGGAAGCGCTCCTTGGCCGCCGCCTCCAGATAGACTTCGGAACGGAACTGTTCGATCTCCTTCTTTCCGATAAGCCAGTTGCTGAAGAGGTAGAAGAGCCCCGTCATCACCACTCCGTAGATAAAAAAGGAGAGGGCCAGAACGGTGGTGAAGCGTTTTCTGCTGACGGCACCGATCCTTTTCAGCGGCATCGGCTCAGGGCTCCGGTGGGGAAAGGAGGATACGATACCCCTCTCCCCGCACATTGGAGATGAAGTTCTCTTCGAGTTTGTTGCGGAGTTTTCGTACGGCGGTGCGCAGGGTGTTGTCGCAGACCTCCTGCTCATCCCAGAGATAGGATTTTATCCTTTCCGTGGGGACGATGTTGCCCCGTTCTTTCAGAAGCAGATGGAGCAGCTGCCGTTCTCTCCGGCTGAGGGGAACCTCTTTTTCTCCTTCATAGAGCCGCTCGTTTTTCATATCGAAACGGTAGCGGGGACTGATGGGCACCTGCCCGGAGGCCGTGCCCCGGACCAGATGTTCGATGCGAAGCTCCAACTCCTCCAAATCGAAGGGTTTTCGAAGATAATCGTTGCAGCCGCTGCGGTAGGCGGCTTTGAGGTACTCCAGATCGCTCATGGCGGTGATGAAGATGGCGGGGGTTTCGATGGAGAGTTCCCGAAAGCTCCGAAGCACCTCCAGCCCGCTCAACCCCGGCGTATTGATATCCAGCAGCAGGATGTCGTAGCGGGAAGGGTCGGCCTCTTCGATCAGCTCCATGCCGTCGCTGTAGCAGTCGATCCGGTGCTCGAAGAGTTCGAAGTACTCCCGGATCTGTTCGGCGATGATCGGGTCATCTTCCAGTAGCAGCAGTTTCATAAGACTCCTTGCAGCGTCGGTAGCGTCGTACCCAGGGGGTGTAGTCCGTCAGTAGGATATCGGCATAGGTCGTTGTCAGGCCTGTGGCGTCGTCCGCTACGCCGTAGATCCGCACTCCCAGACCGAGGTAGCGTCCTCTCCAGCTCCGGCGGACCTCTTCGGGCTGGAGGATCATCACATAGGCCCGGTTGTCGTAATCGGCAAAGGCATCCCCCAGAAGTTCGTTGTACGTGTTGAACGCCTGTTGTTCCGCCAGAGCTGCCGGCTCTTTGAGAAGGAGATGGACGGTGCTCAGCCCCTCTCCGGGGCGGTCGATCCTCCAGATGCCGGGATGGAGGGGATAGCTTCGGCGCCCGCTGCGCCTCTTGCTCTCCGGAAGTTCCCAGGCCGTCGGAGCGATCTTTTTGAGATGCAGACGTCGGTCGGCGGGGTCGGGAGGGAAGCTCAGATTTCGATCGGTGAAATATTCGTCGAGAAATTCCGTCAAGGCATCTCCCGCCGCTTCGAATGAGGTCGGGGGGTAGTCGTCGGGGCAGGTCGATTCTCCTCCGTGGAGCAGAAGCACGGCGAGACTAATAGCAGGTAGGAATGCTCTCGGAATCATTGGCGAATTCCTGAAGAAATTTCAGGAGACGGTCGTGCTCCTTCTCGAATCGGGAACTTTTGAGGTAGTCGATCACGCTGCTGACGTTCTCTTCTC
>JALSTG010000002.1 GCA_026983875.1 Campylobacteraceae bacterium
TATCGGATTAGGGACCCTCAAAGTCGTGGCTGGGAGAGCCTGGACCGAAGGCTTCAGGCCGATGCCCTATTGACGGCGACGCCGAAAGTGGTGCTGACGATTCTGACGGCCGATTGCGTTCCGATCCTGCTCTGTGATCCCGAGGTGAAGGTGATCGCCGCCGTCCATGCGGGCTGGAAGGGGAGTAGGCTGGGGATCGTCGCCAAAACGGTGGAGACGATGTGCCAAGAGTTTGGGGCTGAGGCGTCGCGGATCCTGGCGGCGATCGGCCCGGCCATCGGGGGCTGCTGTTACGAGGTGGGCGAAGAGGTCGCCGGAGCATTCCGCAGTGTCGAGGGGGCGGTGGTGCAGCAAGAGGGTGCTCGCCCCCGTCTCGATCTCAAAGCGGTCAACCGCTTCCAACTGCTGGAGGCGGGGCTTTTGCCGGAGCGGATCGAAGTCGCTTCGCATTGCACGGCTTGCGAGAAGGAGCGCTTTTTCTCCTATCGGGCCGAGGGGGGCTGCGACGGGCGATTTTTGAGTGCAATCATGTTGAAATCTTGATAAAAAGGAGGAAGAAGATGAGAGTCAGATCTTTTCTCAAAGTGATGGGAACTATTGGAATGTTTTTTGTATTGACAGGTTGCACCCCGTCGACTCCCGGCATTGGAATCCCCGGAGAGAATACACAAACAACGAAAAGCCCCGAAGGGATTCGATGGATGCTTCAGAGCTTTGGTTATACGAAACAGGCGGTACCCACCGGAGCCTATCTTTTCCTCGATGGCGGAAGATTCGATGCCTATAACGGCTGCAACCATATCGGCGGGCATTATCGACTGGGCAAAGAGAAGCTTCGTCTCGATCCCGAGACCTCAACCTTGGTCGCCTGCCTCGATCACGGCCTCAGCGACCGGGTCGGTCGGGAGTTGGCGGCGGTTCGCTTTTATCGTATCGATGAGCAAGGACGCCTGCTCCTCTACCCCCACAAGGGAAGTACCCCGACCTTGATCTTTCGTGCTCAGTGATGGAGAGAGTCGAGTCTCTTGAACATCACAAAGGCATCGACAAATCCATGATTCGGGTGACGAAACGCCTCCGGGAGTCTACCGACGATCTCAAAGCCCAGCTTCTTCCATAGATGGATGGCCGGCGCGTTGCTGGAGACCACCAGGTTGAACTGCATCGCCCGAAAGCCCGACGCTTCGGCGAGCTCCTGGGAGTGGAGGCACATGCGCTCGGCGACACCCCGACCCCGTGTTTCGGGAGCTACGATATAGCCGCAGTTGCAGACGTGGGATCCAGGGCCCGGATGGTTGGCCTTGAGGTAGTAGGTGCCGAGAATGCGGCCCGCTTCTTCGGCGACGAGCGTATGCAAGGGCTGCCGCGTCCAGTAATCTCTCGCCGCTTCCTCATCGATTTCCGGGTCGACGGCGTAGGTCTTGGCGCTACGGAAAACCGGCCGCAGTATCTCCCAGACCTCTTCCCAGTCCTCCGGACGATAAGGGCGAATCTCTATAGGATCTTTCACTGGCGGTTCCTCTTTATCCTAGACGGTTTTTGAAATCTTCGTAGCCGAAACGGCGGTGGACGACGACGCTTCCGTCCTTTTTCAGGGTGGCAATCGCGGGCAGGGGAATGCCGTTGAAGGTGGTGGCTTTGACCATCGTATAGTGCATCTGATCCTCAAAGAGGATCATGTCTCCGATTTCCAGAGGTCGGTCGAAACTGTAATCTCCCATGATATCTCCGGCGAGGCAGGTGTTGCCTGCCAGGCGGTAGGTAAAGGGTTTGATCCCCGGCTCGGAGGCCCCCCGGACCTCTGCACGGTAGGGCATGAGGATCGTATCGGGCATATGGGCTTCGGCGGAGCTGTCGAGAATGGCGATGGGCATGCTGTTGTGGACGATGTCCAGGACCGTCGTCACCAAGGGGCCGGTCTGCCAGCCCACCGCCTCTCCAGGTTCGAGGTAGATCTCCAGATGAGGATACCTGGATTTGAATTTATTCAATAGAGTGATCAGCCTCTCCCGGTCGTAATCGGCACGGGTGATATGGTGGCCTCCTCCGAAGTTGACCCATTTGAGCGCGCCAAGCCAGCGGCCGAAGCGCTTTTCGAAGGCCTCCAGGACCTTTTCGAGCGCTTCGGCATCCTGTTCGCAGAGTGCGTGAAAATGAAAGCCTTCCACCTCAGAGACGATCCCCTCTGGGATTTGCGCCGCCAGGGTTCCGAGGCGGGAGTGGAGGCCGCAGGGGTTGTAGAGCTCCACGGGGGCTTCGGAGAATTCAGGGTTGACCCGCAGTCCCAGGCTTAGGGAGGGATTAGCCTTCAGAGCCTCGGCTCCGAAACGCTCCAACTGGGCGGGGGAGTTGAAGACCAAGTGGCGGCTCAGGCGGGCGAGCTCACTGATTTCTTCGGCTTTGAAGGCCGGGGAGTAGGTATGGACCTCGCCCCCGAACGCTTCGGCGGCCAGCTTGGCTTCGTTTAGACCGCTGGCACAGCAGCCGTCGAGATAGTTCATCACCAGCGGGGCGGTGTGCCAGAAGGCAAAGCCCTTGAGCGCCAGAAGGATTTTGACTCCGGTGTGCTCCTTGATATTTTTGAGAATTTTCAGGTTCTCCTCTAGTAGATGCTCTTCGAGCAGCCAGCAGGGAGAGGGGAGTTGAGAGAGTATCTCCGGTGTGATATGTGATACTTTGTCCATGGAAATCTGTCTTTATCGGGTCAATATTGCATATAGACGAGCGACGGTGCCGTTACACACCGTTTACTGATCAGGGCAGAGCCCTTCGGCTTTGACTATCGCCAGGATCTCGTCCAGGTGGATAGCCCGTTCCTCATCGGGATCTTCTTGGCGGCTTTTGCATTTCCCGCAGGCGGTTCCTGCGTCGGTGGCATCCATCAGGGAGTCCAGGTCGCAGTTGCCTTCCCGGATGGCTTGGAGAATCTCACCGTAGGTGACATCCATGCACTCACAGACGACGTAGATATCTTCGACCTCTTGGATTGTGTTCATTTGATGACTCCTCCTTGTAAGTTTGTGCTCCTAATCATAGCCAAATAGCTGTTGACGAAGCGTCGGCACACTTATAGCCATTGGGCAAGATTGAGGCGAATCAAAAGGCCCAAAGTACTGGTATAGCCTGTTTCGATACTTTTGAGCTTTCCGTCGCTTCCGTAAATGAAGGTCGTGGGGAAAACGGTCACTCCAAAGCGTTTTGCGAGGGTCCCTGCCGGGTCGTTGAGCACGGGATAGCGAATATCGTGCTTTTTCATCCAGGCTTTGACATCTTTGTCGCTGCCGCTTTGCACCGCAATACTCAGGAGACGATAGCGTGTGGCGATCCGATTGAAATTGGAGGCTTCCAGCCGACAGACGGGGCACCACGTTCCCCAAAAATGAAGTACGAGTGGCGTGCCGGGTTTTAGGAGGCTCGGCACCGGCTTGCCCTGGAGTGTCAAACCGGTGAGAGAGGGAATTGTCTGTTCGGTATTATTGACGGATGGAGCACGCCAATAATTGATGAGCCAGGAGAGCAGAAGAAACAGGATGAAATAGCCTATGGCCTTTCTTAGAACGCTCCAAAATTTACCTCTCATTTTTCAATTTCCTTGTTGTTCCGAGTCTGCTTTGTCTAACGTTTTTGGGAAATTATAGCTATAATTTTTATGAGAGCCCGAGTAGAAAGTAGGAGGTGAAGTGTATGAATGAGACTCTGGGGCAGATGCTGAAGACGCTCTCTTCTCATCGGATCGAAGCAGGGATACTCCTCTTGGTGATACTGGCCTTCTTGCTTCTAATGCTCGCCAAGAGAGGGAAAAAGAGAAGCCATCTCCAATCACAGCATCCAAAGAGCCCCTCGACTCCCTCTGTCGGAAAGGAGGAAAAACCTCAAGCAGCCGGGAGGGCTTCTTCAGAGCCAATGGAGTCCGAGTACGACCGGAGTACCGAGCTTGCCTCGGAGCAGGAAGAGCGGGGTGAAGTCACCCAGGAACTGCCGGTCTTCGAAAAGCCTTTTGAGGAGGCGCCGGGCATCAGTCGTGAAAGTTTTGAAGACTTTCGCGGAAAGCGGGTATTGATGGTAGAAGACAACCCGGTCAATCGAAAATTGATTTTGACTTTGATGAAAGGATCGGGAATAGAACTTGATCTGGCGGAAGATGGAATCGAAGCATTGGAGAAACTCCGAAAGCCCGATACCCGGTATGATCTGATCCTCATGGATGTCAATATGCCGAGAATGAACGGCCTGGAGTGTACGCAGAAGATACGATCCGATTCTCTTTTGTCCAAGATGCCTGTCGTGGCATTGACGGCTTCGACGACAGTTGATGAGGTCAAAGCAATTCTGGAAAGCGGGATGAACGGCTACCTCAACAAGCCGCTCAACCTGGGAAAACTCTACACGGCCTTTAGGCATTTTCTCCGTCAAGACGAGGCCCCTGAGTCAAATCCCGCCTCTTCTTCGATTACCGAGACTGCGGCGGATGCAGAGGTTTTAAACACGAGGATAGGTCTAGAACATACCAACGACGATGAAGGGCTCTATCGAATGCTTCTGGAGGATTTCCTGGAGGCATACGGTGATTCGGCCAGGCAATTTTCCACCTATGCATCGGAAAAGGATTACGATGCGCTTCACCGACTGGTCATTGATCTCGAGGGATTGAGCGGAACCTTGGGGGCAACGGAGCTTTATAGGCTGACACTGAGTGCCAATCAGGCACTGGAGCAAGGGAAGACGACGTTACTGCCCGACTATGCCCGGAAGTATAACGAGGCATTCCAGCGCTTTAAGGAAGCTGCGGAGCGCTATCTCGGCTCATGAAAATCGGTATCTTTTTCCTGTGAAAGCGGGGCCGGCACTTTAGTGTATAATACGCGACAACTTTCCTTATAAATCCCGATTCGTTCAAGGACAATTTCAATGCTTTCTACCGTCAACTTGACTCAACGCTACGGCAAACGCGTACTGTTTGACAAGATCAACCTCACCCTTGACCCCGGCAAACGTTACGGCCTTATCGGCGCCAACGGTGCGGGCAAGTCGACCTTCATGAAGATTCTCGCCGGAGAGATCGAGCCAAGCGAAGGGGAGGTACAGATTCAGCCCGGAGCCAAGCTCGGGATGCTGGGGCAGAACCAGTACGCCTTCGAGGATTTTACCCTCCACGATGCGGTGCTCTACGGCAACAAACGGCTCTACGACGCCATCAAAGAGAAAGAGAAGCTCTATATGGAAGGCGACTTCGACGACGAAAAGGTCAACGAGCGCCTGGGCGAACTGGAGATGATCTGCGTGGAGGAGGATCCCACCTACGAGTGCGACGTCCGGATCGAGAAGCTCCTGACTTCCCTGGGCTTTCCCGTCGAAACCCATCAGAATCTCATGAGTTCCCTCACCGGTGGCGACAAGTTCAAGATCCTGCTGGCCCAGGTGCTCTTTCTCAAACCTGACATATTGCTGCTGGATGAGCCGACGAACAACCTGGATATGGAGACCATCGCCTGGCTTGAAGAGGAGCTGCGCCGTCACGAGGGGGTGCTGGTGGTCATCTCCCACGACCGCCATTTCCTCAATGCCGTAGTCACCAATATCCTTGATCTGGACTTCCAGACCATCCGGGAGTTTAGCGGAACCTACGACGACTGGTATATCGCCGCCAATCTCATGGCCAAACAGGCGGAGATGGAGCGGCAAAAGAAGCTCAAGGAGAAGGAAGAGCTTGAGA
>JALSTG010000003.1 GCA_026983875.1 Campylobacteraceae bacterium
GCTTCTTCAAACGTGTCGCGCGGAGATACGACGATACCAGGCATGCAATCACCCCCTTTCATGTCCGGTTTTGCGCAAGGCGCCTGGACAAAGTGGGCGGATTATAGCAAAAGAGTGATTAGTTATCGGTTATTGGTGATTGGGGAGGGGGAGATTAGGGCAAGGTTTTGATAGAATTTAGCAAGAAACATGGAAAGGGAAAAAATGCAGCGACTCTACCGAAACTGCTACGAGATGGACCGGCGCTGTTATGAAGAGTACGGACTCAGCGAAGATCTGCTGATGGAGCATGCCGCCGAAGGAATGGCGCGGCTTATTCGGGAGCGTTTCGAGGCGGGAGGACGGGTGCGCATCGTCGCGGGCCCGGGCAACAACGGCGCCGACGGCATCGCCCTGGCACGGCTGCTGCAGGGGCGCTTCGATGTGGGACTTTTGCTGCCGATGGGGGCCAAATCGTCGATGGCAAAGCTGCAGCTGGAGCGGGCGCGAAAAGTCGGCGTACGGGAGACGGAAGAGCTCGAAGAGGCCGACTGCCTTGTCGATGCGATCTTCGGAGCCGGGTTGAGCCGGGAGCTTTCCGAAGAGATCGCCGCGCTCGTCGAGACGATGAACGCCATGGAAGGCTTCAAGCTCGCCTGCGACATTCCCACAGGATTGGACGAGGGAGGACGACCCCGGCCCACGGCCTTCCGGGCAGATGCGACGGTGATGATGGGGGCCCTCAAAGAGGCGCTCTACCTTGATGCGGCCAAGGAGTACGTCGGCGAGATTCTCTGCGTCGATCTGGGGGTGGAGCGGCTGCTTTATGAGATAGAGAGCCGCAGTTATGTGCTGGAAGAGGGCGATTTCAACCCGCCTTTTCGCCGCGAGCGTCCGGCGGGGCACAAAGGCAGCTTCGGCCACGCGGCGCTCTTTTGCGGCGAAAAGGAGGGAGCGGGGATCATTGCCGCGACGGCCGCCGCGCGCTTCGGGGCGGGGTTGACGACGCTGGTGGTGCACGAGCGGGTGATCGCGCCACCCTTTCTCATGACCTCCACCGCCGTGCCGCCCAAGGCGACGGCGATCGCTATCGGCATGGGTCTGGGGGAGTATTTCGAGCAGGAGTTATTGGAAAAAGAGGTGGTGGACTCTTCGCTGCCGGTCGTGCTCGATGCCGACGCCTTTTCCAATCCGGAGCTCCTTCAAATCCTGCATCAGGAGCATCGAAAGATCGTCATCACCCCCCATCCGGCGGAATTCGTCCGACTCTGGCGGCATATGGCAGGAGAAGAGATCGGGATTGATGAGGTGCAGGCGGACCGTTTCGAGTATGCCCGGCGTTTCAGCGCCCGTTTCCCGCACGTCGTACTGCTGCTTAAGGGAGCCAATCCGATCATCGCCCACCTGGGAGAACTTTTCGTCAATCCGCTGGGCGGCCCCGTCCTGGCCAAAGGAGGCAGCGGCGACGTGCTTAGCGGTCTGATCGTCGCACTCTTGGCCCAAGGCTACGAGGCTTTGGATGCGGCGATTCAGGGAAGCCTGGCCCTGGCCCTGGCGGCACGAAAGTGGGAGGGAGCGGACTATGGGATGCTCTCGACTGACCTAATCAAGATGCTGACGCAGCTTGATTAGGTCAAGTAAGTAATAAGCAAGATGGAAGAGGGAAGAGGTAGGGTATGCGTTGCATGGCAACGCCTTTATGGATGAGAAGGTAGAATTCGAGGCATGAATACTGAAAAAAGAGGATTTTCTTTGAAAATCCAACAGAATCTATTACTTATTCCCTATTCCTTATTACATTTTCATAGGAGTATCCTGTTTCATAGGAGTATCCTGTGAAGCGAATTGTTGTGCTCTTCAGCGGAGCCGGGAGCAACCTGGAGTACATCTTGAAGCACCTGCACGGCAAGGAGCTGGAGGTCGCTGCGGCGATCACCAATAATCCAGAAGCCGGAGGTATCGCCATTGCCGAGCGTTTCGGCGTGCCGGTGGAGATCCTCGATCATCGCAACTTTGCGAATCGGGAAGCCTACGACGAAGCCTTGGTGCAACGCATCGAAGCCTATGCTCCCGATCTGACGGTGTTGGCGGGATTTATGCGGATCCTGACCCCCGTCTTTACCGAGCGGGTGCGGGCGATCAATCTGCATCCCTCTTTGCTGCCTCGTCATCGGGGACTCAAGGCGATTGAGAAGAGCTGGGCAGACGAGCACCCCGAGGGGGGCGTGACGGTGCATTGGGTCACGAGCGAACTCGACGGCGGAGAGCCCATCGTGCAGTATGAACTGGAGAAAGAGGGTTTCGAAAGTTTCGAAGAGTATGATGAAACGATACGCCGCATCGAAAAAGAGGCCCTAACCGAGGGAATCCTGAAGGCTTTCAATCTCTCTTAAGCCCCCAGCGGTTATAACATCTCCAAACCACTCTACAAGGAAATGAAATGAGCGATATTCTCAAAATCGGAAAATATGAATTTACCAGCCGTCTGATCGTCGGCAGCGGAAAATACCCCGACTTTCAGACGACCCGCGACGCGACGCTGGCCAGCGGCAGCGAAATGATTACCGTAGCGGTGCGCCGGGTCAACATCACCAGCCCCGACGAAGAGAATCTGATGGATTACTTCAAAGATACCGACGTCAAGTTTCTCCCCAACAGCGCGGGCTGTACTACCGCCGAAGAAGCGATCACGCTTTTTCGACTCACCCGGGAAGCGACGGGGATCGATCTGATCAAACTCGAAGTGATCGGCGATACCTCCAAAACCCTCTATCCTGACGTGATCGAGACGATCAAGGCTTGCGAAGTCCTGGCCAAGGACGGCTTTACCATCATGGCCTATACCAACGACGATCCCATCGTCGCCAAACGGCTCGAAGAGGCCGGGGCCCACGCCGTCATGCCCCTGGCCGCTCCCATCGGCTCGGGCCTGGGGATCCAGAATCGCTTCAATGTGGTCTTCATCAAAGAGGCCGTGAGCGTGCCGGTGATCGTCGATGCAGGCATCGGCTGCGCCAGTGACGCCGCCGCGGCCATGGAGCTGGGAGCCGACGGGGTGCTGACCAACACCGCCATCGCCCAGGCCGAAAACCCCATCCTCATGGCCGAAGCGATGAAACACGCCGTACTCGCCGGACGGATGAGCTACAAAGCCGGGCGCATCCCCAAACGCCCATTCGCTACGGCAAGCTCGCCGGTAGACGGGATGATTTTTTGAAGCTGAGGCTTCAAAAAAAGTGAAGAGTGAAAAACGGAAAGTTGGGTTTTTAATCTCTGGAGAGAAAGCGGCAGAGAGATCGGCGTTTAGTCGTTGATCGCCTCTTTGATCTGCCGGGCCATGGCGGAGATTTTCGCTATCTTTTCGGTGCTGCCGAGGCTCTCGTCGAGGAGGATCTTGACGAAGGCGGAGCCGACGATGACGCCGTCGACGTTTCGGGCCTTCTCCTTGGCAGTCTCCGGAGTAACGCCGAATCCCAGATAGACAGGTGTGGCAGTGTGCTCTCTGATTTGGGCGATAACCGAGGAGAGATCTTCGCTCTCGCCGCTGCCGGTGATTCCGGCGTAGGCAACGAGGTAGAGGAATTTCCGGGCATCGGCGGCGATCATGGCGATGCGATCGGGGGTATCGGTCGGAGCGATAAAGTCGATGAGACTCAACCCCGCCTCTTCGATCATCGGTTTATAGGGACGGGCCTCTTCGAAGGGAAGGTCGGGGATGATGAAGCCGTTGACGCCTGCGGCCGCGGCTTCGGTGACGAAGTTTTCGAGCCCTCGGTGATAGAAGGGATTGAAGTAGCCCATCCAGAGGGTATCGATGGCCGGAGCGATCTGACGGGAGACTTGGAAGAGATGCTCCAGTCGGAATCCCGCTTCCAAAGCTTTGAGGTTGGCGCTCTCGATGACGGGGCCGTCGGCGACCGGATCGGAAAAGGGAATCCCCAGCTCCAGAGTATCGACTCCCGCCTCGGCCATGGCACGTGCTAGATCGACGGTAAAGGCGGCATCGGGATATCCCGTGGTAATGTAGGCGACCAGTCGTTTCACATAGGTTCCTCTGAAAGAGATTGGGGATATTATACTGATTTTGGATAAAATCATTTCAGATTAATTGCGGGAGGCACCTTTATGAGTATGCAGTCGGCTCCCATCGGGAACAAAGTCACCGTGCGGACGATCCGGGAGATGAAAGGCGTCGAACCGATAACGATGGTCACCGCCTACGACGCGCTGTTTGCCGGGATTTTTGACGGCGAGGTGGAGATGATCCTCGTCGGAGACAGCTTGAGTATGAGTTTCTTCGCCGAGCCCGATACTCTGAGTGCGACGATGGAGCAGATGCTCTATCATACCAAGGCGGTCTGCAAAGGGGCCAAGCGCTCCCTGGTAGTTTTCGATATGCCCTTTGGCAGTTATACCCATCCGCAGCAGGCCCTGGAGAATGCCGTAAGCGTCTATCGGGAGACCTGTGCAGAAGCGATCAAGATTGAAGGGGGGCGGGAGAAGGCCGAGACTGTCCGGGTACTGAGCGAAAACGGCATTGCCGTACTAGCACATATCGGACTCATGCCCCAGTCGGTCCGGGCCGAGGGGGGGTACCGAATCCAAGGGAAAACGACCGAGGAGGCGATTCGCCTGCTCGAAGATGCCAAGATCCTGGAAGAGGCGGGGGCCTTCGGACTGTTACTGGAGGGGATGAAGAGCGAGGTGGCGGCGAAGATCACCGAAGCGGTCGGTATCCCTACCATCGGTATCGGAGCCGGTAACGGCACCGACGGCCAAGTCCTGGTCTGGAGCGATATGTTCGGATTTTTCGAAGCCTTCAAACCCAAATTCGTCAAGCGCTACCTCGACGGAGCCGATCTGATCCGAGAAGGATTACGGCGGTATCGTGAGGAAGTCAAAAGCCGGGCCTTCCCGGACGAGGAGCATTCGTATTGATGGTTATTGGGGGCACCTTCGGTGCAGTCGCAAGACGCAAGACGCAAGACGATAGAGTAGTCGCAAGAGGCAAGTCTCAAGTCTCAAGTATGGATAAAAGCGCGGCAAAGCCGTGCATACCGACATTATTCACTATTCACTATTCACTATTCACTAAAACAAGACTATTCCCTATTCCCTATTCACTATTCAATTTCTCCTCCAAAGGAGGAGCATAGTGGAGCGGATCGTCGAATTCGAGCGTTTCGAGGGGGAGGGGAGCTACGAACGGAGCTTGCGGCCGACGGGCTGGGATGAATACATCGGACAGGAGAAGATCAAAAAAAACCTCCGGGTTTTCATCCAGGCCTCTCTCAAGCGCTCTGAAGCGCTGGATCATATCCTCTTCTTCGGTCCTCCGGGTCTGGGAAAGACGACGCTTGCCAATATCATCGCCAGTGAAATGGGCGCAAGCATCAAGACCACCGCCGCACCGATGATCGAAAAGTCCGGGGACCTAGCCGCACTGCTGACTAATGTAGAGGAGGGAGACCTGCTCTTTATCGACGAGATTCACCGGATGAGCCCCGCGATCGAGGAGATTCTCTATCCGGCAATGGAAGATTACCGCCTCGACATCATCATCGGCAGCGGTCCGGCGGCTCAGGCAGTCAAGATCGATCTGCCCCGTTTTACGCTAGTGGGGGCGACGACCCGGGCAGGCATGCTCTCTCATCCTCTGAGGGAGCGCTTCGGGATGCATTTTCGCATGGAGTTCTACACGGCTGAGGAGCTGGCCCGGATCGTGGCACAGGCGGCGGCGAAGCTTGAGATCGGCATCGAGGAGAAGGCGGCACTGGAGATCGCCCGTCGTAGCCGGGGCACGCCGAGAATCGCTCTGCGGCTCTTGCGGCGGGTACGAGACTTCGCGGAGGTAGCGGAGGAGAGGACGATCTCTCTGGAGACCACCCGTTACGCGCTCGATCAACTGGGGGTCAATCATATCGGCTTCGACGAGCAGGACCTGAAGCTGCTTGAGCTTTTAATCTCCGCCAAAGGGCGGCCCATGGGACTGAGTACTATCGCCGCGGCCCTAAGTGAAGATGAAGGAACCATCGAAGAGGTACTCGAGCCTTATCTGATCGCCAACGGCTATATTGAGCGGACGGCCCGGGGGCGGATTGCCACGGCGAAAAGTTACGAACTTTTTCGTCTGAGCCCTCCCGAAACCGACACTGGAGGGCTCTTTGGATAAACGGACGGTCTTTTCACTCATACTCTTCTCCCTGGCGCTCTGGGGAGCGTATACGATCTACGCACCCTTCTTGCTGACCATGAGCGTCGCGGTGCTTTTGGCCATGGCGACGAGCAACCTGACCCAATATACGGCCCGGGTCGTCCACTCCCGAAAAATCGCCGCCGTGATCATGGTTCTCCTCATGGTGGCGTTGATCCTGGCACCGATCATCTACATCGCCACGACAGGGGTGGAGTATCTGGCCCGGCTTGATCAGGAGACGGTCCGGGAGATCTTCGCCAAGACTCGGAGCTTGACTCACAATATCCCCTACGTCAGTAGCTGGGTTGACGAATACCTCCGGGCCGACAAGGTCCTTCCCTATTTTAAGGAGATCTCCCTCTATCTGACCAAAATGGGCAGTAAGGGAGTCGGGTTTATGAAGGATGTTTTCCTGGTGATCCTCTTTTATGCCGCCGTGGTTTATTATCAGGAGAAATTTATCGCCCTGATCGTCGCTCTGATTCCCGCCCCCCAAAAGGAGAGTCGGGAGATGGTCGATGAAGTTGCCTCGACGATGGAGGTGGTCTTCTACTCCATCATCATCACGGCGATTTTCGAAGGATTCCTCTTCGGGATTTTTATCAGTTACTTTGGTTTCGACGGCCTGCTCTTTGGGGCGATCTACGGCTTTGCCTCTCTGATTCCCGTCATCGGTGGTGCCCTGGTCTGGATCCCGGTCTCTCTCTATGCCTGGAGCGAATTGGGGGCCAACGCCGCTTTGGTCATTGCCGGCTATACCATTATCGTTATCTCTGTCATCGCCGATACCTTCGTCAAACCGGTGATCATCAAGATGATCAAGGATCGGCTGCTTCACGACCATACCCGCATCAATGAGATCGTGATCTTCTTTTCCATTGTTGCGGGGATGAGTACCTACGGCTTCTGGGGAATGATTCTGGGCCCGGCGATCACCACCTTTCTCTTCGCTGCGACCCGGATCTATCTGGAGTATAGCAGCTCTTTAGGGCATCAGGAGCAGTAGGCATCCCCTTTTTAGCCGTTTCGTGTTAAGATCTATATAAGTAATTTTTTAGAAAAGCAGAATAGAAAAAGGGGTGCGACATGGACAATGAAAAGATGAAAATTCTCATCATTGAGGATGATCCGGAATTGGCGATGGTGCTCAGTAGCTATCTCAGCAAGTACGGCATGGAAGTGGAAACGGTAGAGGACCCCTATCTCGGGCTCTCTGTCTTGACCCAAAAGCCTTTCGACCTGGTGATTCTTGACTTGACGCTCCCGGGGATGGACGGTCTTGAAGTGGTGGAGAAGATCCGAGAAAAGTCCGATATCCCCATTATCATCTCCAGTGCCAGAGACGATATCACCGACAAAGTGATCGGAATGGAACGGGGTGCCGACGACTACATGCCCAAACCTTACGATCCCAGAGAGCTTGTCACCCGGATCAAGACGATCCTCCGGCGTACGGGTGCTGCGAGCAAGCGGAAGGAGGAATCGATTTTCGAACTGGATAAGGAGGGACGCGTCATTCGCTTCAAGGGGATCCCTCTGGAGCTGACGGCGGCGGAGTTCGACGTGCTCTCCATGCTGATCCAGCATATGAACGCGGCGGTGAGCCGGGAACAGTTGCTCTATGAGAGCGAGCATATTGATGATGCCAGCTCCGTGAAAAATATCGACGTGATTATCTCCCGGATCCGCCACAAGATAGCCAAGTACGATCCCGATCATGCTTACATCCGTCCTGTCCGGGGCGTGGGATATCTGCTGACCGACAAGGTCTGAAACATCGATGAAAAACGTCTCCGTCACCACTTTTATCCATACGATCTTCGCCATTGCGCTGATTGTGTTGGGGGCGACCTTTTACTATCTTCTATCCGCAGGAGAGGAGCAGCGTAAACTCTCCCAGATCAACCGCTACAAGATCATCGCCGACCATTTTCTCACCGAAGAGAGTTTCACCCGCAACAAACCCGCTTACAAAAAACTGCTGCAAAACTATCACCTCAAGCCGGTGGACCTTGAGAAAGTCAAGAAAGAGATCGAAGCCAGCGGCAAGACTATTTTCAGCGGTCGATCGGTTTATGGAACCGTTCGGGTCTTTCAGACCAAAGAGAACTACTACATCCTTGTCGAACGTTACGACTATACGGTAATGCTCCATGACATGCGACCCAAGGGATATATCTATGAGCTGATCCTGACGATTGCGACGATTTTGGGGATTTTGCTCCTTTTTATGTATGCGATGGTATTGAGAAAACTCTACCCCCTACGGAAGCTCCATCGCCAGATCGAACAGTTCGCCGCCGGGGATCTGGACGTCAAGATCGACGAGCGGGGTGACGACGAGATCGGCAAGATCGCTCGGAGTTTCGACAAGGCGATCCGCCACATCAAACAGCTCATGAGCTCGAAAAACCTTTTCATGCGCAATATCATGCATGAGCTCAAAACCCCCATTACTAAAGGGCGTATCATCGTCGAAACTATTGACGACCCGATGGCCAAGAAGGTACTTACCAACGCCTTCGAACGGATGAACGAACTGATCTCAGATTTGGCGGAGGTGGAACGAATCACGATGTACAACTTCGCTCCCCAAAAACGGGACACGACCCTATCGGAGGTGATCAAGCGGACCGAGAGAGTGCTGATGACCGATCCGGCAAAATATGAGCTACACTATGATGACCGGCCTCTGCACACCGATGTGAAACTCCTGGCTCTGGTGCTCAAGAACCTGATGGACAACGGGATCAAATACAGCCCCGATCACCATGTACGCCTCGTCAGCGTGGGCAATCGGGTCGAGGTGCGCAGCGTGGGTGAGCCGCTAAAAGAGGATCTGAGCTTCTATACCGAACCCTTCAGCCAAGAAGAGAAGCGTAGCCACGGATTCGGCCTGGGACTCTATATCGTGGCCAATATCCTGGAGAAGCTGGGCTACGGGTTTCGCTACCGCTACGATAAAGCAAAAGGCGAGAATGTCTTTGAAGTCATTATCGATTAGCTCTCCAGATAGCGCTTTCGCTTAGAGGGCTTCAGGCGATGGAGATCGACGACGATCAGTCCGTCGATGCAGTCTCCAAAGTCGGGATCGATGCCGAAATCGTGAAAGAGGCTTCCTCCCGGCTCCGTGACTTCCGTGTATTGTTTATAGAGAGTGGGCACGGTGTAACCCATCCCTTCAAGCTGGGCCCGCAGAGTGCGCATCGCTTGGCGGTAATCCTGTCCATCGAAAAGGGCCTCGATCTCTTGTAGGCGATGCGCAGAGATGCGGAAGGGATATTTATGATGCACCCGTCTCTTGCGGGCACCGAAAAAACGATCGTAAAAAGCAACCAGCAGTTCTCGGGCTTCGGGGGAGTAGGAGGCGCTGATGCTGACGGGGCCGAAGAGATAGCGTAGATTCGGGTTGTCCCGGACATAGGCACCGATACCTTGCCATAGGTAGTCCAAAGCCCTGGAATTGCGGTAGCGTGGCTGGACGAAACTGCGTCCCAGTTCGATACTCTGAAGCAGAATCTCGTCAAACTCCTCGTCGAAGCGGAATAGGGTGGAAGTGTAGAGCCCTTCGATACCGAACTCGGGCAGGATCTCTTCGCAGATACCGATCCGGTATGCTCCGGCGATCTCCAGCGCCTCGTCATCCCAGATGATGAGGTGACGGTAGAGATAGTCGTAGGCGTCGATATCCCGCTTTTTCCCACTGCCCTCTCCCACACTGCGGAAGGAGATCTCTCGCAATCTTCCGATCTCTCGGAAGACGGCATCTTTTTTCTCGTTGGCATAGAGGTAGATTGTTTTGCCGTCGAAGGTCTTTCCCAGCTCCCGGGCATGTGCTTTGAGGGTACTTTTGAGTGTAGAGCGCTCTTCGGGAAGGGCGATCTCCCTGGCGGTTTTGAAGATTGGTTTCTTGCCTTTGGCAATTCGGTAGAAGTGTTTGCGTAGGAGTTTGACCGCTTCTTTTTCGGAGAGACTCGGCAGGGCATAGGCTTCGTAGGGGATGGCTCGACCGATTTTGAAGGAGATAGCCCGGTTTTCGTAACGCATCATCTCATGGGGCAGCAGGATCGTTCCGATCTTTTTGTTGATCAAACTCAACGCATAAAAGAGGGTGGAGTTTTTGGCTTCGATGTAGATGGGGACGATAGGGGCGCGATAGCGGGAAGCGAAGCGGTAGAATCCCCGCTCCCACTCGGCATCTTTGATCCCGGTCAGTCCGGCCCGGCTAACCTCTCCCGAAGGGAAGACGATCACCATCTCTTCTCCTTCGAGGGCCCGGTAGACGGCTTGGAGCGAACTCTTCTGGAGCCGTCCGGTCATATTGTCCACGGGGATGAGGATCTCCCGGAGATTTTCGAAGGCGTAGAGAAAGCTGTTGGCCAGAATCTTGATATCGCTGCGAACCTCGCGAATCAGGTCGATCAGCGCCATGGCGTCCAGGGCACCGAGGGGGTGGTTGGCAACGACGAGCGCCCGGCCTTCGGAAGGAATTCGGGAGAGTTCGGCTTTGTTGAGGATTACCTCCAGACCCATATACTCGATGACGCTTTCGACGAAAGCGAAGGCGTCATCTTGGGCATGCTCGCGTAAAAATTCGTTGATCCGGCGTTCGTGGAAAAGTCCTCTGAGAATCGGTGAGAGTCCGGGAAGGGATTTCAAAGAAGGATGGTGGTGCCTGAGATAGGCTTCGACGTTAAGTTCCATCACTATAGTGCGTAAACTCGGCGAAGTTGATCGGCCAAATGTTTGCACAGATCCTTTTTGTTCTCCGTTTTGGCACAGAGATTCTCGATAGTCCTATACTCGTTAAAGACGATGGAGTAGGCATCGTTACGGCTGAGTTTGTGTTTGTGATGAAGATATTCGACGATGGTTTTGACGGCTTGTTCCACGATTGACTCCTCTCTAAGCAATTGACGAAGTCAGTATGCGATGATTCGGTAACGGCAGCGCTACGGCAGGGAAACGCGTCGGTTACGACTTCGTAGTTTTGGAGTCGTCGGAGGATCGAAGGGCGTCGGCGATGAGCTCGACGGGGTTTTTGAAGATCGCTTTGGAGTCGGCCTGATGCAGGGAGTTGGAGATCTGCATCCGGCAGGCGCTGCACTCGGCGGCGACGATCTGGGCACCGGTAGCGTCGATCATGGCGGCTTTGGGTTTGCCGGCGGCTTCGGCGAGAGGATACTTCTCCGTCTGCATGGTCACGCCCCCGAAACCGCAGCATCGGTTGGGATCGCTCATCTCTTTCATTTCGTAGTTTTGGCTCAGGAGACTGCGGGGCTCTTTCCAGATGCCCTGGACCTTGCGGGCGTGGCAGGCGTCGTGGTAGGTGACGCTCTCGGGCATTTTGGTTCCCAGCGCCGCCAGACGCTCTTGCAGATCGGTATGTTTCTGGAGCCACTCGGTGGCCATGAAGATCTTTTCGTTGAGCTTCTCGGCCCGCCGGGCCCAATCCTCCATTCCGCGGTTGCGGAAAAAGACCGCCCAGTCGTGCTTGATCATCGCCGAGCAGGTTGCTTCGGGGATCAGGATCGCTTCGACCTCGTCGATGAAGCTCTCGAAATATTCGATGTTTTGCTTGCTCAGCAGCTCCACCGTATCGAAATCCCCGGTGAAGTAGGCGGGGGCGGAGCAGCACTTCTGCTTCTTGGGGATAAAGGCGTCGATTTCGAGCTCTTGGAGGATCTCCATGAGGCTGTCGCCGATGCCGGTGTAGTTGTAGTTGGCCAGGCAGCCGATGAAGATCGCCACCCTTCGTTTGCCGCCTTGAGGGACCTCTTCGGGGTATTTATTGAGGAAGCTGGTCTTGCCCAGGCTCGGCAAGAGCCTGCCGCTTTTAACGATGGGGAGTTTGAAGCGGGGAGTCATGCCGCCTTTTTCGCTCTCCTCCCGGAAGCCGCAGGTGCGGAAGGTGTAGCCCAGCTTCATCATGAGATCCATCAGCCATCGGTGGCGCAGCAGGAGGAAAAAGGCCCGCTTGAACCAGGCGATGCCGTAGCGATCGGCGATATCCTTGCGCACCTCTTCGATGACCATGTCCGTGGGCAGGGAGTTGGGGCAGACCTCCACGCAGTTGGTGCACAGAAAACAGCTCTCGAAGATATCCTTGGCGGTGCGATCGAGCTCCAGTTCTCCCCGCTCGTAGGCACCCAGCAGGTCGATGAAGCCCCTCGGAGAGGTGGTCTCGTCGGGATGCACGGCATGAATGGTACAGACGGGGATGCATTTGCCGCACTTGATGCATTCGTCGCTGACGGCGGTAAATAACGTTGCTTTCATTGTTTTATTATGCATTGAAGACTCATAAATTTAACAAACCCTTCATGAATTATGAAATTAATTTCATTATAATATACTATATATAACACAACGTATAAAACACTTATGGAAACAAAAAATAGCTTAATATACCTATATAATATCTTTTTAATATGCAAAAAGAAAACAAATATTTTATAGTGTTTGTAAAATATAATTTTTTTGATAATAGGTATAACATCTATCCAAAATGCCAATAATGCAATAAATATGATAATACCAATAAAACAAATTATATCAAGTTTATCTTTTGGGGTAGCCATAAATCTACTGAACAAAATTGATATTGAGACAACCATGCCAACTATTGCTAAAACTCTTACAATTAACGCTTTTTTGTAATCACTTAAAGTTGATTTTTTAATAATATTAGCATTGATCGACTTTATTATATTTTCACCTAAACTATAATAGTATTTTAATTTGTCAATATTTTGACTATTTGAAAATAGTATCAAAAAACTTGCCATATAAGAAAGATATCCCTCTGCTTCTTTTGCTTTTATTTTGTGGTCCAATAGATTAATTCTTTCTTCCAGTCTTTTTAATTCATGATCTATTTTCTTTATATGACTAAGCATTTCTATCATAATATCTTCAGGTACAAAAAATCTTTTTATTTTTAATACAGTGTCAATTTTTTGATGATGGTGATTATCTCCATGAAGAATGTATTTTATTGTTAAATAAATTATCTGTTTGATATCTTCAATTGGACCCTGGGAAGATTTTTCTTCAATGTTGGTAAACTTGAATTTTGATTTTCCATTTTTAAAAATTACAAAATCAGCAGCATATGCATTGTCTTTATATGTTATTTTCACATGGCCATCAAAATTTTCTTTTGTCGATTCTTGTATTCTCAAAATATTTAACATGGGAACATATTCTATGTCACCAAAAATTAATCTTCTTAATAATTTTACAAAAGGATTAGTGTCTGAAAATATATCTAGCGGAATATTATTAATCTCAATATATGTATCTTTTTTTTTAAAATTGATTCTATCAAGGTTTGTTATTTTTTTAACATTGTCTCTCGTGACAAAATACAGTTTAATTTCCCCAGAATTACTTGGAATCCAACCATACCATATATCTTGTGAAGAGACATTCATAGTGTTGTATTATTTATAATGTATTTATAAATTTTATAAAATACTAATATCACACAGTTCACTCTGTTTTAAAAATCTAATTTCTTTTCTTCTTCGATTTTCTATAAGAATAAGACCCTCTGTATATATTTTTCCATCAGGATTCCAATTTCCTTCTGAAGGGTTCCCTTTAAAAAATCTATATGTTTCATTTAGTTGGTTCTCGCTTTTTCTTGAAAATGTTTTTAAAATGAAAACTATACATAGGATAAAAAGGGATATACCAATTACCATGTCCATTATTTCCTCCCTACTTCATATTTGAAAATATTATAGTGTACAATGGTTTATTTTACAATAAATTTATACAGTTTTGCTGAAGCTCTTCTTGTTCCCCTCGTATTTGTTCATGTAGGCATCGAAGGGCATGGCGATGTTGCGAATGAGCAGGGTGCCGGTGGGCTTGACGCGGATCGCTTCGGGGTCGACGTGCAGCAATCCGGCCTCTTCGAACTCTTTGAGCCGATCCAGGGCGTCGGCGAAGTAGTCGGCGAAGTCGATGCCGAACTCCCGCTCGACGCGGGGGATATCGACGGCGAAGTTGGCCATGAGCTCCATGATGACGCTTTTGCGCAGCCGGTCGTCTTCGCTGAGCTTGACGCCCCGCTCGTAGGGGAGTCGTCCGGCGTCGATGGCGGCTTCGTACTCCTTCATATTTTTGGTGTTTTGGGCGTAGTAGTCGCGACCTTCGCCGATGCTGGTCAAGCCGATGCCCAGGAGATTGGCACCCCCTTTGGTGGTGTAGCCCTGGAAGTTGCGGTGCAGCTCGCCCTTGGCGATGGCGCCGAAGAGCTCGTCTTCGGGCTTGGTGAAGTGATCCATGCCGATCATCTCGTAGCCTTCGGCCGTGAGGTAGTCGATGGTGTATTGCAGGATCGCTAGCTTGGTTTCGGGGCTGGGGATCGTCGTCTCGTCGAATTTGCGCATGGTCTTTTTGAGCCAAGGAACGTGGGCGTAGTTGAAGACCGCCAGACGGTCGGGGTCGAGACTGCGTGCGAGCTGGAGGGTGTGACGGAAACTCTCCAGGCTCTGATAGGGCAGTCCGTAGATCAGGTCGGTGTTGATGCTCCCTATGCCGTAGCGTCGGGCCAGATCGACGGCGGCCTTGGTGGTCTCGTAGGGCTGGATGCGGTGGATCTCCTGCTGGACCCGCTCGTCGAAATCCTGGACTCCGAAACTGATGCGGTTAAACCCGTGCTCGGCGAAGACCTTCATCTGATCCTCGTTGAAAAAGCGCGGATCGATCTCTACGCTCACCTCCGCCTCCTCGCTCCAGTTGGGGAAGCGCTTTTTGATATAGGAGACAATCTCGTCGAGCTCGAAGGCTTTGTAGTAGGTGGGAGTACCGCCGCCGAAGTGGAACTGGATGACCTCCCGCCGGGTATCGACCTGCTCGGCCAGCAGATCGATCTCCCTCTTGAGGTAGTCCACATACTCGCTGAGCTTGCTCTCCTTGGAGGTAAAGACCACGTTGCAGCCGCAGAAGTAGCAGGCACTGCGACAAAAGGGCAGATGCACATAGAGCGAAAGGGGTCCCGTCTCGGAGCGCAGGGACTCGAGATAGTCGTCGTATCCAAAGGCGTCGCTAAACTCCAGCGCCGTGGGATAGCTGGTATAGCGCGGCCCGGGGCGGGAGTAGCGGCTGAATTTTTCCAGATCAATTTTTGCTTGGGTGTTCATCGGAGAATTCCTTGTGGAAATGTCGCAAAAAAGTGAAAAGTGAAGAGTGAAGAACGAAGAGTTTCGGTGGAGGGGCGAGGCCCCTCTTTTTTTATTCTATTCATTGTTTCAGGCCTTTGAGGGTTTTGATGCTTTTGACGAGAAGATTGATGATCTCTTCGTTGTCTTTGAGCAGACTTGCTGCGATCGGCTCTTCGAGATAGGAGGTGTCGCGTAATAGCCGAAGCCAATATTTGCTCTCGTTGGCCTCTTTCAAGGCGATCTGAAGTTTGTGGGAAAAATCCTGTTTGGATTCGGCAAACCTTCCCTCGCTGATCAGTGCACCGATCGCCGTTCCGCTTCTTACAAAGTTGTTTACTGAGTGTATATTCCTTTTTTTTCTGGAGGTGATTGCGACATTTGACGATTCGTATGGCAAATGCGTAACTCTTCTGTGCTAAAACACTCATCGGTTTTTCACTTTTCGTTCTTAACTCTTCGTTCGGTATGGCTCGATCAGCGATGCTGATCGAGCCATACCATGATCCCCTTTTGGGCATGGAGGCGGTTTTCGGCTTCGGTGAAGATCTCTCCGGCGTGGGCTTCGAAGACCTCTTCGCTCACTTCGTAGCCCCGATAGGCGGGCAGACAGTGCAGGAAAATCGCGTCGTCTTTGGCCAGGCTCATGAGGGCCCTATCGACCATGAAGCCGGCGAAATCTTTGACGCGTTTTTCTTTCTCCTTCTCTTGGCCCATACTCACCCAGGTATCGGTGGTGACTACGTCGGCACCTTCCACGGCGGCTTTGGGGTCGTGGCCCAGTTTGAGGGTGCCGCCGTTGGCTTCGGCCAGTTTTTGGGCTTCGGCGACGATGGCCGGATCGCACTCGTAGCCCTCGGGGGTGGCGACGCGCAGTTCGAAGCCCATGATCGCCGCCAGGTATAGCCAGGAGTGGGCCATGTTGTTGCCGTCGCCGACATAGGCGACGACGGGGTTTTCTTTGCCGAACTCCAGCATCGTCAGGTAGTCGGTCATGAGCTGCACCGGATGGTAACTGTCGGTGAGGCCGTTGATGACCGGGACCTTGGAGTAGCGGGCGAACTCTTCGAGCTTGGACTGCTCGAAGGTGCGGATCATCACCATATCCACCATGCGGCTGATGACCCGGGCGGTGTCCTTCATCGGCTCTCCCCGGCCCAGCTGGATATCCCGACTGGAGAGGAAAAGCCCCGTGCCGCCGAGCTGGTAGATCCCGGTCTCGAAGCTTACCCGGGTGCGGGTGGAGGACTTTTCGAAGATCATCGCAAGGGTTTGGCCTTTGAGGTAGGGGATGTATTCTCCGGCTTTGGCCCGGGCTTTGATCCGGATCGCCAGGTCGATCATCTCCCGGAGTTCGTCACGGGTGAAATCACGCAGGGTCAAAAAGTGCCGCATGTCCTACTCCTGGGCGGTATGGGGACCGCCGAAAATTTAAGGGAACTATTCTACCATAAGGATGGTTTGGCCCTCATGGAAAGCTGAGTGATTCTCTCCGATTTAAAGGAGGATGTGATAGACTGGTGTCAGCTTGAGTAGGGAGTTGAGGTAGGTATGGAGAAAAAAAGTCTGGCGGCGTTGCTGGAGCGGGGAGGTCCGGGGACGATCCTGCTTTTAGGATCGGCGGATTATTTTACCGAGGAGGAGATCGAACGGGCGCTGAAAAAGCGTGGATTCGAGACGACGAGGGAGTTTCGCCCCGGTGCGATCGTTGCGGCAATAGAGAGTCGCCGAATCCCCCCGGCTCAGGAGCTTGAGTCCGAGGCGGCCTATAAGGCAGGAGTGCCCCACTACTCCATGGAGGAACTGGAGCGTCTGCTCAGCGACGCCCTGAGCGAGCGTCAGGTACTGATGTCTCTCAAGCTCTCCAGGGATCGGGATCGTCTTGTGCGTCTGCTGCGCAACGAGCATCTTAGCGACGAATTTTTTCTTGATCTTTTGCGACTCTACTCCTGGGAGAGCGACGAGTTGATGGGCAGTGACGAAGATCGGTTCGTCCTCATCGCCCTGCTGGAGCGATTCTTGGATCTGAGCGTCTACGAGCGTGATGCGCTCTACTCTCCGTCAACGCTGTTGCGATTGATCGTTACGACCCAAAACCCGGAGCTTCTCGATGTCCTCCTGACGCTGCCGGAGTTTGAATTTCGCCGCAAGGGAGCCGAGCGAGTGAGTATCGCCCAAGCGGTAGCGCAACGGGATATCCTAAGGCCCCAGACCGTGGCCAAGCTTTTAAGCCGCCGGGAAGAGGAGATCGATCGAAGACTGGCTGCCAATGCCGCCCTGGATGCCGAGGGACGGCGCACGCTCTTTGAGCGTGCCGAGCCCCGGACCCTGGAGGCTCTGGCGAAGCACCCCGATTTGGAAGAGGAGTATTTTGACGTGCTCCTCGGAAGCTCGAAGTCGGTGCGGGATGCATTGTTGCGTTTTCAGCCCATTGATACCGGACGCCTTGGGAAAGTTTTGGCGCACAATTTTGACGAAGAGACCCTGGCGCTGCTGGGGGAGAACGAGCGGCTTGCTTCCGAAGTCTATCCCCATCTCCTCACGCTTGAGAGCGACGGACTCTTACGAAATCTGGCGGCCAACGACGCGACGCCGCCGTCGATATTGGAGCGGCTGGCATCCAGGGAGAGTCTTCACCCGCAACTGGCGCTCAACCCTGCGAGCCCCGAGGTACTGCTGTGGAGGCTCTACGAAGAAGGGGTGCCGAAGGTTCTTGAAGCGTTGGCCTACAATCCCTCGACTCCGGTCGAGTTGCTGGAACGGATCTACACTCTGGATGACTTCGCGCTTCACCAAGGACTGGCGGCTAATCCCTCGACTCCGATGGAGATCCTTCATCAGCTTAAGACCGATCACCGCCTTTGGCTGGTGCTGCAGCGTAACGAGAAGTTCGTCAAAGAGGCCAATCGTGAGATGGGAATGCGGTGAAACGGCTAGCGCCATTTCAAGTGAAGAGTGAAGAACGAAGAGTTTGGGAAAGGCGTTAAGCGCCTGTTTTATTAGGAAAAAGGAGAAAATATGTGTTTAATATTTCGAAAGGAGGGATTGCAAAGCAGTCCAATCCATAATTATGCATTATTCACTATTCACTATTCATTTCGGCTCGAAAGGAGCCGACTGTGAAAGCCTCGCAACTGGCTCGAACCCTACAACATTTGGTAGAGGAAAAACTGCCGGCCTTCGTCTGGGGGCCTCCGGGGATCGGCAAATCCTCCATCGTTGCCCAGACGGCACAAAGTATGGGAGTGGAGTTTCTCGATCTGCGTCTGGCGCTACTGGATCCGACGGACCTGAAGGGGATTCCCTTTTTCGATCCCGAGAGCAGACAGGGGGTCTGGGCGCCGCCGTCGTTTTTGCCCAGTGACCGCGACTCCCGGGGCATTCTTTTTCTCGACGAGATCAACAGCGCGCCCCCTGCGGTGCAGGCATCGGCCTATCAGCTGGTCCTGGACCGGAGAGTCGGGGAGTATGAGCTGCCCGAAGGCTGGAGTATCGTCGCTGCGGGCAACCGTGAGAACGACCGGGGGGTCGTCTATCGGATGCCGCCGCCTCTGGCCAACCGTTTCGTCCATCTGGAGCTGGAGGCAGATCTGGAAGAGTGGAAAGCGTGGGCGCGGCAGACGGGGGTAGGTGCCGAATTGATCGCCTATCTGAGCTTCGAGCCTGACCGGCTCTTTGCCTTCGAGCCCCAAAGCGGTGAGAAGGCCTTCCCGACGCCCCGAAGCTGGAGCTTCGTCGACCGGATGCTTCGCAGCGGTTTGGAGCGTGAGGCGCTGCTGGAGACGGTCGCCGGGGCAGTGGGACGGGAGGCGGCGGTGGGGCTGCTGAGCTTTTTGCAGGTCGCTCAGACGCTGCCGGAGCTTGACGGCCTGCTTGCGGGTGAAGGGGAGCTTCCGGAGGATCCCCGGGCCTTGACGATCCTGGTCCATGCCCTGGCCCAAAAGGCAGCCCGGGGACCCGAAGAGCTGGATCGAGTGCTGAAACTCAGTATGGAGATGCCCGGAGAGTTTGCTGTGATGCAGGTGCGCGAGCTCCAGGGCCGGGGGCTGGAGATGGAGGAGAGCGATGTTTGGGGAGAGTGGGTGGAGCGTTTTGCCTATCTTTTAGAATGATCGTGATAAAAGTATATAGGTATTAGGTATATGATCTTTGAGTAAGACGAACTCAAAAGTCGCTCGAATGCCGAGAAACATAGAATTGATTTCGAAAAAGCCCAAAGGCTCTGGGGAGACGAAGAACTGATCCGGCTTCCCATCCGACAGAGGCTGAACGAAGAGGACTGGATGATGATTGGATGCATCGCGAAGAAGCACTACACGGTTATCCGTTCCCTATCGGGGAGATCGGCTTCGGATCATTTTGATTAGACGATCCAGAAAGAAGAAGAAAGGGCTCTGTTAAAGCTACACAACTTGATAAGAAACGACGAAAACGAAGAGATGTTAATAAATGAATAACAATGAATATAATTTATTTTTCTCCTAAAAAAGTATATCGTATAACTTGTCTGAGAAAAGTATCGCAAAGATTCTCAACATTCTCTACAAATTTTTTTCTATTGTTCATATCCCTTCCTATCTCTTTTTTCAATGATATTCTAAACATTTTCACACTGTCTCCTAGGCTTTTATCAAGTATTGAGTAAAATTCATTATCTTCTTTTTCTTTAGAGAGTTTTCCCAGGGGTTGCGCATCTGCGGATTTGTTTCTTGGATAAATTGCTTTTATTAAAATGTTACTTTCGGCAGCTGGTGAAAGCATGTTTAAAAGCAATGTAGTTTGTCTTTTTGCTTTACCTGCATCAATAACAACATCACATTCACAAGCTATAGATTTACGCGTAACATCTATAGTGAGTTTGAAAGTATTTGACTTTTCTCCATTTACAAAATATTCTGATATTAAACATCTTTCCTCTTCTAGCTGGCTTCTCAACGATTCTAATCTATTTTCCCTATTTTTTATTTTAAGCTGAACATAGTAATCAGTGTTATCAGTAAGTTGTAACGCAATGTCTTTTTCTTCTTGAACATAAGAGTTTATTATGTTGTTTATATATTCATAGTTAGGTCTCTTTTTAGAGTCAGATTCATAAATGTGCTGTATCGACTCATACCAGTTTTTGCCCATATCGATAAAATTTGTAATATTTTTATGTTCATCTAAATATCTTCTTAGTTCTTTTAAAATATATTCGTGATCCTCGTCTTGAATTGCATTCATCCTCAGCAATCTAGTAGACATAACCTTCAAATATGTCCAAGACCAGTGGTACAGTTCAAATCCCTTCGGTTTTTTAAAATCTCTTACAGGGGTGTCAAATGGGGACGTTGTGAGATTATTGGAGATTGTAATAATCGACTTAATTCCTACCTCTTTTCCAAAATCAATGTATCTTTTTAATTGAGTGTAGTCTATAGTATTTTTATTTACTTTTGATTCTACAAAAGATATCCAGTCGATTACAGGGTCTCTTTTGCCACTTGTTAACACAATTAGTCCATCAGGTCTATCTGCGGAGCTGTTTCCATTTTTGGTGTTGCGAGATATTTCTGTAAACACATGAAGGTTTACATTTCTGTTTTTTATTTTATTCACACCAATTTCTGAAAGTAGATATTCTCTATATTCTTTTACGGCTGAAAGAGTAGATAAAAATATTGAAGTTGTATGTATTTCATCAAGGGTATTTCCAAGTGGAAAAAGGCGAGCTTTTTTTTGTTCAAAGATATCATCTTCATATCCTAGAATCTTTCCAAGCTCTTGAAATCTTGTTGTTCCCAATGTAATTTGTCTTGCCATTCCCCCCTCCATATAATATAATTTATAGGTATTAAGTATTTTACATATAAAACCATAAGCTTTTGCTTTAATATCTAAAGAAAAGAAAAGAAAAATATAATAATTATGCTAATATTTATATATGAAGGATAGAGTTGATCAAGCCCGGGCCCGTCTGATGATGGAGGCTCCCTACTTCGGAGAGATCGCTTCGGGGCTGCGGCTGGCGGCGGATGAGGATCTGCCGACCTTTCGGGCCGAAGGGGAGGCTCTGCGTTACAACCCCTCGTGGCTTGCCGAGTGCAGCGTCGCCCAGATCGAGACGGTCTTGGCTGCCGCGGCGATGCACCGGGTTCTGGAGCACGAGGAGCGGGGGATGCGGCGTCACGGCCGGCTCTGGCAGTTGGCGACGGATTACGCCGTCAACGCCATGCTGAGAGCCAACGGGTTTGAACTACCAGAACTGATGCGTTACGATCCCCGCTATGCAGGGATGTACGCCGAAGAGATCTACGCCGAGCTGCGCCAAAGTATGACGCTCGAAGAGCATGAGGAGGAGGGCGAGGCACCGCCTCCACCGGAGCGGGAAGATGAGCGAGGACGGGAAGATCGGCGTCATCCCCAAAAGGGAAGGGGGAAGAGTCCTTCTCCAGAAGTCTCGAAGATCCAGGAGGCTACCGAAGAGCTGGAGCGGGCCCGGCTGGAGCAGATCTTTGAGAAGATGCGTCGCAGGGAGGAGCTGCCCGAGGGTCTGGAGTGGCTTGTCCCCCACTATTTCGCCCGAAGGATCGACTGGAGAGAGGAGCTGCGCCGATATCTGGGAGGTCACTACAAGAGCGCCTACCGTTTCAGCCCTCCGAGCCTCAAACACCTCTATCGAGGCTACGCACTGCCGAGTCTGCACTCCGAAGCTCTGGAGATCGTCGTCGCCGTCGACAGCAGCGGCTCGGTGGATGAAGAGCTGCTGGGGGAATTTCTCGCCGAAGTCGAGAGCATTATGGAGCAGTTCGATGATTATCGCATCGAACTGCTGGTTGCCGATATGAAGGTCCAAAGCCATCGAAGTTACGGACCCGGGGAACTCCTGGAACGAAAGATAGAAGGAGGGGGAGCGACCGATTTTCGTCCCGTCTTCGAGTGGATCGAGAGAGAGCTGGATCGGCCGGCAGTGTTACTCTACTTTACCGATGCTGCCGGGACCTTTCCCCCCGAGGCGCCGTCCTATGAGGTGATCTGGGTGCTTAGCCGCGAAGCGAAGGTGCCCTTCGGGGAGACGATCGTTTTATGGACGGAGTGAGAGACGATCAGCTTTTTCGCTTGATGCGCACCCGTTTGGGGTCAAAAAGCGCGATGGCCTCTTTGATCATCGGCTCTTCCAGGAGGGAGGAGGGGTCCTTCTCTTTGGAGGCTTCGGTGTTTCCGGTGTCGGGGTTCATACAGCTACTAGGCATTCCGACCGCCTCCATCGTGCTGGAGGTATGGGCGTTGTCAGGTAGTGCGCATTCGTCGTCCTTTTCCGACTTTTGGGAGCTCGCTTCCGGTACAGGGGCAGTCGCTAGGGAGGATTGTCCGCCGGGCTCAGCTTTTTTTTTATCCGTACTTTCCGCGGCGGGCGCCTCTTTGGCGATGTTGACGATTTTAGTTTCGAAGCCGAAGAGTTCCTGGACGAACATCCGGATGATGCCCCAGTATTTGATCAGGAGTCTCTTCTCCTCGCCCTGGGCAGTGGACTCCCAGGTCAGCTCCGAGCCGTCAAAACTTTGGTAGCTTATGTTGCGTTCGAAGACTTCGCCCAGTTCATAGTCCCGGTCGTAGAGCTTTTCGACGAGGGCTTTGAACTTGAGAGCTCCGGAATCCTCGGAGGAAGAGGAGGATGGAGCCTGTGTCGGGGAGGGAGA
This sequence comes from Campylobacteraceae bacterium, assembly GCA_026983875.1. Lineage (GTDB taxonomy): Bacteria > Campylobacterota > Campylobacteria > Campylobacterales > Sulfurovaceae > Nitratifractor. The sequence goes on from JALSTG010000003.1 coordinate 23,028, forward strand.
TTTCTCGGCAGGAGCGGAGTCGGGGGCCGGGACCGATGTCTGGGTGTCGGAAGCGACGGGTTGCATACGCGTCGGAGTCGGCTCCGGCTTCTTCGGCGTGGCGACAGCGGATGCTGCGGGAGCGGAGGCTCCGGCGGATGGTGCTGTGGTGGCGGAGATGCCGGAGAGCTCCTTCTGGAGAGTGCGGATCATCTCGTCGATCTCTTTGACCGAGAGGGCCTCCATCATCTTGTAGAGGGTCAAAGAGAGGACGAACTCCCCGTCGCTTCCCAGGGCCAGGAGCTCCTTAGCGTCGGCAAGGATACGGAAGAAGCGGTCGAGGATCAGGGGAGGAAAACGGGGGTCCTTTGCGAAGAGGAGATCTTTGAGATGGAGCGTCAGTTCGTCGATGATCATCTCTGTCTCGTATTCGGCACTCTCGCGGACAAAATCGAGAATCGCCGTTTCCTTTTTGTGCAGGATATCGTCCAGGAGCCCGTCGAGAAGCGCCGGCTCGATGATGCCGAGCATTCCCGTTACCGTGGGAACGTCGACGCTCCCTTTGGCGTAGACGATCGCTTGATCCAGCAGCGTCAGGGAGTCGCGAAGGCTTCCCGCCCCGCTTCGGGCCAGGATCTCCAGAGCCTCGGGTTCGTAGTCGACCCCTTCGAGGCGGAGGATATGTTCCAGATGGCTTTTGACCAGCCGGGGCGGGATCTTTTTGAAGCGGAAGTGCTGGGTGCGCGAAAGGATCGTCGCCGGGAGCTTGAGGGGGTCGGTGGTGGCCAGGATGAATTTGACGAAATCCGGGGGCTCTTCGAGGGTCTTGAGCAGGGCGTTGAAAGCCTGGGTGGTGAGCATGTGCACTTCGTCGATGATGAAGATCTTGAAGCGGCCGCTGCCGGGTTTGTACTTGGTATGTTCGATCAGCTCTTTGATGTCGTCGATGCCTCGGTTGGAGGCGGCGTCCATCTCGATGATATCCATGTGGCGGTATTCGTTGGCCATGGTGCAGTGCGGACACGCTTCACAGGGGCGGGAGGTCGGGCCTTTTTCGCATAGAAGTGCCTTGGCGAAGATCCGAGCGGTGGAGGTTTTGCCGCTGCCCCGCAGGCCGGAGAAGAGGTAGGCGTGGGAGAGGCGGTCGCCGTCGAGGGCCTGGACCAGGGTCTGGGAGACCGCCTCCTGACCGACCAGGTCGTCGAAGGAACGGGGACGATACTTACGAGCTAGAGCCAGAGACAAATTTGTTTCCTTGTTTTTGAAGCTGTCGGAAGGGATATTATGAAATTCTATTGTAATGGATTTTTGCTTTCGCATTTATAAAATGCCTGGGAGCAAGTGTTTACGGGGCGAGGTTTGGTTATCATAACTTTCATAATCTCCAGAATGAGAAAGAGGGAGGAAAGATGAGGCTGGACGACGAACGGGAGAGTCGCCACGTCGAGGATCGACGTTATAGCGGTGGTGGCGGCGGGGGACGGCTTTCGGCCGGGGCACTGATAATGCTTTGGCCCCTGATCCGGGGACTTTTGCGGACCAAAATCGGCTGGGCGATTTTGGCCGTCGGTTTCATCGCCTATATGAGCGGCTTCAATCCGCTCTCACTTTTGGGAGGCGGCGGGACGACATCCCGTCCGGTAGATCGGCAGAAGGATGAACGTCAAGCCCTTTTTATCAAAAAAGTGTTGGCCTCTACCGAAGATGCCTGGACGCCGATGCTTCGACGTTACGGTCGCTCCTACCGACCGCCGACACTGGTGCTTTTCCGTGGGAGCACTCGCAGCGGCTGCGGGTATGCCAGTGCTCAGACCGGACCTTTTTATTGTCCTCGGGATAAAAAGATCTACCTGGATCTGGGCTTCTACGACGAACTGGCCCGGCGGCACGGTGCACCCGGGGATTTCGCCCAGGCCTATGTCCTGGCCCATGAGGTCGGCCATGCGGTACAGGATCAATTGGGGATCCTCGGGAAGGTGCATGCGCTTCAGACACGTGCTCTGAGGCAAGGAGACAAACGACAGGCCAATCATCTACAGATTCCCGTGGAGCTCCAGGCAGACTGTTTCGCCGGGGTTTGGGCCCATCATGCCCGCAAATATCTCGAACCCGGAGATATCGAGGAGGCGATGAACGCCGCATCGAAGATCGGAGACGATACGCTCCAGAAACAGGCCCAGGGCTATGTAGTGCCCGATAGCTTTACCCACGGAACTTCAAAGCAGCGCATGGAGTGGTTTATGCAGGGATATCGTTCCGGTGATTTGAAAGCTTGCGATACTTTTGCTCAGCTCTCTCGGCGTAGGTAGTCCAGTAGGCGGTCTCCGGGCATAGGCTTCGCAAAGAGATAACCCTGCTGAAGCCGGATACCCATCTCCTTGAGCGCTTCGGATTGTCGTGAGGTCTCTACGCCTTCAGCGACGCAATCAAGATGATAGAGACTGGAGATATCGTTGATAAGCTGTATCAGTGCCCGG
>JALSTG010000004.1 GCA_026983875.1 Campylobacteraceae bacterium
AAGCCGATGGCGCCTTCGCATCGGCGGTGATCCAGCGGGGATGGCGGAGATTCGGCAACTACTTTTTCCATCCCATCTGCGAAGGCTGTAACGCATGCAAGAGTCTGCGTATCGATGCGGAGGCCTTCCGTCCCAGCCGCTCCCAGAAACGGGTCGTCAAAAAGAACCGCGATACCCGTATCATCGTCCAGTCCCCCAGCCTCACCCCGGCCCACATCACCCTCTACAACCGCTACCACGCCTGGAAAGCCGAAAAGGACGGTTGGAAGCATCGCCGGATCAGCGAACGGGAATACTACGAAAACTTCGTCGAAGGGGCCCACGACTTTGGCTACGAAGTTCTCTATATCCGGGACAACTACCTGGTGGGCGTAGACCTCATCGACGTACTCGAAGACGGTCTCAGTGCCATCTACTTTTACCACGAACCCGACTACGCCCACCTCTCTTTGGGGACCTATTCGCTCCTCTACCAGATCGACCTGGCAAAAAAACTTGGGAAAAAATGGATCTACCTCGGCTACTGGGTCGACGGCTGCAAAGCCTTCGACTACAAAACCCGCTTCCTCCCCCAGGAGATCCTCGAGGGATTTCCCGCCGTGGAGGAGATGCCTCAGTGGTATCCCTTTGATCCGCCGTCACCATCTTTTCCACAGGAATGAGTCATTTCTGACAAAAGATAGAGAACTTCGTCAAAAACTGAACGAAATCCATTTTTATTGGAAAATAGGCTACTACGCTTTACAAGCGGCAGGGTGGACACACCTATTCTTCTTTTTCATATTTCTTTATCTGCATATTCCCGTCATGGTCGCTGTCAATGTCTTAAGCGTCGCAATCTATTTCTATTCAATTTACGGTCTGGGAATGCAGACGATCGAAACGAAAAACGACCGTCTGATCGGCTGGCTGGTTTACTGTGAATTGATAATACACAATTTGCTTGCCACCTGGTATTTGAGTACGCAAGCGGGATTTCAATATTATATCTACGCCCTCGCAATCTTGCCTTTCTTCGTCTTTAGCTATGGAAAAATTATCTACTGGTTCCGTATTTTGTTTGCCATCGCCGTTTCGCTAGCAATAGAGGTTAGCCACCTCTTTCTTCAACCAAAAGTTTCTGTCTCACCCGAGATCATCGAAATGCTTCACCCCTTTAACCTTCTGGCGTTTCTGATGGTACTCAGTGCCCTTTCTTATCTTTATACCTATAATGAACGTCATTACCACAACAAACTCTATAATCAAAGTATCCTAGATCCGATTACCGGCCTCTACAACCGCCACCATATCCATCACGTGGTCGAGACGATGTTGAACGAAATGTTTCAGTCATCTTCCACCATCCTCATGTTGATCGATATTGATTATCTCAAGCGCATCAACGATACACTTGGGCACAATTGTGGAGACAAGGCTATTACGACTTTTGCATCAAAATTGCAAGGGCTATATCATGATCATACGACATTCATTTCTCGATGGGGAGGCGATGAGTTTCTACTGATTATCCACGACATCCAACAAAAAGAACTGGAAGAGAAAGACCGACAACTACGTCAAACTTTATTAGAGACAAACAACTTTTGTGAAAACAGTTTCTTCTCATTGAGCATATCGGTGGGAGCCACTTTTACGCAAGGTGGAGAGTCCTTCCATGAGGCTCTGGAACGGGCTGATAGAGCCCTTTATAAAGCCAAAGAAACAAGAAATCATCTCTGTGTCTTATAAAAAGCGAATAGCCCAAACCATGATAGTCCAAGGCGAATCTTGATTATATGTCGTCTCGTTTCCAGCGCCCGGGATCGAGAAAAGTCTCGTCCTGGATGTGTTTGAATGAGGCTTTGATCCGTTTGAAGAGTTCAAGATCTTGCGCCTCCATCTGTGCCAACCAGGCCTTGGTCCGCTCTCTGGCATAGGGAGCCTTGACCGCTTTGCGCATGGCCGGACAGGCCTCGTCGCCGAGGGTGGCAAAGCCGTTCTCATCGGCGAAAGCCCTGAGCTGGCTCTCCCGGGCCTCGATAAGGGGACGGATGACATGAAAGCCCCGGTCGGCCTTGTAGATCGGGGGCATAGAGCGCATCACGCCGTTGTAGAACATATTCATGAAAAAGCTCTCCACCGCGTCGTCAAAGTGATGTCCCAAGGCGATTTTTCCGAATCCCTCCTTCTCGGCGAAGGTGTAGAGTGCCCCCCGGCGCATCCGGGAAAAGTAGCTGCAGTAGGAGCTGTTTTCCCGGATAGTATCTTCGGCCAGATCATAGATGCCGGTCTCGTAGACCACATGGGGGATACCAAACTCCCGACAGTGCTCCTCCAAGGCCGTATACTCCTCTCCCGGCATTCCATAGCTGACGGTGCAGGCGAGAAAGTCGAAAGAAAAGGGCGCATGTCGCTGCATATTGGCGATCAGATGCACCAGGCTCAAGGAGTCCTTGCCCCCGCTAAGTCCCACCAACACCCGATCTCCCTCACCGATGAGACGATAGTTACCGTTGGTCCGGCCGAAGACACGCAGAAGCTTTTTACTGATTTTTGCCCTTTTTGACGGAGAGGGTGTATTGGCGTTTCTTTCCTGAGTCGATAGAGCCATGGGTTGATACCTTTGGATACTCATAGAGATGAAGGGTTCACGACGCGACAAGGCATCGGCGGTGCGACGAAACTAAAATGCACTTTTCTCCCCGTGAATCTTTTCGAGCATCGCCAGGATGAAACTGCTGCTACGCCGGGAGGAGTGCTTGAGAAATTCGTCAAAATCAAAGGTCGCTCCCATATCCGCCGCATCACTGATGGCCCGCAGGACGAAAAAGGGTACCTCCAGGGCATCACAGACCACGGCGACGGATGCGCCCTCCATCTCGATGGCGTCGGCATCGAAGGTTTCGGCGATCCAGGCCTTGCGCTCGGGATCGGCGATGAACTGATCCCCGGTGGCAATGATCCCATCTTGCAGCTCGATCCCTCGCTCACGGGCTACCTCCTTGGCGACGGTAAGAAGCTTGGGGGAGGGCTCGACATAGATCTTACCCTCGGGGACATAGCCGGGAGGGTGGCCGAAAGCGGTGATATCCAGGTCGTGCTGGCAGAGCTTCGTCGCGGCGATGAGATCGCCGATTTTCAGCTGCGGATTGACGGCACCGGCCACGCCGCTGAAGAGGAGCATCTCGCAGCCGAAGTGCTCCAGCATCGTTGCCGCCGTCAAGGCTGAGTAGACCTTGCCGATCTTGGAGTAAGCCAAAACGATCTCCAGATCCTTGTAGCGGGCAAGATGGTAGCGGTTGGCTCCGTAATCCAGGCTCTCTCGGACCATGAAGTTTTTTGACAGTGGCTCGTCGCTGCCGACGAGGAAAGGCTCGACCTCCTCGGGCATCGCCCCCATGATCGCAATCTTCATGCCAACTCCTCAACCGCTTTGAGGGTCGCTTCCAGGGAGGCCATATCTCCCACGTTGAAGTGAGGTTTACTCGTCGCCCGGCGGTTGAGCCCTTTGAGGACGGCACCGTGGCCGAACTCTATATAACAATCCACTTCGTCGTCATGTTTGGCGATGGATTGCTTGTAGAGCACCGGGGAGACCAGTTGGCGGGGCAACAGCTCCAGGGCCTCGGTTTTGCCGGCATACTTTTCGGCGGTGACGTTGGAGACAACGGGAGCGACAAACTCGTCACGCAGGCTCTTTTCCAGTGCTTCCCTGAGCGGCTCAACGGCGCCGGCGAGCAAAGGACAGTGGCTGGCGACGGACATATTGAGCAGCATCGCCCGGCGGGCTCCGGCTTCCTTGAGCTTGGGCTCCAGATCTACCAGATCGCTTTTCATCCCCGCGATGACGATTTGGCCCTCGGCATTGTAGTTGACGGGCCAGACCTGAGCTCCGCCTTTTCGGGCCTCTTCACAGAGTGCTTCGACCCGATCGTCAGCCAGTCCCAGACTCACCAGCATTCCCACCTCTTTGTCGGCACAGGCCTCAGCCATGAGCCGGCCCCGGAGATGAACCAATTCCACCGCATCCACCGCATCCAGGGCCCCGACACTCGTCAAGGCCGAAAACTCCCCGAGGGAGTGTCCGAGAGCGAAGACCGGCTTAATGGGCAAAGCATTTTCAAAGAGCCGATGGGCCACTGCACTGACAAGGAGAATCGCCGGCTGCGTATACTCGGTCTGCTCCAGCCGATCGTTTTCCGTAAAAAGCAGTTCGGCAAAATCGATCCCCGTCCGACCGGAAACCGCTGCAAAAAGGGCCCGGGCCTCTTCGCTGTTGTCATAAAAATCTTTACCCATTCCCACGGCTTGAGAGCCCTGCCCGGGAAAAAGGAAAGCACATTTGACTGACATGATCCATCCTTCCATAACAAGATGGCAAATTCTATCCAAAAGGAGCTAAGGTGCAGGGAGGACCCTAGCTGGATGAAAAATAGAGAGGATCAGGAGAGACCAAGAATCTGCGGCAGCTCGGCGACCGAGTCAATCACCTCCTCAGGAAAGATCGCCCTCTCCAGGTCGGCAGGGCGGAACTTGCCCGTGCGTACCAAAACGGCACGGATCCCCGCCGCCTGGGCCCCAGCGATATCGCTCTCGATATCGTCGCCCACCATGATCACCTCTTCGGGTGTCATATCCATGGAGGCAACGGCCTGGAGAAAAAACTCGGCGTTGGGTTTGCCCACGAGCCTTGCCTCGACACCGGCGGCATACTCCAAGGCCTTGACGAAACCTCCGGCATCCATACTCAGCTGGCCATCGGCATCCTTGAAATAACGGTTCTGGGCCGCGGCAATGAGCTGAGCCCCGTTGATGAGGGTGCGAAAGGCGCGATTGAGCCGGAGATAGTTGAAATTCTCCCCCGCATCACCCACGACGACGAAAGGGCTGGAGGTATCAATGCAGTGCAGGGAGCCGAAATACTTCTCCGCCTCCTCCGTCAGGATCGTTACCGCCCGGCCTCCCGCCTCCTCGACGATATGCCGTGCCGCCGCCAAGGCGGTAAAGAGCTGATCCCGGCGAATCTCGAAACCCATGGCCTGCAGTTTGCGATGGATCGCGGAGGGAGGTCGGCGGGTGGAGTTGGTCACGAAGCGCATCTTCAACCGTCCCTGCAGGGATGCCACCGTATCCACCGCCCCGGGCACGGGCGTCTCCCCCACATAGAGCACACCGCCGATATCGAATAGAATACCCCGGACGTTTTTCATCGCTTAGCTCCTTTGGGCTTTTTAATAAAGGTCTCTGAATAATCCCGTTTTGGGTCAAGCACTCTGGCAGTCGCGAACGCAAGCGCCCGTTTCACGGGTTGAGCGCTCCTATGTTGCACTTGTCCCAAAGAACGACTTGGCGATTTTTCAGAAGGTTCAATAGTATAGCAAAGAGCATAGACCAAGAAAAAATAGCTCTTTTGAGAGGCTTGATTATTTGGTGTTTTGAAATTTTATAAAAAATGAGGGGGTTTTGGTCGGCGAAGAGGAGAGTTGAAAACGCCCAAAGCGTCTTAGTGGCTGCAGCCGCAGCTGCCGCCTTCGCAGTGGCCGCCGCCAACCTGACCGGTCGCCGCCTCATCCTCCGTGGCGGGACGCTCGGAAGTCACGGTAACCTCAAACTCCAGATCCTTGCCGGCGAGGGGATGATTGAAGTCGATGGTGACCTCTTGGTCGTTGAAATCCACAACGGT
>JALSTG010000005.1 GCA_026983875.1 Campylobacteraceae bacterium
GAATTCAAGCCTATTGAAAATATCGGCCACCTTCATGATCAATATCTCCAAATATATATGCAGACAGGGGCAATAGGGCTTTTCTTTTATATATCCTTCATCTTGACCATATTAAGATCATATACGGATGACCCGCTAAACAAATCTCTGCTCTATTCAATTGTCTCATCATTTATCCTGGCTGCAGGAATTGATCTAATATTCTATTCTGCATTAGGTCCATTTTTCGGATTCATGATACCCTTTACAAAAATGATATGCCAAATAGACTCCAAGCAAACTTTAAAACAATATAAATGAAAAAAAAATTAGTCTTTATACGGAAATCAGATACTCCATTCGGAGGAGCAGAGCGTTACCTTAGACGCCTAACCCAACTGCTATCTCAACAGGGATATGAAGTTCAAACACTGAATTCCAATTTTCCAAGATATTTACCATCATGGGTTGAAACGATGTTATTCAACACAGTTGTCTGTCATAGAAAACAAAAGGATGCCTTCTATTTTTCCCTTGATCGAATTACTTGTCCAGATGTCTATAGAGCAGGCGACGGAGTACATCGGGCCTTTTTAAAAACACGTGGGTTTACTCTCAACCCTCTTCACTTCTGTTATCTTTGGCTGGAAAAGAGGACTTTTCGCAATGCCAAAGCCATCATAGCCAACTCAGAGATGGTCAAAAAAGAGATCATCGACTTCTACGCTATAGACCCTATGAAAATCAAGGTAATCTATAATGGAGTCCCTATTCCGCCTCCGCCCAACAAGCTACAGGCAAAAACTAAACTATCTGAAATATTTTGCTTTGATAAAGAGCTTCCTGTTATCCTGTTTGTCGGGAGTGGATTTCGTAGAAAAGGAGTCGAAGAGTTCCTTCATATTCTTGCAAAGCTTCGTCGTCCCTTCATCTCCTTCGTCGTGGGAAAAGAGAAGCGAATGTCACGCTATCAAAAGCTGGCTCGGAGACTTGAGATCTCCGACAAAGTGTTTTTCACTGGGCCCAGAGGCGATATAGATCATTTTTACGAAGCCTCAGATATTTTTCTTTTCCCCACCCGCTACGAACCCTTCTCCAATGTCGTCCTCGAAGCATTAAGCTACGGAGATGTCGTCTTTACAACCCGACAAAACGGAGCCTCTGAGATCCTTGATGAAAATTTTGTAATGCACTCGCCCGATAATGATGTCGTCGTCGAAAAAATTGACCGATTGCTCGAGGATACCAAATATCTACAGGAGCAACAAACCAAGGCACGAAAACTTTCGGAAAAATTTTCCATCGAGCGTAATGTGGACGAAACTGTCAAGCTTTTGGATAAAATTCAAAAGAATCTCTCCTAAGGATATGTGAATGAAAATCGCCATCGCCGGCACCGGGTACGTCGGATTATCCAACGGTTTACTACTGGCACAAAACCATGAAGTTGTGGCCTTGGACATCCTCCCGGAGAAGGTTGAGATACTCAATCGTGGCAAAAGTCCTATCGAGGACAAAGAGATCTCAGAGTATCTTCCCCGTCTTCTCAATCAACGAAAAGGCTCTATAGGCTTTCATGCTACTCTGGATAAAGATGAGGCTTACACGAATGCCGACTATGTGATTATCGCCACCCCGACCGACTATGATCCCGAAACCAACTATTTCAACACCAAAAGTGTCGAAGCGGTAATAACCGATGTCCAGAAGATCAATCCAAAAGCCGTCATGATCATCAAATCGACCGTTCCCGTCGGCTACACCCAAAGTGTTCGGGAGAAGTTTGGTTCGGAAAATATTCTTTTTTCCCCCGAATTTCTACGAGAAGGCAAAGCGTTATATGACAACCTCTACCCCTCCCGTATTGTCGTTGGTGAGCGCAGCGAGCGGGCTCAAATTTTTGCCGAGCTGCTAAAAGAGGGAGCCATCAAAGAGGAGATCCCTGTTTTGCTAACCGACAGTACCGAAGCCGAAGCGATCAAACTCTTCGCCAATACCTATCTCGCCATGCGGGTTGCCTACTTCAACGAACTCGACAGCTACTGCGAAACCCACGGGCTTGATACCCGCCAAGTCATCGAAGGAGTCGGCCTCGATCCGCGCATCGGAATGCACTACAACAACCCTTCCTTCGGCTATGGCGGCTACTGCCTCCCCAAAGACACCAAGCAGCTTCTCGCCAACTACGCAGAGGTCCCCAGTAACATGATCCGCGCCATCGTCGACGCCAACCGCACCCGTAAAGACTTTATCGCCGATCGAATCATCGCTCGTCTTCCCAAAGATACTCACGGCTACCCGACGGGCATCGTCGGTATCTACCGTCTGGTCATGAAACAAGGTTCAGATAATTTCCGTTCCTCCGCCATACAAGGAGTAATGAAACGTCTCAAAGCCAAAGGGATAGAAGTCATCGTTTATGAACCGGCCCTCGATGTCGATGAGTTTTTCCACTCTCGGGTCATCCAGGACCTAAATGAGTTCAAAAAGATCTCCGACGTCATCGTCGCCAACCGCATGACTGATGAAATACGTGATGTAGAAGAGAAAGTCTATACCCGGGATCTTTTCAACAGCGACTGACTTCATCCTGTATCGTCAACCGTCATCAATACAAAGGAAGAGAATGAAGAGACTCGTTAGCGGAACGACTGGGTTTATCGGATTTCATCTTGGCAAAAGAGTCTTGGAACGGAGTGATGAAGTCGTCGGCCTTGCTAAGTCCTACGACCATCACTGCATCCGTATCAAATACGCTCATCTCAAAGAGAGAGGTATCGAGCCTGAATCCTGGGTCTACGACAACACTCATACAAGTGACGACTATCACCGCTACTGCTTCATCAAAGGCAATCTCGGAAAACTGAATTCCAAGCCATCCACCCCCATCATAAGCGGCATAGAAGCTTTTGTCCCCCGCTTCAGAGAATTCTACAGTATCAAATGAAAATCCTGATCGAACTACCTACCTGGCTTGGAGACGCGGTGATGGCTACACCGGCTCTCGAGAACCTTTTTTCGGCCTACCCGGATGCTGAAGTTACGCTCTTTGGCTCCTACGCTGCTACGGAAGCTCTCAAAGCACATCCGAGAGTCGAGAAATCGGTAGTCGATACGACACGCCAAGGCGGGATTAGAGTGGTGAAGCTCTACAAAACTGCAAAAGAGCTGGGGCATTTCGATCTGGCCATCAGTTTTAGAAGTCATCCCTATTCAAGGCTTCTGCTCTTTCTGACCGGCTCTGAGGAACGGCACCGATACAAAAAAGTAAACAATGTAAGCAGACACCAGGTCCTGCGATACCAGGACTTCATCAATACCGTCACCGGGCAGATCAACATGCCCGGTCCTCTCAGACTCTATTATCCGGCAAAAAGCTACGATCGTCCGACCCTCGGCATCAATCCCGGGGCCAGCTACGGAAGCGCCAAGCGCTGGTATCCCGAAAAATTTGCCGAAGTCGCCGTCACGCTCTCCGGCAAATATGACATTATCGTTTTTGGCGGTCCGGGGGAGAAAAGGATCGCCGACGAGATCGAAGAGACGGTCCGAAAGCAAAAAGTGAAGAATATCCGCAATCTTGCCGGCCAAACGAGTATCCCCGAACTCTGTAGCGCCATCGGAGGAGTGGATCTTTTTCTCACCGGAGATAGCGGGCCCATGCATATCGCCGCCGCCTACGGCGTGCCTACCGTCGCTCTTTTCGGCCCAACCCGCCACGAAGAGACCTGCCAATGGCAGAATAATCGGAGTATCCTTTTGCGCAAAGAGATGGAGTGCGCCCCTTGTATGAAGCGGACCTGTCCTCTCAAACATCACGCCTGCATGAAAGAGATCTCAGCCGCAGACGTGCTCAGAGCCGTCGCAGAGTTAAACGACACTCACGAGTGGCCGTCGAATACGAAAGAACCGAAGCTGATTACGCTTTAAAGGCCTCATCCACCATGGCACAGAGTATGTGTCCGATGAGGATATGCATCTCCTGGATCCGGGGCGTATCATCGGAGGGGACCACGAGGTTGAGATCGCAGCACTCGTTCATCCCTCCGCCTCCCCGCCCGCTAAGTCCCAGGGTGACACAGCCCAGGTCGTTGGCCCGCTCCAAGGCTTTGAGCACATTGGGGCTGTTGCCGCTGGTAGAGATTCCCAGCAGCAGATCCCGCTCCGTCGCCAGCGCCTCGACCTGCCGTTGGAAGATCCGGTCGAAGCCGTAGTCGTTGCCGATGGCCGTGAGTGCCGAGGTATCCGTCGTCAAAGCGAGTGCGGGCAATCCCCGCCGTTCGGTTTTGTAGCGGCCGGTCAGCTCTGCGGCAATGTGTTGAGCATCCGCCGCGCTGCCGCCGTTGCCGCAGAGGAGAATCTTCCCACCCTTTTTGAGCGTCTCGACGATCAGCTTTCCTGCCTGTTCTATCAGGGGCGGCATCTGGGTAAAAACCTCATCGGCCACTGTCCGATGGACTTCGATCTCTTCAAGAATTCTATTCATCTCTTTTGGCCTTTCGCATTTTTTCGATCAGGGATGTCGTGCTTCTCCCTTCGACAAACTCCACCAGGCGCACCTCGCCCGCAATGTCGCTACCGACGACATCCTTGCCTTCATAGTCGCCCCCTTTGACCAAGACATCGGGCTCGATCATCCGGATCAGTTCGTAGGGCGTCTCCTCCTCAAAAATCGTTACGTAGTCCACCGACTCCAGCGCCGCCAGGATGTAGGCCCGATCCTCTTGGGTGTTGACGGGGCGTTCGGGCCCCTTGAGCTTCCTGACGGAGCTGTCGGAGTTGAGCCCGACGATCAGTACGTCACCGAAACTTTTGGCCTTCTCCAGATACCGGACATGCCCCAGGTGGAGGATATCGAAACAGCCGTTGGTAAAGACGATCCGTCTCCCCTCCTCTTTGAGACGGCGTACCGTCTCCGCCAATGTTTGGCGACTCTGGATTCTCATCCCCGTCGTCGCCTCATGCAGGGAAGCCTCGTAGGCGATGATCTCTTCCCAGCTTGCCGTGGCGCTGCCGAGCTTGCCGACGACCACGGCGGCGGCGGCGTTGGCAATGCGGGCTGCTTCGTCAATACTCCCCCCGCAGGCCCGAACAAACCCCAAAGTGGCGATCACCGTATCTCCGGCACCTGTTACGTCGTAAACCTCCCGGGCCACCGTAGGAATAATGCGCATCTCCTCACCGAAGATCGCCATCCCCTCTTCCGAAAGGGTGATGATCGCCCGTTCCAGTCCCAACTCCTCTTTGAGGCGAAAGCCCGCTTTTTTCAGGCTCTCTCTATCCACGATAGCAATCCCCGTCGCCTCGCTCGCCTCTTTGCGGTTGGGGGTGATGGCCGTGGCGCCTCGATACTTGCCGTAGTCCCGCCCTTTGGGATCGACCATGACCCGTATCCCGCGCCTCTTGGCCGCGTTGATCACCTCCTGGGTCAACGCTTGGGTTAAAACCCCCTTGCCATAATCGGAGATCAGTACCGTCTCGATTCCCTCTTCCAAAAGCCTCTCGATCCGCTGAAGCAACCGCACTTCACTCTCGGGTTCGATTGCCTTTCTTGTTTCTCTGTCAAAGCGTACTACCTGCTGATGGGAAGCGATGACCCGGCTCTTTCGGGTGGTATTGCGCCCCGCTTCCACGATCAGAGCCTGAGTTCCGACTCCCCGATCT
>JALSTG010000006.1 GCA_026983875.1 Campylobacteraceae bacterium
CCCCGCCGGGCGTCAGGAAGATCCTGGCGTCTTTGTTGACTCTAAGCGCCTCGTTGAAGCCCTTCTGGGTTTTGATCTGTTCCAGACGCAGGAGATCGGCGGTGAGGCTCTCGGCGATGATTTTGTTGGCCTGTGCCTGTGCCTGGGCTTCGATACGGATCTTGTCGGCGTGCCCCTGGGCTTCGATCCGCTTCTTCTGGGCTTCGCCGCGGGCGATCTCGGCTTTACGCTCGGCTTCACGCTTGGCCCGGTCTTTTTGCTGTTCGGCGATCATGACGTTCTGCTTTTCGGCCTGGAGCTCCTCGATCTTGGCTTTGATCTTGGGAGGGAGCTCGATGTTGCGCAGCTCCACCGAATCGAGGACGACGGGTTTGCCGGGGATCGATTCGACGGCACGGCGGACCCGATCCTGGATCTCCTTGGCGATTTCGGTTCGCTTCTGGGGGAGATTCTCGGCAGCGTATTTTCCGATGACATCCCGGACGATCTCCCGGACCTTGGTATTGATGATCTTGTCTTCCCAGGCCGTTCCCCAGGTGGCGATGGTTCGGGGGGCAGTCTCGGGGCGCAGGTGGTACTGGACCGCCAGGTCGATATCCACGTCCAATCCCCGGGAATCCATGACCCGAATCGCCGGATTGCGTTTGAGGCCCCCTTCGTAGCGGGAGTAGCCCTCGCTGACGGAGGGGCGGTTCTGGTTGGAGTAGGTAATCATTCGGACCCGGGTATTGACGGGGATGATCTTTTCAAAAACGGGGATGAAAAAGTGAAGTCCGGGATTGAGAGGCTTCTCCTGGAACTTACCGGTCGTTACCTTGATCCCCACCTCTCCGGAGTTGATGATGGCAAAGGGTTTGAGGACGAAAAAGCCCAGGGCCAAAACGGCCACGATGACCAGGGCGACGATCCCCTTGCCTCCGACATTGCCGCCGAAGGGGCTCTGGAAGCCGGGACCGCCGGAAGAGCCACCTCCACCGTTGCCGGAGTCGTTGTTCTCCTCCGGGGGAGGAGTTTGGGAGGGTTTGCGTTTTTTGAAATAGTCGTTCATATCAGCGGGCATAGATTTCCTTCGGAAAGATGTTGGATTTTGGATGATGAGTTTTGGATGATCATTAATTTAAAATTCAAAATCCATCATCCAAAATCCCTATATTTGAGCGGTGCTCAAATATAGGTGAGGTAGTGTTTGTACCGTTCGTCGCGTCCGTGGACGGCGTCGAAGTAGGCGCTTTGAAGTTTTTCGGTGACGGGTCCGCGTTTGCCGTTGCCGATGACGCGGTGGTCCAGGCTGTTGACGGGGGTGACCTCCGCGGCGGTGCCGGTGAGGAAGGCTTCGTCGGCGATGTAGACTTCGTCGCGGGTGATGTTGCGCCGCTCGATCTCGATGCCCATGTCGCGGGCGATCTCCAGGACCGTCGCCTGGGTGATCGACTCCAGGGAATTGTCGTTGGGCGGGGTGACGAGTTTACCGTTTCGGACGATGAAGACGCACTCTCCGGTTCCCTCGGCGATGAAGCCGTTTTCATCCAGCATCAGCGCTTCGTCGAAGCCGTTTTCGACCGCTTCGTACTTGGCCATCTGGCTGTTGAGGTAATTGGCCGCGGCTTTGGCTTTGCCGAAGGTGGAGCGGTTGGGATTGCGGGTGATGGAGGAAGTGCAGCATTTGATGCCGTTTTCGAGTCCCTCTTCCCCCAGGTAGGCGCCCCACTCCCAGGCGGCGATCATCGTCTTGACGGGGGCGTGCTTGTGGTAGACCCCCATGACGCCGTAGCCCAGGTAGATCAGAGGGCGGATGTAGACGTTTTGGCTGAAATCGTTGCTGCGCAGCAGTTCGATATGGGCCTGCTTGACGGTTTCGTAGTCGATATTGGGTTCGATGGCGACGATCTTGGCGCTGTTGTAGAGGCGGCGGCAGTGCTCTTCGAGGCGGAAGATCGCCAGCCCGTCGGGGGTCTGATAGGCGCGGGTCCCTTCAAAAACGGCGTTGCCGTAGTGGAGGGTGTGGGTCAGGACGTGGACTTTGGCTTCGCTCCAGGGTACCAGCTCTCCGTCCATCCAGATAACTTTGGCTTCGTTCATTTTCGTGCTCCAAAACATAGGTTCGTCCGCCCTATGGCGGTAATAAAGTGAAGATAGTGTACCCAAAGGGGGGTTAAGGAGCGGTTAGGCTGATAGTCTTTGTCAAGATAAATAGCTTTGGCTTAAAGAATATAGCATTAAGTGTGAGGCAGTCGGTGATATTCCACCCCCCATGTTTCAAAATAACGGTGTTTCCGAAGCCGGCACAGATCTGACCGGGAAGATGGAGAAGAAGACTTCGGGAAGAAGTGAATCTCAGATTTACTGTTCCTTGAGGTTGTTTAAGATGATAGGCTTGAAAGAAAAGACGGTTTTGCCGTTTGGATCGACATACATGTCAATCCAGCTCTGCTCGATAGAGCCGAAGGTCTCAACTCTTGTAAAGTTGGGGGTAATGCCACCGTTTTTGTTATACATTGCCTTATCAATGATAAAGAAGTGAGAGTCGCCATGGATGAGAGCGACTTTTCCTTTGAAAGAGTGGGTCTCTTCTATAAGAGTCGTAATGAAGTTCGTGAAACCGTTTTCTTCATTCAGCCGAGGTAAAAAGTCTTTTTTCCAACTTTTGTATGTCGAGTGAAAATGATAAAACGGGTTTGCCTGGATAATGACGGCAATGCCAGCTAACCCCTTTTCTCTGGCTATTTGAAAAGAGCTTTTAAGCCATTCGATATTTTTACGAGTTCTTTCTCTGTACTCATCGGTGGCCCTGAGGCAATCGTCTTCTGTCCTTTCTGAGGCTTTTGTACAGAGCTTTTTGCTCGATACGAGGTTGTTGTTGCTTCCTACAACGTGAAGAGCAACAAACATAATATTGTTGAGAATAAGACGGCTGTTTTCACTGTATGCTTTTCCCGGGTTTCCTTGTCTCTCGACCGCTATGGGGCTTTTGCCCTGAGTCATATTTTTCGAAAAGAAAGTTTTTCTAAGAAAATCAAGACGCTCCAAAGGATCGTAACTTCCGTTGCTTATCCTGTGGCAATCGGTCCATTCATTATCCCCTAAAGAATAGATAGTCGGTGCATTGAGTTCATGAAAATAATCGATCATATTTTTCCCGATTATCTCGTCTGTACACTTCTCTTTGCCGCTTTTGCTATCTCCGGTAAAGATATTAAGGGCAACGAAATGTCTATTGATGGATCGTATCGTCTCCTTCTTGATTCGTCCTTTGTCCTGGGGTTCATTGGGCAGAATGGCAACATGAAAAGGCGGGAAATAGTTACTGGCACCGGCAAGCCCGATCGTAAGCACATACATTGCCGCAAGAAAAAATTTTCTCTTCATTTGTTTCTCCTTTGTTTACTTGAATAGAACAGCACATGTTAGCTATGTTGATTACAGCTTCCTCTCCATGCGGTAACAATTTAATATCATGTGTCAGGGAAAGCAGGAGCTTACTAATTAGATTCACCCAAAACAAAAAACAATAATCAGTCTTCAAATATTTTTACTGAGATTTTCTACGGAGTGGCCTGGTGGATCTTGAGTTTGCGTAGATAAATTTGACCAGTAAAGATTTTATTCACATTTCGAATTGATTTCCCGTTCCTCGTAGTGCAGCTGCAAGCCCCGGTCGGTCATGACGAAGCCGCTGATGAGGATCTCGCCCCGGTGGACCATCTCGTGGTGTTTTTTGCACAGGGGGATGAGGTTGTAGCGATGATTTTTGTGGAAGTGGTCGATGCGGTCCTCTTCGTCGGCCAGGTGTTGGGGAGCGATGTGGTGGACCTCTTCCACCGGGGCGTCGCAGATGGCGCAGCGGGCGACGTAGAGATCCTTGTGGTAGCGGCTTCGCTTTTTCTTTTTGAGGCTTTTGAGGGCACTCTCCGATCCGGTAAGCCGCTCTCGGATGGAGGAGGCCCGTTTGAGAAAACTTTCGTCCATATGGAGGCTACGGGCGAACTCCAGGCCGTAGAGGGAGTCTCCCAGGCCGATTTTGAGTTTGCGGTCGTAGACGAGCCGGTCGCTTGCCGCATCGTAATGGACGCCCAGATGGAGGAAGATGAGTCGCTGCAGCTGGCGGACCTCTTCCACCTCCGCCAGCTGATGGAGATGGCTGGCGAAGATAAACCGGGCCCCCAATTCGTCGAGGCGGATGATAGCGCTGCTGACGATGGCCAGCGCCGAGAGGGTCTCGGTCCCCTGGCTGATCTCGTCGCCCAGGACCAGGGAGCGTTCGTCCGCCCGGGCGAAGATGTTTTTGAGCTCCAGCATCTCGACGCTGAAGGTACTGAGTCCCTTGTAGAGGTTGTCCCGGCTGACGATGCGGGTGAAGAGTTTGCGGAAGATTCCCAGTCTCAACTCGACGGCGGGAACGAAAAAGCCCGCCTGGGCCAGGATCACCGAGAGGCCGACGCTCTTCATCAGGGAGGATTTGCCGCTGGAGTTGATGCCGTAGAGCAGCACGCCCCGGACCTCTTTGCCTTCCGAAGCATCGAGCATGACGTGATCGTGGGGACTGTCGGAGGGTTCGCCGAGATAGACGTCGTTGGGGATATAGATGCCGTGCTTTTCGTTGGCCTCGATGATGGGATGGCGTAGGGCGATCGCTTCGTAGAGATTCGCTTCCACGAGCTGGGGACGGGTGAGGTTCATCTCCCGGGCGCTGCGTGCGTTGCTGACGGCGACGTCGATGTCGGCGATGAAGGCGACGAGCCGATCCAGCAGGAGAGAGAAGCGGCGTTCGATCTCCTCCAGACTCTCGAGATAACGCTCCCTGACCTGGGCCACGAGTTTGATCTGGTCCGATTCGATGCGTTTGGTGATCTCCTCGAAAAGCGGCGCATGGATCTTCACCACGCTTTTGAGAACCTTGACCCGAAAATCCCGGTAGAAGAGGTGCTCTCCGTCCACGGTGGCGTAGTGCTCTCTGAGGAGGGGTTCGATCTGGGTGTAGCGGTTTTTGGTCAAGACCAGATGGTAGCCTTCGCTCTCCATGTAGGCGACCTGGACGACGGAGCCCTGGGCAGTGGAGAGGAGTCGGTCACGCTCGAAGAGCTCCTCGATCTGTCGGGCGACGCTTTCGATGCGGCTTCGCTGGCTGCGCTGGGAGGCAATCAGCTCGTCGAGAGGGGGGTGGATCCCCTCTTTGAAGATATTTTCGCTGATCTGATCGATCCGGAAGCGGGCGCAGACTTCCAGGTCGAAGGTGCGATCGAGCATGCGCGCGAAGTCCCGGCTCTGGGCTGCCAGCTCCGGATCCACTTCGATGCCGCAGGTCCGGCAGAGAGCGAAAAGGCCCGCGATCCCCTCCATAGACATCGCCACATAGGTGAGCTCCACGGGGTGGAGGCGTCGGAGCTTGATGCGTCGGGAGAGACGCTCCAGGTCGTAGATCTGCTTGAGCTGGGTGGCGAATTTTTCACTCTCGGGAGCGACCCGTTCGCTCAGATCGTAGCGCTCTTTGAGGATCTTCGGATCGCAGACGGGATTGAGGAGTCGCTCTTTGAGGAGCCGTTTGCCGAAAGCGGTGCAGCTGCGGTCGATCAGCTCCAGCAGCGTCACCTCCGAAGGGTCCCGGCTGATGACCCCCAGCTGCT
>JALSTG010000007.1 GCA_026983875.1 Campylobacteraceae bacterium
TCCCATACTTTGGGCTCTGTCTTAGATCGCTCTCTCGGGCTCTCTGTGTTTGTGGACGCGTATTATAGACAAAACTCTCACCCTTGTCAAGAGGTTTGCAGGAGAAATTGAAAAAAATTCGGGAAAAAATTTCGTCGAATAAACAACTTACATTATATATGGAGATTTGTCTCCAGAAGAATACGATGCAGCATCCTGTCTGTGTGGGATATTCCAACGCGCCTTGAAATACTTATTATACATAGAGTGTGGGAGATTGCTGAGTTAAGGAAAAAAGAACCGGCATTGAGCCGGTGACGAGTTCAGGAGAGCTTTCTTAAATCTCTTCCGCCTTTTTGACATCGTAGAGGATGTCGTCCCAGGGGTGGCGGTACATGGGCATCGCCAAGCGCTTCTCGTCCAGGACGTGGCCGATGAAGCCGATGGTACGTCCCAGGATGAAGAAGGCATTCAGCGTCCCCGACTCGATGAACTCGTCGATCTCCTCCTCCGTGTACCCCAGAGAGCGCCACATATCGACCATCAGAATTCCGATGGTACCGTCGACATTGAGGATCAAGTTGTCCTTCTTGGACGTGGTCAACTGCTCTACCGTCAGGGCATAATCGAGCAGAGGCGTAGCGGGAAAATACTCCTGCGCGAATTTCTTCAACCCTTCAACCCGCAGATCGGGGTTGCGCAGGCTCTTAATCCGGTGACCGATGCCGGGGATGGGGATCCCCTCTTTTTTCATGTAAGCCAGGAATTCGGCCGGGCTCATTCCGTTGTCGTTGGCATATTTGAAATACTTCGCGGCTCCGTCGATCGCACCGCCGAAGCGGGGGCCGATGGTGAGCAGTCCGGTGACGAGGGATTCAACCACACTCTTGCCGGCACGGGCGGTGACTTTGGCATTATGGGCGCCGGAAACGGCAGGGCCGTGATCGGCGACGGTTTTGATGACCGTCTCGATGAAATCGACCGCCCAGCGGGGATAGACTTTCTTGAACCAGAGCAGGCTGACCACGTCGCCGATGGTTTTGCCCGTATCCGGGGTTGCCACGGAGCTGATGGGGTAACCCGCGTAAGTCGCCTCTTCGCCCCGGTCGTCGCTGATGGTACAGATGAAGTTTTTGGGACGGCGTACTTTGGGGATCGTCCGGATTTCTGGCTCTTGGATCTCCAGGATCACCCCTTCGTTGTAGAGCTTGGTATAGACTTCGTTGATGACCCGGGGCAGGTCATTGAAGCTCTCGGGGACATGGATCCCCGCCTCGGCCATTGCCCTGTTTTTCGCTTCGGCCGTCTCGGCATCTGCGTTGGCACTGGCTCCTGCATGGCCGAACTGGACTCCCGAGCTGAAGTGCTTGGCGATGGTTCCAATACACCAGGCGATGACGGGCTTGGTGATTTTGCCCGATTTAACCGCCTCGATCACCTTGTACTCTTCGGTTCCGCCGACTTCCCCGAGGAGAATCATGTATTTTACATCCGGGTTGCTCTCCATCCGCAGCATATTGTCGATGAAGACCGATCCGACAAAGCGGTCTCCGCCGATGGCCACACCTTCGGCGATACCGTCGGCATTAAGGGCAATAATGTTGCACAGCTCGTTGAAAAGTCCTCCCGATCGGGTCACCAGTCCGGCGCTTCCGGCGCGATGAAGCTTGGATTTGACGATGTTTTCGATGGTTCCGCCGATGTTGGCGATCTTGAACGCCCCCGGAGCGATGGCACCGACGGTGGCAGGTCCGATGACGGTGACTCCGGCGTCGCGGGCCGCCTGGTTCATCGTCCTAGCCAACCGCTCGGGAATTCCCTCGGCGGTGACCATGATAACGCGGAACTGGTTGGGAATTGCAATGGCTTCCATCGTCACATCGTAGGCGGTCCGGAACGAAGCGAAGTTCAGCAGGACGTCGGCGTTGGGATGGGCTTCAACCGCCTCTTTGGTGGAGCGGAAGACATCGATCATAATCTCGTCGGGTCCCCAGAAGAATTTTTCGAACTTGGCGCTGCTGGTGGGAGCCACGATGGCCGCGACGGAAGGGGTCTCCCGCTCGATCACGTAGTCGTAATCCAGCATCCGCTGGATCGCACTTTTGTTGTTGTTCCAGAAAATCGCCTGGGTATCGCGTGTAAAAAGTCTGCTCATAATTTTTCTCTCCTCCCTTTACTTCTTCTCGTCTTCGAGCGCCATACGCACGATGTCGGTCACATGGGTCTCGGGGCCGTAAACATGGATCTCCAGTCCCAGGCGCTCGGCGGCCTCTTTCATATCCTGCAGACCTTTTTCGTAGTTGGGGCCTCCCCGGCGAACGTAGATCTTGGTATTGTGCTCTTTGAGTTTGGGAGCCCATTTCTCCAGGGCATTGATGATCCCGGTGAAGGTCTTGGCCACGTCGGTGAAGTTGGCGATGGCGCCGCCGATGATGAGAATCTTGCCTCGGGGATCGGGGTAGCGCGTCATTAGATCGAAGATCGTCTCGGCGTAAAACTCCGTCTCACCCGTGGTAGGACCTCCGGAATATTCACCGTAGTTGGCCAGATCCTTGACCCCGGCCATGTCGGCGATGGTATCGGCGTAGACGACGGAGGCGCCGCCGCCGGCGACCATGGTCCAGATCCGCCCCTGGGGATTGAGGATCGTCAGTTTCAGCGAAGCGCCCGATTTGCTGTCGGCCTCGGCAATCGCCTTCTCTTCGGGGGATTGATCTTCCATGCCGAAGGCGGTGGGGAATTCGATATCTCCCCATTTCTCCTTCATCAGGAAGCCCGCAGTATCGTCGAGGCGGGCAACCAGGTCCAGGATATGGGCGTCGTTGCCGATGAGGACCAGAGGGTTAATCTCCAGATAGGCAAAGTGCATATCGCGGAAAAATTTAAAAAAGTCGATGGCAAACGCGGCAAAGGTCTCTTTGCTCTCTGCCGGAATATCCTCCGGGATATTGGCTCGAATCGCCTTTTCGATATCGGCTTCGTTCATGTTAATGGGGATACGGACTTCGTTGACCTTCTCGTCCCAGCCCTCTTCGACCTCCATACCGCCCTCGGCTGACATGTAGAGCACATCGTCTTCGCCGACGGTCGTCGCGGCGATGTAGTACTCCTGCTCCTGAGTATGAGGGGTAAAAGGCTCGACGATGAAGTGGGTCAGATGCCCCCGCTGTCCGCTGAGCAGCGTCACTTCGTGGCTCTGTTTCTCATCGATCCATTTGGCAGCATCTTCCAGCTTCACGTCGCCGGGCTTGTTGACCCTGAAGAGCACCAGGTCATTCTTCCCCCGCTTTCCGAAAAGCATATCGGGTTTGACGACCAGGGGCTCCTGGTTGAGCCACTCGAAACCATGCTCTTTTGCTTTGGCCCGCAGCTCGTCGCCGCTGGTAACCAGGACCGATTTGAAGGGGTAGTGGAATCCGTCGAAATACTCGTTCCAATGCTTGGAAAAGAGTGCCTTTCCATCATATTCGCGTATTGCTCGTTGAGCCATCGGCTTCTCCTTTGTGGGTTAGGGTTGCAGAATTTTATCATTAGAATGTTTGAAACTTATAGAAAGGCCTTCACGGCGAAGGAGAAATCTCCGCCTATGTGTATTTTGGGAACATTGGCAATTAGTTTGATGGTTTCAGATTCTTCCCGAGATCACGGCATGGAGGAAAACCGTAGTAATACATCAGAGGTTCGTAACGCTTCTTCACACCCTCGACACAAGTACGCCCCTCACCTTCAAGATATCGGGCAAGCTCATGAAGCGTGTAGGCAGGAGCGACAAAAAACTTCTCCGGTCTTCCCAACGCCTCGTAGATCGGACGATGAAGAACCAGCGTTAGACTGCTCAGCAACAGGGTCGCCACCACCACGGCTCCAGCGATTCGATAACCTCGCTGAAAACGACGCATCCGCACCCGTAGACTGCGGAGGTAAACAGCTACGGGGATCATGGTTCCCACGAGAAGATAGGGGCTGAAATCAACAATCAGAATCTGCTGGCGGATCGAAAGCAGGATCGAGAAGAGCAGGGCCGTAAAAGCAATGGTCCAGTAGAGATCTCTCGGGCCTTCAAAAGCCGTACGATAGAGGGCGTAGAAATAATAGACGAAAAAAAGAGGGGAGAAGAGGGCTGCATAGATCCCGAAAAGTTCCGGCAAATGACCTCGGGGCCGCCCCCCAACGTCGAAAAGGCCGAAAGCCAAGGCTGCGACCACAAGGAGGAAGGAAAAAATAGCCAAGGAGTACTGCCGCTTCTTCCAGGCATAGAGCCCCACGGCAAAATAGAGTGCGAAGACCGCCGTATCGGTCGTCAACAGTAACAACAGCGTTGCCAATTGCATCCAGACGATTCTAAGACGATAGGCATGAAGAAAAAGCAGTGTCAGCGTCAGAGCGAAAATCGCATCGTTGAGCAAAACCGTCGAGACGATGACTCCCGGCAAAAGGGCGAAAAGTACTACGGTAAAACGTCGATCCTCCCGACGGGGAAAATAATCGTCCAAGAGTCCGTAGAAGAGGCGGAGATTTATCAGCCCCAGGAGAAAAGGGAGTAGTCTCATACCGAGGGGACCGGGGATCCATTGATGGAGTAGACGGGCAACCCAAATCTCCGGTGCGCCCTGAAGACGATAGAAAAGCTTCGCTTCGTTGGGAGTAAGCGGGGTCGTCAGGATCAGTGCCGCAAGCGTGGCGAAGTAGAGGATCCAGAAGGCTCTAAAGAGGCGATCGTCCTTCCAGATTTCGATCATCGCTGCATTAGAGCTTGAGAAAATTGTTCAGCATCTCGTGGCCGTGTTCGCTCATGATCGACTCGGGATGAAACTGCACTCCGTAGATCGGTAGGTCTCGGATCTGCAGGGCCATAATCTCCCCGTCGTCGGTGCTGACGGCCGTGGGGACGATCCGTTGGGGCAGCGTGTCGCGTCTGACCACCAAAGAGTGATATCGGGTGGCGCGGAACTCCTCCGGAAGGTCCCGGAAGATCGGCGTCTCCTCCGTCACCCGAACCCGGGAGGTCTTGCCGTGCATCATGTTTTTGGCCCTCATCACCTCGCCGCCAAAGGCCTGGGCGATGCTCTGATGCCCCAGGCAAATCCCAAAGATTGGCTTTGCTCCGGCGAAACGCCGGATCGTCTCCAGGGTCACCCCGGCCTCATCGGGCGTAGAAGGTCCAGGTGAGAGTATGATCTTCTCCGGATTGAGCTCGGCAATTTCCTCGACGCTCATCTCGTCGTTGCGGATCACCCGTAGATCGGCACCGAGTTCACGGCAATACTGAACAATGTTGTAGGTGAAGCTATCGTAGTTGTCGATCATCAAGACCATCAGTCATTCCTCGCTTCGACGGCTCCGGAGATCCGGAGAAGCCCGTCGATACATGATTGTCGTCATTTTAGCAATATTCTTTGAAAGTGTCATGGCTTGGCAGCAAGGAGCCTGGGGACAAAAGTTTGGATCGACGTTTTGAGAGATCTATCTAACTTTTTTACTTGCTCGACTTAGAAGTCCCCGAAGTGTCGTCAGGAAATACTCAATCTCCTCTTCGGTATTGTAGTAGTGCAGAGAAGCTCTGACGACCTCATCGAGACCACGATGGGAAAAAGAGACCAGACTGCCCGATCCCTTGGAAGTCGAGACGTTGATTCCT
>JALSTG010000008.1 GCA_026983875.1 Campylobacteraceae bacterium
AAGGGACTGGGATGCTCTCCGGCGACGACTAGGCCCGCAATGTGGGCGATGTCGGCAAAGAGAATCGCTCCCACCTCGTCGGCAATTTCACGGAATTTGGCAAAGTCGATCTCCCGGGGGTAGGCGCTGGCACCGCAGACGATAATCTTGGGCTGGACGATCTTGGCGATGTCCCGGACCCGATCGTAATCGATGCGGCCGTCAAGCTCCACACCGTAGGTGAAGCTTTGATAGTTTTTGCCGGAGAAGCTGGGCTTGGAGCCGTGGGTCAGGTGGCCTCCGTGGCTTAGATCCATTCCCAGGATCTTGTCACCGGCTTTGATGAGGGCGGCATAGACGGCACCGTTGGCCTGGGAGCCGCTGTGGGGCTGGACGTTGGCGTATTCGCAGCCGAAAAGTTCCTTGCAGCGGTCAATGGCGAGCTGCTCGACGCGGTCGGCATATTCACAGCCGCCGTAGTAGCGTTTGGCAGGATAGCCTTCGGCGTATTTATTGGTAAAGACCGAGCCCATCGCTTCCATGACCTCAGGAAAAGTGAAGTTTTCTGAGGCGATCATCTCCAGGTGCTCGGTTTCGCGCTTGAGTTCTGCTTCGATGGCTTCGAAGACCTCGGGGTCGAATTTTTCGATGAAGTAGCTCATGTTATTCCTTTGTTTCTTGTTCGGATTCTGAAGTCTCCTGCTCCGATTCGCTCTGGCCTTCAAGGCCTTTTTCTGGGCGCATTGCCGGGAAGAGTAGGACGTCCCGGATAGAGTGCCGGTCGGTCAGGAGCATGACGAGGCGGTCGATGCCGATTCCCTCTCCGGCGGTAGGAGGCATTGCATAGCTCAGAGCCCGGACATAGTCCAGATCCATATGCATCGCCTCGTCGTCGCCGGTAGCGTCTTTGGCTTCGACCTGCATTCGGAAGCGTTCGTATTGATCGAGGGGGTCGTTGAGCTCGTTGAAGCCGTTGGCGATCTCCTTGCCGGCGATGAAGAGCTCGAATCGTTCGGCGATCTCGGGGTTTTCGTCGCTGCGGCGGGCCAGTGGAGAGATCTCGACGGGGAAGTCCACTACGAAAGTGGGATCGATAAGCTTCTCTTCTACGAAGGCATCGAAGAGCTCGGCCTGGAGGTAGCCTAGGCTAAGAGCGGGATCAGTTTCTACGCCGTGTTCCTTGAGATAGGCTCTAGCCGCTTGGGGATCGTGGATCACCGATTCGGGCACGCCGCCGATCTCGCGAATGGCGTCGAGGTAGCCGACCTTGCGGAAGGGTGTGGAGAAGTCCACTTCGTACTCGCCGTAGCGGAGCTTCCGGGGGAGTCCTAGCTCTTCAAAAAGGGTGTCGAAAAGCTCTTCGGTCAGGCGCATCAGATCTTCGTAGGTATGGTAAGCCCAGTAGAATTCTATCATCGTAAATTCGGGGTTGTGGGTATGGTCCATCCCTTCGTTGCGGAAGTTGCGGTTGATCTCGAAGACCGCCTCCATTCCGCCGACTACCAGGCGCTTGAGGTAGAGTTCGGGGGCGATGCGCAGATAGCGGTCGACCCCCAAAGCGTTGTGGTGGGTGACAAAGGGCCGGGCGTTGGCTCCGCCGGGGATCGGGTGCATCATCGGGGTCTCGACCTCCAGGAAACCGTGCTTTTCGAAGAAGCGGCGGATCAGGCTGACGATGCGGCTACGGAGCCGGAAGGTCTCTTTGACTTCCGGATTCATGATCATATCGAGGTAACGCTGGCGGTAGCGAAGCTCCTGGTCGGTCAGGCCGTGAAATTTCTCCGGCAGAGGGGAGATCGCTTTGGAGACGATCCGCAGATCGGTGCAGTGGAGGGTGATCTCTCCGGTACGGGTCACAAAGGGATAGCCCTCGGCTTCGACGATGTCTCCGACTTCGATCAACTTTTTGATCTTGTTGTAATAGCCTTCGGGCAGGTCATCGCGGTTGTAGTAGATCTGCACCAGCCCTTCGCTGTCTTCGATCTTGGCAAAAGCGGCCTTGCCCATGATCCGAACGAACTTGACCCGTCCGGTAAGTCTGTAATGGCGCTCGGGGGCGATGCGCTCACCTTCGGGGCGCTCCAGCAGATCGGCGTTTTCTTTCAGAAATTCCGATGAAGGAGTGCCTTTACGTACACCGGCGGGATAGGGGTTGATCCCTTCGGCCCGAAGGGCGTCGGCTTTTTTGATCCGTTCCTGGATATATTGGTTGTCTTCGAATATCAAGAATGCTCCTGTATGTTCATGGTCTCCCGGCACTCTTTGCAGATGCCGAGAATCTTCATCGTATGGTCCGTGATCGTAAACTCGAAACGCTCTCCTACGGCTTCTTGCCTCTCCTCGATCACCTCGTCGACAAACTCGATGATCTTGCCGCACCGGGTACAGATCAGATGATCGTGATGCTTCTTCATGCCGATCTCGTAGCGCTTGCCCGCCTTGCCGAAGGAGATCGATTCGGCGAGACCCTCTTCTTCGAGGAGAGCAAGGGTCCGATAGACCGTGGCGATACCGACTTTGAGCTCCGGCGATTCCGCCTGGATCAGACGATGAATCTCTTCGGGAGAGAAGTGTCCTTCATTGTGATAGAGAGCCTTGAGGACCTGTTCCCTTTGGCGGGTGAATTTTAGTTGTTTTTCTTTGAGGATTCTCTTAAGTTCGTCCAGAAGGAAGGAATATTCGACCATGGGAACCCTTTACATTTTGCTGTTCGAACTCTTTTTCCCGGAAGATCTCGGAGATGAATAGGAACGATTAAGAAGAAACTTGCCGGCATGCATCATCGGAGTAAAGAGGATCGATCCTTCCGTATAACGCTGAACCTTGTGCCGGATAGCCGGTGTCGGATAGAGGGCCGAAAGAATCATAGAAAAGACGAGAAAATATTTGCCCGCCGCGAGGAGAAAGCCACCGAAGCGGCTTGTGGGGGATAGGACGGCTATGGGACTACGAGCTTCCAGGAGGCGCCCCAACCATGAGAAGGCGCCCCAGATAAGCATCAGTATGAGAATGAAGGTGACGAGGCGGAGTGTCGCAGGATTGCCCAGGTGGAACCCGTAAGCCTCTACCCAGCCGGCCAAGGGGAGGGCGGCACGGGAAGCGATCAAAACTCCTCCGATCAGCCCGAGGAAACCCAAGAGCTCACGACGCAACCCGACCAGCGCTCCTTTGAGGCCAAGAAAAAGAACCAAGATGACGACGAGAAGGTCAAAAAGATTTAGTGGCATGGTTTTCTCAAAGCGCTTTCAACAATTCGTCTGGCTTGTTGGACCACTGAATCGCATCGTCCCGGGAGATGACCCCCTGACGCACCAGTCGGGCCATGACCTGGGTCTGGGTCTGCATCCCGGTCTCCTCCTGTCCCAGCTGCATGGCGGAGTAGATCTGATGGACCTTGTCCTCTCGGATCAGGTTGGCGATGGCGTGGTTGGTGATGAGGATCTCCGGGACGGCGATCCGACCTCCGCCGATTTTTGGCAGCAGTGCCTGGGCGATGACGGCGACCAGGGAGCTGGAGAGCATCGCCCGGATCTGAGGCTGTTCGTCACCGCTGAAGACGTCGATAATCCGGTTGATCGTTCCCGGAGCGGAGTTGGTATGCAAGGTGGCGAAGACCAGGTGTCCGGTCTCGGCGGCGGTCAGAGCTGCGGCAATGGTCTCTTTGTCCCGCATTTCCCCGACGAGGATGATGTCGGGGTCTTCCCGCATCGCATATTTGAGGGCGGCAGAGAAGCTCTTGGTATCGTCGCCGACACTACGGTGGGAGAAGACGCATTTTTTGTGCTGGTGGACGAACTCCACGGGATCTTCCACGGTAATGATGTGTTTGGACTCATTTTCGTTGATTTCGTTGAGAAGAGCCGCAAGGGTGGTCGATTTACCCGATCCAGTGGGGCCGGTCACGAGGATCAGCCCCTTTTCCCGTTTGATCATTTTCCGATAGACGGGGGGTGCGTCGATATCATCCAGGGAGGGGACATCCAGGGGAATGATCCGGAAGGCGGCGGCCATATCCCCCAAAGTGCGATAGTAGTTGACCCGGAACCGGCCGACCCCTTCAAGCTCCACGGCGAAGTCGAGTTCGTTCTCCTCTTCGAAGCGTTTTTTCTGCTTTTCGGTGAGCAGAGAGTAGCACATCTCTTCGATATCTTCGCCGGTGAGCTTGGGCATATTGACGGGACGGAGTTTCCCGTCGACGCGGAGCAGCGGCTCTTTTTTCGAGATGAGGTGGAGGTCGGATGCTTTGTGGACGACGACACTTTGCAGCAGTTTTTTGATGTTGAATGCAGCCATATTTTCCCTTATATTGTCTTATTCAATGATAGCGGGGACGATGAAAAAGTCGTCCCGACTCTCTGGAGCGTGGTCGAGGATGATCCGAGGGACCTCCGGGTCGTTGAAGGGCTCATCGGCTCGCATGGGAGTGCCCCCTTCCAAGGTCGAGAAGTAGCTGTCGAGTCCGGAGGTGTCGAGCTCGTTGAGATTCTCGACGTATTCGAGGATCTCCGTCAGTTGATTCAGGACCTTGTCTCTGTTTTCTTCTGCAATTTTCAGATGAGAAAGCTTCTCCAGCTTTTCAAGCGTTTGCCGGTCGATCTGCACTGATTCTCCTTCTACGTGGCTTGAGCCGGTATGATGATCGTGATGATAACGGATATTATATAGAAAGTGTGATTAAGTTCGAATGGCAGAGCCGAAGCCGCTTTCCCATAGGAAATAGCGGCTATAATGCGAAATAGATTTTTGGGTGTGGAAGGAAAAAGCTGATGGAATGGCAGAAAGAATGGCTAGAGGGTGATGCGGTTGACTCTTCACAGCTTGAAGCTCTTTTAAGGGCGAGGGAAAAAGGAGAGGCGGATTTTTTGCTGGTCGATGTGCGGGAGCCTTGGGAGTACGAGATGGGGCATATCCCCGGCGTGGATCTTCTGCGTCCTACCAGCGCCTTTCGGGACTGGGCCGAGACCTTGGGAGATGAAGCGGGGGGTAAGCCTATCATTCTGACCTGTCGCACCGCCAACCGAACCGCCCAGGTGCAGATGATTTTGCAACGGATGGGGGTTCCCGGGGTGATCAATCATCTGGGGGGTATCATGAGCTGGAAGGGTGAGATCGAAGAGGGAGGAGTCGAAGCGTGAATGTCGTCGATCTTTTGATCCGCCTCCTCTCGGCTCCCTCGGTGACACCGGATGACGGGGGATTGCTGGAGTTTGTCGAAGGATACCTGGAGGGTTATGAAGTCCTGCGCATCGACGAAGGCGGGGTCAAAAACCTTTTTATGTCCAAAACTTTCGGACCCGGCGAACATCTCTGCTTTGCCGGCCATGTAGACGTAGTGCCTCCCGGAGAGGGATGGAAGAGCGATCCCTTCGTTCCGACGATCAGAGAGGGGCAGATCTTTGCCCGGGGAGCCCAGGATATGAAAAGCGGCGTGGCGGCTTTTCTCGAAGCGATGCGCCGGACCGAGCGCTTCAACGGGACCCTCTCGCTGCTACTGACTTCCGACGAAGAGGGAGAGGCGAAGTACGGCACGCAGATTGTCCTGCAACGGCTCAAAGAGATGCAGAGGCTCCCCGATTATGCCATCGTTGCCGAGCCCACCTGTGAAACACGCTTCGGCGATGCGATCAAGATC
>JALSTG010000009.1 GCA_026983875.1 Campylobacteraceae bacterium
ACCGACCCAGGCATGCAGCGTCTCATCGCGAGCGATCGTCAAGCCGATATAAACGATGTTGATACGATTTCCCATTCTCTTTCTTCCTTATCGTAGTGCATGACTTATTGATAAAGATTATAACGAAACCCTAAACCCCCTTAGGATATAATCGCCCCAATTTCAGAACCCCCAAGGATGTGCGATAATGGATTACAAAGAGACGCTGCTGCTACCCAAAACCGACTTTCCCATGCGTGGAAATCTCCCCAAAAATGAGCCGATTCGCTACCAAAAATGGTTTAGCGAAGGAGCCTACGAGCGGATGAAAGCCAATCGGGAAGGCCAAGAGATGTTTACCCTCCACGACGGCCCTCCCTATGCCAACGGCGATATCCATATCGGCCATGCCCTCAACAAAATTCTCAAAGATATGATCGTCAAATATCACTACTTCCAGGGCAAAGCCGTCCGCTATACGCCGGGCTGGGACTGCCACGGCCTGCCCATTGAGCAGAAGGTCGAAGAGCGTATCGGCAAGGAGAAAAAAGAGGCGATGCCCGTGAGCAAGTTTCGTCAGCTTTGCCGGGAGCATGCAGCCAAATATATCGAGATCCAGAAAGAGGGCTTTCAGTCACTGGGAGTTATCGGGGATTGGGAGCACCCTTATGTGACGATGGACTTCAAATTTGAGGCCGCCATCTACCGCACGCTGTGCGAAGTGGCCAAAAAGGGGCTCCTCATCGAACGGAATAAGCCGGTCTACTGGTCCTGGGCGGCGGAAAGCGCTCTGGCCGACGCCGAGGTGGAGTACAAGGATAAGGAGGACTACTCCATCTATGTTGCCTTCGAGCTCTCCGACAAGGCCAAGGAGGAGCTGGATCTCCACGGCAAAGCTGCAATCGTCATCTGGACGACGACCCCTTGGACCCTGCCGGCCAATACCGGCATCGCCTTGGCTCCCGGAGAGATGTATGTCCTCACGGGCGACGGCTATATCGTCGCCGAGAAGCGCTACGATGCTCTGATCGAGGAGGGGGTGGTTTCGGGACAAGCGGTGCGTAAATTTGCTGCCGAGGAGTTGGAGAACAAGCTGGCGATCAATCCTCTCAACGGCCGGAGCTCCCATATCATTCTGGGGGAGCATGTGGAGCTCGACGGAGGAACGGGAGCAGTCCATACGGCACCGGGTCACGGAGAGGACGACTATTTCGTCGGACTGAAATACGGTCTGGAAGTCTTGATGCCCGTGGACGATCAGGGACGCTACGACGAGAGCCTGGTCGGCCATCAGCTCCTGCCCAATCCCGAGGAGTTCGTGGGGATGCACATCTTCGAGGCCAACGAAAAGATCCTGGAGCTTCTGGGGGATGCCCTGCTGCACTCTTCGACCTTTGTGCACTCCTATCCCCACTGCTGGCGGACCAAGAAGCCGGTGATCTACCGGGCGACCAAACAGTGGTTTATCGCCGTGGACGAGACGCCCGAAGGGGCCGACGACTCCCTTCGGAAGATTGCCCTTAAAGGGATCGACGAGACGGTCTTCTACCCCGACTGGGGACGCAACCGCCTCCGGAGCATGGTGGAGGGACGTCCCGACTGGTGTATCTCCCGCCAACGCACCTGGGGGGTGCCCATCGCCTTTTTCCGGGTCAAAAAGACCAAAGAGGTGATCCTGGACGAGAAGGTACTCAACTTCATCGCGGCGATCTTTGAGCGTGAAGGATGCGACGCCTGGTATGATCGGCCTATCGAAGAGCTTCTCTATCCCGGCAGCGGATATCGCCCCGAAGAGCTGGAGAAGGTCCAGGATATTCTCGATGTCTGGTTCGACAGCGGATCGACCTGGAATGCCGTGCTCAAATCCCGCCACTACGACGCCGGGGAGTTCCCTGCCGATATGTATCTGGAGGGCTCGGATCAGCATCGCGGCTGGTTCCAGAGCTCGCTGCTGCTGAGTTCGGCCATCAATTTCCATCCTCCCTATCGCTCCATCCTCACTCACGGCTTCACGGTGGACGAAAAGGGTGAGAAGATGTCCAAGTCCCGAGGCAACGTGGTCGCCCCCCAGAAGGTGACGCAGCAGTACGGCTCGGAGATCCTGCGGCTCTGGGTGGCGCTGAGCGACTATCAGAGCGATCTGAAGATCAGTGACGGGATCCTCAAGCAGACGGCGGAGCAGTATCGCAAGATCCGCAACACCTTCCGTTTTCTTTTGGCCAACGCCAACGATCTGGAGGAGCTCAGACCCGTCGAAGCGATGGGAGATCTGGATCACTGGATCCTGGCCAAGGCTGCCGGAGTCTTCCGGGAGGTCCGGAAGGCCTTCGACCGTTACGAGTTTTCTCGGGGATACTCGCTCCTCAATCACTTCCTGACCAACGAGCTCAGCGGGATCTACATGGATATCTGCAAAGATCGTCTCTACTGCGACGCTGCCGATGCCCCGACCCGCCGGGGCGCCCAGAGCGCCATGGCCCTGATCTCCCGGAGTATGTTGGCGCTGGTGGCCCCGACGCTCACCTATACCGCCGATGAAGTGCTTGACTACGCTCCGACGGTGATCAAAAGGGAGTGGAAGGATGTCTTCGACGCGATCTACGAGCCGCTGCCCGCCGTGGAGCCCCCCTTTGACGACAGGCTGCTCCTGGAGGCGAGAGAGGCTTTTGGAGAGGCGGTGGACCGCCTCAAGAAGGAGAAGGTGATCAAATCGACTCTGGAGCTGGCGATCGCCGGAGCGATCGACTCCCTGCCTCTACAAGGAAAGGATCTGGAAGACTGGTTCGTCGTCAGCGCCGCGGCCCCTGCTTTTGAGACGGAAGAGCTGGGAAGTTTTGAAGCCGGGGAGATGCGCTTTGCCCTCCATCGGGCTCCGGGACATAAATGTCCCCGGTGCTGGCGCTATACCGCCGAAGAAGAGGGGGCGTTATGCCAGCGATGCGCCGAGGTATTGGGATGATGCCCGATCTCTCCCAGCCTGTGCCTCCGGCCGTTATCGTCGGCTCGATCGCTTTTATCTTCCTCTGCGTCGCCGCAGGACTCGGATGGGTTTTTTATTGGAAAAAGCGTCGGGGACTTTAGCGTTTATCTTCCGTTTTTTTTCCGCTTTTCGGATGATCGTCTCCCAGGCCGACACTCCCGAGAGCCTGGGTAAAGATCTCCCGTACGGGGCTTGGGCCCAGGGCGGGATCCCGATGGATTTTGGTCGATTCGAAGAGCTGCAGGGTCTTCGCTTTGCTGCGTCGGTATTTCTCATTTTTCTGTTTGCGCTGGGCTACCTCTTGACGCATCTTTTGGTATTGGGCCTTTTCTTCTTTGCTTAGATTCGATTCGTTGACCCAGGGCAGGGTGCCGAAGATGCTGGGCCCGTCCTTGAGGGTCCGGTGGGGCAGCTTGGTCGATTCGAAAACGGCCAGAGGAGCGCTGATGGGGCGAGCATCAAGGGCGGCGCTGCCGCCGAGGAGAAGCAGGGATAGCCAAACGAGCGATTTTTTTCTCATGAGAAACTCCGGTATGTTTTTCTCATTTATGCCCTTTTTTGGCTGAAAGTTTCCTACATCGGTTTCGACGGTTATTCACCCCTATACAACAAGATTTTGGCTATAATCCCCACTATTATCTTCATCCAGCAGGATTGTCATTGTGATCACCCTCAAAGAAGCACTTACCCAAAGTCCCGAAGCCTTGGCCGAGATTCGCCGGGAGCTCAAAAAACGGGCCGAGTCGAACGCTCTCAACGCTGTAATCTCTTTCGATGAGGCGGGAGAGGGGGTTCCCATCCTCCTTAAGGACAACATCCAGGTCAAGGGCTGGAGCGTTACCTGCGCCTCGAAGATTCTTCAGGGCTATGTGGCTCCCTATGATGCGACGGTGGTGACGAAGCTCCGCGAGGCGGGGATGGCACCCTTCGGCCGGGCCAATATGGATGAATTCGCCATGGGCTCGACGACCGAGAGCAGCTACTACGGTCCTACCCTCAACCCCTATGATACGAGCCGCGTTCCCGGAGGTTCCTCGGGAGGGAGCGCCGCCGCGGTCGCGGCCGGTGAGGCGATTGCCGCTCTGGGAAGCGATACGGGAGGCTCCATTCGCCAGCCCGCCGCCTACTGCGGGGTCGTCGGTCTCAAACCCACCTACGGACGGGTGAGCCGCTACGGTCTGGCTTCCTACGCTTCCAGCCTCGATCAGATCGGTCCCATCACGCAAAATGTCGAAGATGCCGCGATCCTCTACGACGCGATCACGGGGCATGACCCCCGGGACTCCACCAGCGCCGACAGGTCGGACGAGCCCGTCGCCGGCCGGATCGACCCCGATCGTCCTCTACGGATCGCCGTGGTTGAGAACTATGCGGCCGAGGCCTCTGATGCGGTGCAGCGGGCTCACGAAGAGGCGGTCAAGGCTCTGGAGGAGGCCGGTCATCGGATCGTCCGTACCACGCTCTCCAACACCAAATACGATATCGCGACTTACTACATCGTCGCCACCGCGGAAGCGGCGACCAACCTGGCACGCTACGACGGCGTACGCTACGGTCGGCGCTGCGAAGATCCAAAGAACCTGGCCGATCTCTATTTTCGTACCCGCAGCGAAGGCTTCGGCGAAGAGGTCAAACGCCGGATCCTTCTGGGCAACTTCGTCCTGAGCTCCGGCTACTACGACGCCTACTACCTCAAGGCCCAGAAGGTCCGCCATCTGATCCGGGACGAGTTCAACCGGGTCTTTGAAGAAGCGGATCTGATCCTCGCTCCCGTGGCGCCCTCCGTGGCTCCTGAGCTGGGGGCTCTGGCCGATCCTTTGGAGATGTACAAGAGCGATATGTATACCATCGCGGTCAACCTGATCGGCCTGCCGGGGATTGCCCTGCCGATTATGAAAGATACCGAGACGGGACTTCCCGTGGGCTTGCAGCTTTTGGCCAAGGCCTTCGACGAACGGACCCTTTTCGACGGTGCCGCCTCCCTGGAACGGGCGGTCAACTACAAAAACTAAGGAAGGAGTTTTCCCCCATGAGAATCAAAATGCGCGCCCTGACTTTCGAAGATGTCCTGCTGGTTCCCCAGCACTCGACCGTCCTTCCTAAAGAGGTTTCTCTCCAGAGCCGCCTGACCCGGCGGGTCGGCCTCAATATTCCCATCGTCTCTGCGGCGATGGATACGGTCACCGAACACAAAGCCGCCATCGCCATGGCCCGCCTCGGTGGCATCGGCATCATCCACAAAAACATGGACACCGCCACCCAGGCCTTTGAAGTGAAAAAAGTCAAAAAGAGCGAAAGCGGCATCATCATCGATCCCATCTTCATCGGTCCCGACGCCACGGTCGCCGAAGCCGATGCCCTGATGGCGGAGTATCGGATCTCCGGCGTGCCCGTCGTGGACGAAGCACGCAAACTCCTGGGGATCATTACCAATCGAGACATGCGTTTCATCACCGACAAAAATCTCAAGGTCCGTGACGTCATGACACCTATGCCTCTGATAACGGCTAAGAAGGGTACTTCCCTCGACGAAGCGGCGAAGGTTCTTCAAGAGCACAAGATCGAAAAACTTCCCATCGTCGACGAGACGGGGACATTGACAGGTCTGATTACCATTAAAGATATCGAGAAGCGG
>JALSTG010000010.1 GCA_026983875.1 Campylobacteraceae bacterium
TCCTGAAGCATGGAGAGGGTTTGGCGCAGATCATTGGAAGCCTCCTGCATCCGGTCCGCCAAGAGGGCAAAACTTCGACTGGTGTCCTCCACGATGCGCTGATAATTCTTCATATACTGGGCATTCATATCTTTGATGAAGTCGAGGTTGAAGGTCTCCTGCAGGGTGCGAATGATCTTTTGATCTTTGAGCTCGCTCTGCATATGCTCGTGCTTGACCAGCTCGCTACGGCTCCAGATCCGGCTGTTGTAGAGCGCTTCAAGCTCGAGGACCTGCCGTTCGATTCTGGCCAATCCTCGCCGTTCGAAGAAAATCCACCACAGGGAGAGGAAGATTCCGTAAATCGACGCGTAAAACGCAGTGCCGATTCCCGCCAGAAGCAGAGAGATCTGTTGATCGAGCTTTTCGCTGCTGGTGACGGTAAAATCGGGCATCGAGACGGCAATAGCCACGAAGGTCCCCAGGATTCCCAACATGGGGAAGATCGTCGCGGCGACTCGGGCATAGTTGTCGTCGCGAATATCCTTAAAATACTCTTCGATAAATTCCCGAACCGTCAGGGTGGACTTGGTCTTGCCCATAATGGTTAGGGCGTTACCCTTGAGCCCCTCCTGAAGATCCTGCTCCATCAGCTCGAAATTCCGGGAGATCCGACAAGCGGCATAGGAGGCATTGTGAGGGATAAAAAAGAGGAAAATAACAAAAATTGCAACGATAGTTATCAGGGTATGGATCCCCGTCTCGAAAGGCAGAAGCCCCAGAGTACTAGCCGCTAGCGCCGCAACGAAGAGAAAGGGGACTGAGACCATCGCAAGGAAGACGCCAGGGCAGACGCCTCCCCCTCGGAGAGTCGATTGGGACATGAACCCATCCTTTAGACAAAGTTGAAAGCATTATATCAAAAGGAGTTTCCCGAAGATCATTTCATCGTCACGGCGTTATGTTATGATTACAGGCAAAAAGGCTGCGTAGATGCTTCCCGATATCCTCGTCAAACGCTCGGTGACCAAAGACGGCAAAAAAGTCAGCCACCTGCGCTGGTGGGTCTCCATGATTCTCGCCATGGCCCTGGCTCTGGGGACCTGGAATCCCACGGGTCACCACTTCATCCACTATCTCACCTCCGGCGATCCCCTGGAAGGCTTCAAACCCTTTTATATCCTGCTCATGTTTGCCTTTTGGCTCATGGCGATCAAAGCGATTTATCAAAGCCTCAAATGGTACGGGGCCCTGGTTGCAGCGGCCATCATCGCCGCCTTCGTCTACGGTCTGGCCCAGAAGGGTTGGCTCGACACTTCCGACTGGAGTACCCTCGGCTGGGTCGCCACGATCGGAATAGGCCTGATCATCTGGCTGGGACTCAACGCCTCGATTATCTGGAAGACCGCTACCGGCGTCTACACTACCGACGCGACCGACGAGGATTGAGCCCTCCGTGCGTCGACGAAACCTGGTCGCCGGACTTATCCTGTTCCCTTTCCTCGCAGGGATCGCTCTCTATACGGTTTTTCCCGAGAGCTGGGACCTGAGTGTCGCCTATATGCTGGCAGCCGCCCTCGCGTTTAAAGGTGCCATCCTCTCCTTCTATACCGTCTCCAAACTCAAAGTTATCGCTTTTTTCAAAGGCCTGACCCTTTTGCAGGGCAGCGTGCTCCTGATCAAACGCTGGTTTCTCGACAATATCTTCTCCCGCTGGCTGCGACGCAATATCCTCGAGCCACTCTCCCGTGCCCTCGATGAGGCCCGGGAGTATTATCTCGCCCTCAAACTCCGTGCCAGAGTGCAAAACATTCTCTTGGCATTCATCGCCACCGCACTCTCCCTCTGGCTCCTTTACACCAGCGGGTATCTGGGGCATCTCTTCCTCTTAACGGAGCTCAAGATTCTCATCATCAGCCTCTCTAAGACGATATTGCTGATCTCGGGTAAATTCCTGGGATTGATTTTCAACTCCTGGCTCACGCCGCTTCTGGAAGTCTTCGCCTTCAGTTGGCTCTTTGCCTGGCTCGAACGAGCCTTGGGACCCGAGCATCCCGTCAACCGTTTTCTCGCCGCCTTGGGTCGTTTTTTCGGCAGGCTCTTCGCCGGGGCGATCCTCTTCATCCGCCGGACCCTCGACCCCCTGCTCAACGACAGGATCCGTGAAAAAAGCCGGCAGATCGCCGAGCGGGCCGTCGCTTATATCCAGGAGAAAAAAGTCGCTTACGAGTTGGAAGAGTTCGACCGACTGGAGCGTCTCTTGTTGGGGGCGCATATCGATGCCTATCATCGCGTAAAAGATATGGAGAAGATACGGGACAAATCTACCCTCTATCGTCTTATCAACCAGCAAACTCGTGACGGAATCGATCTCGTCGCCTATGTTTCACGAAATTCGCGGGGCGAATTGCTGCCGGTGGAAGCCGACGACAGCTTCTACAACGATATCTTTCTCCTCGAAGGCCCGGCGAGCTCCCAATCCCGCGGGGTACGCCGGGAGCTGCCGGAGAAGCCCGACTCCAGCGACTTCTGGATCCTCAACACCTCTCTCTATCCCGTGACCCTCCGTTCCCACAGCGGTCTGATCCCGCCCACGCCAATCGAGGCCCAATCCCTCAAGCTCATCTCATGCGATCGGGCTCCCAACTACCGAGACGGCGATCTCTATGTCGAATTTCGCGGCCGGACGGAGGCCTTCGTCCCCATCGATTAGAGTGAGTAATCAAAGAATTTCGGCAAATTTCTCTCCCCGTTGCCAAAAGCCTTGCTTTTACTCCCGCTTGCAGCTATAATGGTCTCCGAAGAAAGATGAGGTTCGAGTTCATCTTCGTGTGTTAGATGTGTTGCCGCGTTACCGTTGCTCCGCAAGACCCTGAAGACTCCCCGACATTTTGATTCACCATATTCAAAAAAAGGCTTTACAATGGCAGATTTGCAAACAGGAACCGTTAAATGGTTCAACGACGAAAAAGGTTACGGATTTATTCAGCAGGACAACGGCGGCAATGACGTATTCGTTCACTTCCGTCAAGTCAACAACCCCACCGGCGGCCGCGTCTCTCTCTACGAGGGACAGAAGGTCACCTTCGAGATTGGTGAAGGCATGAAAGGCCCCCAGGCCGAAAACGTCACCGCCCTCTAAACCCCCTTCGCCTTCGGGCGAATCTCTTTATTCTTTTCTTCTACAAATTCTTTTTTACTCATTTATACACATCCTGTGGAGAATCCACATCATGATAGTTCCGTCACGGGCTTTACCAGGCATCCCTAGAGGGCAAGAGTGTCATCTCCCCTCATTTCAGGGTTACAGACGGTAGTTGACACCGGCTTTCCTAATCTTCTCGACGGTTTCTTTTAGTTGGGCAATGCGGCGTTCCTCCTCTTCGAGGCTTCGATGCATCTCCAAATCGAAGTTATCGAGCTTTTCATCCAGGTAGGAAGTGGTAAAACGTCCGTCGATAAAATCCTGATCCCGGACGGCTGCGAGGTGTAGAGGGATATTGGTCTTGACACCCTCGACGTAAAATTCATCCAGGGCTCTCCGGGCTTTATCGACCACACTCTTCCAGTCCAGATCCCATACGATGAGCTTGGCTACCATTGAGTCATAGTTGGGGGTGATGGTATAGCCGTCGTATACGCTGGAGTCTATCCGCACTCCCGGCCCTCCGGGTGCAATAAAGCGCGTCACCTTTCCACTGGAGGGGAAGAAATTTTTCTGGACATCTTCGGCATTGATACGAAACTCTATCGCATAACCTCGAAAGTTGAGCTCCTCTTGTAAAAAACGCAATTTATCCCCTTCAGCGATCTCGATCATCCGCTTAATAATGTCGATACCACTGATCATCTCCGTAATTGGGTGCTCGACCTGAACCCGGGTATTCATCTCGATGAAATAGATACCGTCATTCTCATCGATCAGAAATTCAATGGTCCCGACGCTCTCATAGCCGAGTCGGAAAATAGCCTTGGTGCTCATGCGGTAGAGTTCCCGGCGTACGGCATCACTGAGACGGGGACTGGGAGCGATCTCGATCACTTTCTGGTGTCTGCGCTGAATCGAACAGTCCCGTTCCCGCAGATGCACGACGTTACCGTACTTATCCGCAACGATCTGTATTTCGATGTGGCGGGGGTTTTTGACATATTTTTCGACGAAAACATCCCCCTTGCCGAAAAACTTTTCCGCCTCTTTAACCGCGCTCTCGAACTGATCGGAGAAGGCCTCTTCCTTCTCTACGATCCGCATGCCGCGGCCGCCACCGCCGAAAGCGGCCTTGATGATCACCGGAAAACCGATCTCCCTGGCAGTGCGAAGCCCCTCCTCGGCATCGAGCACCGCGTCGGTACTGCCTTCGATGACCGGGAGCCCCACTTTTTTCATCGCTTCCTTGGAAGCAGTCTTGTCGCCAAATAGGGCAATGTGCTCCGGCCGAGGCCCGACGAAGATTACTCCCGCCTCTTCACAGGCTTTAGCAAATTCGGCACTCTCGCTCAGAAAGCCGTAGCCCGGATGGATCGCATCACACTCCGCCTTCTTGGCCAGAGAAATGATCTTCTCCATGTCGAGATAGGCTTGGAGCGGATTGCCCAGGATCGGATAGGCCTCGTCGGCTTTACGGATCCAGATACCCTCCAGATCCGCCTCGCTAAAGATTGCGACGGTGCGAATGCCGAGCTCTTTGCAAGCGCGGATAATCCGCAAGGCGATCTCTCCCCGGTTGGCGATAAGCAGTTTTTTGATTTTTTTCATCGAGCACTCCTTTATCTAAATCTAACGTATGATATCGGGGCAACCCCTCAGATTCTTCATCTAAAATGTCTAATTTATCGATGTAAATAAGCAGATATATTGTCTTATATTGCTCAAAATATACGTTAAAATTGTCTTATGAAGAAAAGGACCCTAGAATATCACAACCGGATCGCCAACGACGCCCTCTTCTATATCTACACCCATATCGATACGGAGATACGGATCGAAGAGCTGGCCGAGGAGCTAGGAGTGAGCCGCTTTCACCTTCAGAGGATCTTTCGGGAGACCTTCGGCAGCAGCCTCTACCGTCGGGTCAGCACGATCCGCCTGGAGAAAGCTGCAAACCTCCTCCTGGTCAATGCTGGTTCCACCGTTTCGGAGATTGCACTTCAGTGCGGCTATAGTTCCCAATCTTCATTTATCAAGGCTTTTCGCCAGCGTTTCGGAATGACGCCGGGCGCCTGGAGGCGGGAGGGCTACCGGGAGTACTCTCGCCGTCTCCTAGGCGGTAACTCTCTCGACGAAACCCTTCGTCAAAAATTCGAATCACTGGAGTATCAAATCGTAAAATGCACGGAGATTCGTGCCTATTATATCCGCCACCGAGGCTACGACAGAGGCATCGTCGACGCCTGGCAGCGACTCAGGCTTTTTGGCCTCTCCAATGACCTGGAAGATGCCCAACCTCTGGCGCTCTATCACGATAATCCCGCCATCTGTCCTCTGGAAGAGTGTGCCTATGTCGCCTGCCTGGCTACGGATCGGGAGGTTTCCGGCTCTCGGCTTCCTACATTCCGCATCGCCGGAGGTATCTATGCCCGCTTCGACCTACAAGGTGATCCGGGTGAAGAGGTCGCCCTGCTTCACTGGATCTATCATAGTTGGCTTCCCCAACGGGGATTTGAGACGACTCCTAAACCCTCCTACGCCCTCTATCATCGCAACCCCTTCTTGGGGGAGCCCCTCGATCTAAGCTACTTCGTCTCTTTGACCCTGTAAATCATCGCTAGACCTTCTTGAGAAGCACTCCTGCTCCGACGATGAGGGCGATCCCACACCAGACCCAAAAATCGGGAAGAGAATCTCCCAGAGCAACACCGAAGCCCACAGCAAAAGGAATGTTGGCATAGCTGACGACGCCGACGATTCCCGCCCGCCCCTGAGTGTAGGCACGCGTCAGCAGCCACTGGGAGAGTGTCGCCGTCAGCGCCAGAAAAAGCAGCAATCCCCAGCTCTCTACCCCTTGCGGCCATACAAAAAGGGGAAAGAGAAAATCGAGTGACGATGGCGGCTGGATGTGAGGAGCAATTCCAAAGAGCAGTAGCGGCATCAGGGTTCCCGTCGCCATAAAGGATAGGACGATCATCCGGGCGTCATAGAGGTGACGCAGACGCTTGATCGTCGCGTAGGCACACGCGGCGAGAAAACCTCCCAGGAGTCCCAGAGCGTAGGCCGGACTCACGGCAAGCCCCCAGGGTTGGGTCACAAAAACAACGCCGAGAAATCCCAACACCAGCGCCAGCACCCCCCAGAGACTGATACCCTCCCCGAGAAGCAACCAGGCGAGCATCGTGACAAAAAGCGGGGAGGTTTTGTTGAGAGTGATCGCTTCACCCAGAGGAATCGTCGTGATGGTATAGAAGAAAAGGATCATCGCCGAAAATCCCAGAAGCCCCCGTAAAATCAAGAGTGCGGGTCTCCCGCCGGGAAGCGTCGCCGGGGTGTGGCGCAGCGCGACGAGTATCATCGCCATACCGGCAAGATTACGCCAAAAGACGATCTCCAGGGCGCTCATCTCTTCGCCGAGCATTTTGGCCGTGGCGCCGTTGACCGCCGAGAGGAGCGCACTGGCAAGCATGAAGAGAATTCCCGCATCCCGGGCATGGATCCGGGCCAGAGCATTGCGCATAGGGGAAAAAGGTGAAAAGAGAGTTAATGCCGCTGAAGAAAGAGGCGAAGGAAGCGGGCAATGGATTCTTTCATCTCGTTTCGATCGACTACCAGGTCGATGAGTCCGTGTTCGAGAAGGAATTCGGCTCGCTGAAAACCCTCGGGAAGGTCGGCACCGATGGTCTGTTTGATGACTCGCTGCCCGGCAAAGCCGATCAGTGCGTTGGGCTCGGCCATGATGATATCGCCCAGCATGGCGAAGGAGGCGCTGACCCCGCCCATGGTCGGATCGGTGAGCACCGAGATAAACGGAAGCCCCTTCTCATGGAGCCGATGAAGGGCGGCGGAGGTCTTGCTCATCTGCATGAGGCTAAAGGTGCTCTCCTGCATCCTGGCTCCACCGCTGGCGGAGACGATGACGACACCGGACTTGCTTTCGATCGCCCGATGAACGGCTCGAACGATCTTCTCCCCCTCAACAGAGCCGAGACTACCGCCCATGAAGGCGAAATCGAAGACCACCAGCTCCGTCGGCTGATCATCGATAGTGCAGCTGCCGCTGATGACCGAGGAGGTGCGTCCGCCGGTTTTGGCCTTGCCCTCTTCGATCCGTTTTTTGTAGCTTTTTTTATCCACGAACTTCAGAGGATCGATCGGGACAAGGTTGGCATCGTGTTCAACAAAACTTCCCTCGTCGGCCAGAAGTTCGATGCGCTGTTTGGCGCCAATGCGGAAGTGGTGGGCACATTTCGGACAGACATTATGTTTGGCTTCAACCTCTTTGTAGTACATCAGGGAGAGGCACCGGGGGCATTTGATCCAATGGCTGGGAGCGTCGTCACCCTGGGACTGCTTGCGCATTCCTCGGAAGAGATTGCCAAAATTCATCACGATTCCTTCGGCTCACAGTGGAGATTTTTAGAATTTATTGTATCCAATCCCTCCTTGAGAAAGAGGAGAAGCTTTGAGAGGGAGTGGGGAAAGGGGTTTTCAGGAAGCTTCGGCCATTTGGCACTTGTCGCAGACACCGTAGAGATTCATCTGGCGCTCTTTAAGTGCAAAGGAAGAG
Source organism: Campylobacteraceae bacterium (assembly GCA_026983875.1). Lineage (GTDB taxonomy): Bacteria > Campylobacterota > Campylobacteria > Campylobacterales > Sulfurovaceae > Nitratifractor. Next base: position 7,698 of record JALSTG010000010.1, read on the forward strand.
CGTTGAGCCACTTTTTGGGTGTCTTCGGCAAGGTGGGAATCCAACTCCTTGTCCATGACACTGCCGCACTCGACGCAGATCAGATGCAAGTGCTCATTTTTTTTGAGTTCGTATTTGGATTTCTTCCCGGCGATAGGAACCTCCACCAGGACACCCTCCTCCACCATCGTCACAATGTTTTTGTAGACCGTTGCCAGAGAGAGCGTCGGATGGCTCAGACGGACTTTCTCGTAGATCTCATCGACATTGGCGTGACCCAGTTCGTGGATCGACGAGAGAATCGTCATTCGTTGAAAGGTCGCTTTGAGGCCGTGCTCTTTGAGCAGCTGGGCAAAGTTTTCCATTATCTTTCCTTCTGATTGATGCATTCACCGCCCGGTGCAAGATTCTGAAGGGAGGATTCTACCATGACATGGCTGTAACTCTTCACTCAATAATCCTGCGTAGAGCTTTCGGAATGCGCCGAAAGCTCTTTAGAGCTCTTCGGCATGTTTGGCCAGGTACTCGGCGACCCCTTCGGTGTCGGGTTTCATGCCCTCCTGGCCTTCGTGCCAGTTGGCAGGGCAGACTTCCCCGTGCTCGTTGGTAAAGATCATCGCATCGACCATGCGGATCATCTCGTCGATGTTCCGTCCCAGAGGGAGATCATTGATGACGGCGTGGCGGACGGTGCCGTCTTTGTCGATCAGGAAGGAGCCTCGCAGTGCAACGGCATCGTCAAGGAGCACATCGTAATCCCGGGCGATCTGCTTGGTCAGGTCGGCGACCAGCGGGTAGCCGACACGACCGATTCCACCTTTCTCTACGGGAGTCTCTCGCCAGGCAAAGTGGCTGTACTGACTGTCGACGGAGCATCCGATGACATTAATGCCGCGCTCATGGAACTCTTTGAGCCGATGGTCGAAAGCAATCAGCTCGGAAGGACAGACGAAGGTGAAGTCCAGAGGGTAAAAGAAGAGCACAGCACCTTTCTCTCCGATATTCTCGTAGAGGTTGAAATCTTCGACGATGCTTCCGTCGGCCAGAACGGCGGGAGCAGTAAAATCAGGGGCTTTTTTGGTCACGATCATTGTTGTCTCCTTATGGAAAAAATTTATCAGTAACGAAAGTATAGTCAACTATTATTAAATTTGGCTTAAGTATCAGACTCATCCGTCCTCTCCTTGCGGAAGGGGAGCAATCCCCAACGGACGATCCACTCGCTATCCAATTCCACCAATCCCTTTTCGGCAAGTCGTTCCAGAGTTACGGCGTCGCAGTGGGTATCACCGGGCCACTGGCGGCTATAGCCGTCGAGGGCATTTTTATTGGTACCGTCCACGGCGATGAAGGGGTCGAGGAGGATATCTCTACGGGCGTCGATATTGTTGACCACACGCCACAAAAGCATGTAGGGGTTTTCCAAATCGTTATTGGCCGCATCGACGACGATCAGAATTGCGATATACCGGGACAGCGGCATCAGGGCATCGATCGTCTCCTTAGCGGAGCGTTTTTTCTCTACGGCGACAACGGCAATAGGATTGGGCGTATCGGTGAAGTACTGCCGAAGGGCCAAAACTTCCGGAGCGAGCGAACGCATCTTCTCCAAGAAGACCCGATCGCCGAGCCGTTCCTCTATCCGGTCGGAAACGACGGGACCGGTAGCGTCGATGCCGAGCTTGCCTCCGACGAGGGTCTCCGGACTGGCATGGTCGAGCTGATCCACAATCCCCTCGGTGATCAGGATCTTCGACGAGTCGAGGCGCTGGAGAATGTGGCGGCTCAGGGCCTCATACTCCTCCAAATCGGGAGCCGACTCGTCGACAAAGATCGCGTGCTTGACGAAGCTCATCTGCCCCACCCCCCAGAAGGCATGCATAAACTGCTGGGCATGGCCCTTGTAACGTACCTGCATCTTGGCGATGATTAGATTGTGAAACACCCCGTTCTCCGGCATCTTATAGTCGAGAAGTTCCGGGGCCATCGGTTTGAGCAGCGGCAGGAAGATCCTCTCGGTGGCCCAGCCCATGTATTTGTCCTCCAGGGGCGGCTTGCCCACAACGGTGGCCGGGAAGATCGGATCCTTTTTCATGGTGATTGTCTCGACTTCCAAGACCGGAAAGGGCTCGGGAAGCGTGTAGTAACCGGTATGGTCCCCAAAGGGCCCCTCGATCTCCATCGCCTCCGGATCGACGAATCCTTCAATGACGATGTCTACGTCCCGGGGAATGTAGATATCGTTGCTCAGGGATCGGACCAGTTGGGCGTTTTGTCCCCGGATGAAGCCGTATAGAAGTAGCTCAAACATCCCGTGGGGCATGGGCGCCTGACCGCACCAGATATAGAGCGGATCGCCGCCGAGACAGACGGTGACGGGCATCTTCTCTCCCGCATCGCGATACTGATCGAAGAAGTGACTGGCGTCTTTGTGGATCTGCCAGTGCATTCCCAGGCGTTTTTTGTCGTATTGCTGGAGACGGTACATGCCGAGATTTTGCATCGTACCGTCGAGACTACGGGTATAGACATGTCCCATCGTGATAAAACGCCCTCCGTCTTCGGGCCAGGTCTTGAGAATCGGCAGTTGGTCCAGATCTACCTCTTCCTTGGGGATGACGATCTCCTGGCATTCGCCGCGGAATTTCAGACGCTTGGGAAAGACATTTTTCAGCGAAAAGAGTTTCGGAAGCATCCCCAACTTTTCCCGAAAAGTTTTTGGAGGTTTGAGCTTCATCAGCTCTTCGATCCCTTCCGCGACTTCGTCGGGAGCTTTTCCCAGGATCTTTTGGGTCAAATCACGGTTGGCATAGAGATTCATCAGTACCGGCATTGTGTACTCGATCCCCTCCGCCCGCCAGACGGGTCGGGTAAAAAGCAACGGCCTGGAGTCGGGCTTCTTGACCTCCAGATAGGCGATGTGGGGAATCTCCAGCTCCACATCCAGGGGCTCTTCAATGATCCGAAGCCCCCCTTCCCTCTTCAGCCACGCGATGAGATCTTCCATACCCGTTTCCTCGCTTTTTGATTTTATTATACTTACCTCTGCCTTCAAGGAGATTCAGATCGTCATATTGTTTCCATGATGTTAACCGGATATGATATAATCGTTAATCATCTGTTTAGGAAAGTACCATGAAACGACTGAGTTCTTCCTCCTTTTTTCTCACGATTCTCCTATTTGCCACAAGCTCGGGACTCCAGGCCAAAAGTATTTTCAAGCGCTATCCCGTCGAATCGGGCATGATCTTCTACGATATTAATATCAGCGGAACCTCCAAAGACTTTACGACCCACACCAGCGGGATCGCCCGGCTGGTCTTCGACCAGTGGGGGGCTCGGGAGCTCAAGGAGGAGGACGCCACCGAAGTCCAGAGCGGAGATTTCAACGAGACGAGAGATATTCGTTCCATGACCAAGATGGATCACGGCACGATCTACACCGTCGACTTTGATGAAGGGACGATCTACAAGACCCGGGACCGTTCCCTCGATCTCTCCATCGCCCAGGGGGAAGATCTCTCCGACGAAAGCATCCAGCTTCTCAAAGAGATGAAGGCGGTCAAGATCGGGACCGACGAGGTGGCCGGCTTCCCCTGCGACCTCTGGCGGGCCAAAGATCAGAAAATTTGCCTCTACAAGGGGATTCCCCTAAAAATCACCATCGAAGGGCCCGGCTTCCACAGTGAACGAAAAGCCGTGCAGATCGTCCTCAACCATCCCGTACCGGAAGCGCAGTTCAAACTTCCCGACTTTCCCGTCGTCGTCGACGAAGAGTACACCTCCAATGCTGCGGCCGAGACCCGTACCGAGGACTACATCGCCTCGATCCACGACCTTCGAGCCCAGATGAAGAAAATCGGCATCAACCCCGACGAGGAGAATGCCACCCTCACTCCCGAGCAGGAGAAGGCGGTTATCAATACCCTGGGTGCCCGCTACCTCAAGAAGCAAAAACGCCTTCTGCCCAAACTGATGGTCGCCCTCAAGGCCGCCAAGGAGTGCGTCGCCAGAGCCGAAACGGGTGAAGAGGCCAAAAAGTGTATCGAACCGGTCAACCGGATCGACGAAGAGCTCGGCGATCGGACGGAAAACTTCGACTACGCCAAATTCAAAGAGAAAAAACCCCAGATCCTCGACGCTCTGGAGAAGGAGATCTCCTATCTCAAGGTCACCAACGAATGTGTTCAGAAACACGACAAAACTACCGATGTGATCCTCTGCACCGAAGGCAATCTAGGAGAAACGGAGACGGAGAAGCCTTGAGGCCTAACGCTTCTTGTCCCTCTGCGTCGAACTGGCATATTCGATATTGTAACGCTGAAGAATCTCTTTTTGTTTTTCCAGAGCCAGCTTCCGATCGATGACGACCTGCTGGCCCATTTTGTTTTCGAGCAAGACTTTGGGCGAAGTGCCTTGGAGCAATTTTTGACTGAAATCGTCAAAATCCACATAGTGCTTGCCGTCGATTTTCTCTACAGGCCAATAGCTCAGAGCGTAATCTCCCCGGCTTAACGCACTGGGAAGGACCCGAAGAAGCAGGACCACCTCTCGACGCTTTTTGCTGACAAAATCATCGACAAAAGGGATCAAGTCGATATGGCTACGTGCGACGCGCACAGCGAGGTTGCGGGTCAAGGGTGCGAAGACATATCCCCCCAAAATCGTATAACGGGGCATTTGGTCGTACCGGTAGGTATGGATCAGCAGCAAATCGTCGGCCTTTTTGATTAACGGCACCTGAAGAGAGAGTTTTCGCCCGCCCCGTATGATCTCCAAGGAGACCTTTTCTCCCATCTGATGTTTTTGGACATAGTATTCGAAGTTCGTGTACTCGTGGGTGCGAAAAGCAGCCGTCGCATCCTCCTGAATGGGATGACCGTCGACGGAATCGATAATGTCCCCTTTTTTGAGAAACTTCGCCAGACCGCCGGTAGGAATGACCCGGTCAATCAAAACACCGCCTTGATGAGGAGTGAGCCCATAGTAGGACTTGAGAGTGGGATTCTCCGTCCCTTGAACCAGAACGGCAAAGGCGGGAACCCCGTCAAGTTTCCCGTCTTCAAGATCCTTCAGGAAGTGTCGAATCATCACCGTGGGGACCAGATAGCTGATGCTCTGGGCCTTACTGATCCCCTCCATGACCACGCCGACGATTTTGCCGCCGCTGATGGCGGGACCCCCGCTATTGCCCGGGTTGACCGCCGCATCGATCTGGATCGCCAGGAAGGATTCTCCGCTATGGACATATCGCTGATGTTCGATCCGGGAGACTACGCCGGCGGTAACGCTGAGGGTATCCCCGCCCATGGGAAATCCATAGACGGAAACCTTCTGCTCGATCTGGGGCAGCTCTCCTAGTTTCAGGGGCGTAATTCCTTGATAAAAGGCGGGATCCTCCACCTTGAGCAAAGCCAGATCGAGCTGATGGGAAACCGCCTCTACATGAGCGATATAACGACGGCGCTCTCCGTATCGCTGCACTTCGATAAAGGTATGGTTGGCGACGACATGGGCATTGGTGAGGATCCTGTCCCCCTCGATGATGGCCCCCGAACCGCTCACCTGTTGGATGGAGCTACTCCACGGGATGCTGTAATTTGGATTTTTGACGACGGTATAGACCTTCACGATTGCGGAGCGAAGCTGCTCCTCCCGATGGGTGGTCGCTTCAAGCAGTGAGAAGAACAAAAGTATCAATACAGTTAAGCGCATAAAAACTCCGTCGATGATTTTATTGAAGTTATACCACAGAGGGATAAATCATCATCTTATCGCTTCTATCGCAGGAGGGAATTGTCTCTATCACCTTCCGATAAGCCGGTTTCGGTATTTAGGCCGGACTCAATCAATTTAGGCCATAATATCGTCATGCTTCAGCAATACATCGACGCCATCGAAAGCTCTAATATCGTCTCCCGGACCGATATTCACGGGATCATTACCTTCGTTAACGACGAGTTTTGCAAAATCTCCGGCTACAGCCGCGAGGAACTCATCGGTGCCGATCACAATATCGTCCGTCATCCCGATGTCCCCGCCTCCAACTTCAAACGACTCTGGAAGACGATCCTTGCCAAACAAACCTACAAAGCCACCGTCAAAAACCGGGCCAAAGACGGCAAGACCTTTTACGTCAACACGACCATCGTACCGATTCTCGACGAAGAGGGAGAGATCCGAGAGTTTGTCGCCATTCGCTACGATGTCACCAAAGAGATGGAATTGCGTATGCGCCTGGAGGAGAAGGAGAAGGAGCTCGAAGCCCTCAACCGGAGCCTTGAAGAACGGGTACGCCAACAGACCCGCAAGCTCCAGGAACTCAACCGCTGGCTGGAGGAGCGGGTCCGCGAAGAGATCGCCAAAAACGAAGAGAAACAGCAGATGCTGCTCTGGCAATCGCGCTTCGCGAGCATGGGGCAGATGACGGCCAACATCGCCCATCAGTGGCGCCAGCCTCTGACCGAACTGAACCTGACCCTCTTCAACCTCAAAACCTCCGTCGAAAGCGGAGAAGATCCCCAAAAGATCCAGACCCTTTACAACCAAAGTCGCCGAATCATTGGCAGCATGTCCCAAACTATCGAGGACTTTATGAGCTTTTTCCGTCCCGACCGTGCCACGAGCACCTTTTCGGTGGAGCAGAGCCTTGAGGATGCCCTCTCCCTCGTCAGCAAAGCCCTGGAGAAAAAGGAGATCGAGATTCGTATCGAGGGGGATCGGGAGATGATCCTCCAAGGCATCCCCAACGAACTAACCCAGGTCTTTCTCAATCTTTTTCAAAACGCAATGGAAGCCTTTGACGACAAAACGGAAGGCGAGCGCTGGCTTCGAATCCACTTCAGCCGGGATCAGGAAACGTTCGCCGTCATTGTCGTAGAAGACAGCGCGGGTGGCATCCCCGAAATGGCCCTTGAAAAGATCTTCGAGCCCTATTTCAGTACCAAATCGAGTTCCCAGGGGACGGGGCTGGGGCTTTTCATGAGCCGGCTCATCATCCAAAAGAGTTTTCGGGGGTCGATCCGGGCCTTCAACAGCCTCAAGGGCGCTCTTTTTATTATCAAGATCCCCCTGAATGATGCAAAAGAACCCAAGGAGCCAGACGATGTATGATCCCCTTGCCAAAATGAGCCTGCTTTATGTGGAGGATGAGAGAAATCTTGCCGAACAGATGCGCTGCCTTTTGCAAAATCGCGTCCGGCATTTCGCCCATGCCGCCGACGGAGAAGAGGGACTCCGCCTCTTTAAAGAAGCGCACCCCGATCTGGTGGTCACCGATATCACCATGCCGCGTCTCGACGGTCTGACCCTGAGTCGAAAGATTCATGACCGCTCTCCCGAAACTCCCATCGTCGTTCTCAGTGCCTACAGCGACAAAGAGAAGCTTCTTGGAGCCATCGATGTCGGCATCGTCAAATACTTTATCAAGCCCTTCGATCCGGAGGATCTTCTGGAGACGCTCCATCAACTTGCCCATCGTCTCGCCAGAGGCCGCAACATTCGCATCCATCCACGGTATCGCTACAACCGACTCGAGCGCATTCTCTTTCGGGATCTGACTCCCCTCTCCCTCTCCCACAGAGAACTCGACTTTCTCGAAGCCCTGATCGACGCCCCCGAGCATCTTCTCGACACCGCCTCGATCAAAGCGCTCCTCTGGCCCCAGGAAGAGGTCACCGACGATGCCGTACGGGTTTTTCTCAACCGCCTCCGTAGTAAAACGGGTAAGGAGCTGATCCTCAACCGTTCTGGAAAGGGATATTATCTGGTGCTTGAACCCTGAATGATATTATATAGTATCAAGACAGGTAGGCTGGGGACGTGCAACGCTATTTGCCCAACAGTCCTTTGAGGGTCGCCTGGAGATCGGCGGGGTAGAGGACGAGTTTGCTGTTTTCCGACTCGGCAAGCTTCTTCATCGACTCGATGTAGCGGTCGCCCAGAAGGAACATCGCCGGTAATTCCCTCTCACCGACGGCACCGCCAATCATTTCGATCGCTTCGGCGGAAGCCTGGGCCAGCTTGACCTGGGCCTGGGCTTCACGCTTGGCCGCTTCGAGCTTACCGTCGGCGACGAGGATCATCGCGTTTTTCTCCCCTTCCGCCCGGGTCTCCATGGCTCGTCGTTCCCGCTCGGCGGCCGCCTGCTGCTCCATCGCCTCCTGCATGGAAGGTGACGGCGTAATATCCTGGATCTCAACGGTCTTGACGGTGATGCCCCAGTCGGCCACGTCGTCGATGATCTGCTCCTTAAGGCGGGCTTTGATCGTCTCCCGGTTGGAGAGGGCTTCATCGAGGCTCATCTCTCCGATGATAGAGCGCAGGGTCGTCATGATGAGGTTGCGGATCGCCAGCTTGAAATCCTCCACGCCGTAGAGGGCTTTCTTGGGATCGGTGATTTTGATGAAGCTGACGGCGTTGGTGATAATGACGGCGTTGTCTTTGGTGATGACCTCCTGCTTCTCCACGTCGAGGATGATGTCTCGAGTCGTCATCTTTTTCCGAACCGTCTCGATATAGGGGATGATAATGTTGAGGCCCGGCTTGAGGGTGCGGCTGTACTTCCCCAGACGCTCGACGATCCACTCTTCTCCCTGGGGGACGATTTTGATCCCTGCGATCAGCGTGACGACGACGGCGATCAGCAGGACGACGGCAATACTCAGACTCGGTCCGATCATGGGTGACTCCTTCGTTTGCGGACTTTGATGATCTGGCCGTAGACACGGGCCACTTCGATTTCATCTCCGACAGAGAGGGGCTCCTTCGACTCCACGACCCAGCGCCGGTCTCCCAGCACGGGAAGATCAAATTCGGCCCGGTAGCGTCGGGGGCCCAAGATCTCGGTGATCCGTCCGGGGATATGAGCATGCTCACCCTCCGCCTGCCCGACGCTCGATCGCCAGGTGCGACGGAAATAACCGAACCATGCCGCCAACAGCACCACCGAAAGCCCCGCCCAGAGATAGAGCTCCGTTGCGAAGGTGCATCCACAGAAAAAATCCAGCAGTCCGATCACAACGGCGGCGACGCCGAACCAGATGATTACCAACGAGGGCACGACGATCTCGGCCGCGACAAGGAGAATCCCCAGCACGACCCAATGCCACCAAAGCACATGTGCGCCCATCCACTCCATCGGCACCTCCTTTTGGGGATATTATACCCTAGGCGGACCATAAGAACAATCGGAGAAAAACCTTTTTAGTTTTCCAGACGGCCGAGCTCCGTCAGGACCTCCGTGAAGACTTCGTAGCGTTTAGGAGATGGAGCGATCATCTTCATGATAATCTCACTGATTTCTTGGGAAATCTCGGGATTTTTCTTGTGCAGCGGCGTCGCCGGGGTCTTCTCGATAGGATTGTAGAGATGCGTCCCCTGATAGGGGCGCTCGCCGCAGAGTTTTTTGTAGATCCGCTCTCCTAGAAGGAAGATCTCATTGTGTTCCGGATTGGCCGGCCAATCGGAGAGAAAATTCAAAGGCTCAAATCCCCGAGGCTCGGCAAACTCGACATTCCAGCGCAGAATGAACTCCAACGCCCCCTTGCTGTAACGCCGGAAGACCCGACTCTCGAAGCGTTCGAAGCTCTCCCGGTCCCGGCGAAGGTCCTTGTAGGCCTGGGCCAGTTGGGCGACATACTCCTTGGCTCGGCTCAGGGGGATACTCTTGAGAATCGTATAGGCCTCCTCCTGGCTGAGGGTCGATTTGCCCCCGATCTGGATATGCACCCCATAGACGCTCTTGCCCTCCTCCTTGGCTTTGCAGCCGACGAAGCCGATATCGCCCAGCTCGTGGACGCCGCAACCTTTGACGCAGGCGGACCAGTGCATACGGATAGAGGCATCCTCTGGCAAAGGAACTTCTTTGGAGAGGTATTCGCTCATCTCGATGGCGTCGGATTTGTTGGGGATGACGCCGAAGGGGCAGAGATCGATTCCGGCACAGGCGACCATCTGGTTAAAATAGGCGCTGGATCGGTGGGCATAACGATCAAAGGGCTTGGCCGCCAGTGCCGCCTGGCGCTTGGCCTCCGGAATACCGAGAAGGTAGAGATTTTGCGTTGTGGAGATGTTGAGCAGGCTTTCACCGTGAGTTGCGGCATTTTCAGCGGATTCGATCATCGCCGTTCCGGAGAAGATACCCGAGGGGACCACCATATGAAGGGCCCAGGTTCCGTCCCTGAGGCGGATCCGGCCATCCCGCTCTTCGACGCGGGGCTCTTTGACCAGGGTTTCACCCGCTTGATCAAACTCCCGCCCGGCACGCTCCTGGACCGCCTCGATCAGCGCCGCCATGCCTGCTTCTTTGATGAGGTAGTGAAGGCGGTTTTTGTTGCGGTTGTCCCGGAAGCCGTAGTCGCGGTAGGTCTCGATGAGGGCCGCATAAAACTCCGTCAACTCCTCGGCCTGCAGGAAGATCCCTGCACTCTCGGCGATGGCACCGACCTTGCCTCCCAGATAGACGTTGAAACCGTACTCCCCTTCCCGGTTGGCCAAGGCGAAGCAGCAGTCGTGGGCAAAAAGATTACAGCGGTTGGTCATGGAGCCGCTGATAGCGGTATTGAATTTCCGAGGCAGCGCAGCGATCCACTCCTCTTTTTTGAGCCAAAGACTCTGAAGTGCTTCCACGAGAGGAGCCGTATGGATGATGCTGTCGTAGGCCAGGCCGTCGAGAGGATCGCTGACGATATTGCGGAAATTGTCTACGCCGGTCTGCCAGCAGGTGATCCCTACGGCCTCCATCCGCCGAATGACGGTCGGTATATCTTCGATTCGCAAATATCGCAGCTGGATCTGCGCCCTGGTCGTCAGGTCCATATAGTCTCGGCCGAAATCCCGGGAGAGTTCCCCGAGCACCTTGGCCTGTTCACTCGTCAAGCGTCCTCCGGGAATGCGGATACGCATCATAAAGAGTCCCGGCGTCGCGGGCCGGTCGAAGATACCAAAGGATTTGAGGAAATAGCTCAAATCTTCTTCAGGAATGCTGTCATATCCGCCCACGGCATAGGCCTCCAGGCGATTCCAAGCCTCTAGTGGATCTCTGCCTTCTTTGAGCTTTTCTATTTTATTGAGCTTTTTTTTGTGGCGTTCGGTAATTTCTGCTAGTTTCATCTCGTCACAATCCTAATCATTATGGAAAATTTACGGTGCTATTCTATCTATAATTCCTCCGAATTCCATCTACCCCACTGATTAAAAAATCATCACGAATAAGATCAGTTTTTAAATAAAATTACACCGACATTTAACATAAGGAGTTTCGATGAAATTTGGTGAGCTCAAGACCGCCGGACACTTTCCCACCCTCCTGGCGGCTTTTCTCTACTTCGATTTTAGCTTCATGGTCTGGACCATGCTCGGGCCCCTGGCGACGGAGATCTCCGAATCCCTGGCGGCCCACGGTTTCCACCTCGATCCAAACCAAAAGGCGACGCTGCTGGCGATCCCCATCCTCTCAGGGGCGATTCTGCGGATTTTGCTTGGCTTTCTGGTCGATCAAATCGGAGCCAAAAAGACGGCCCTGATCGCCCAGGCCATCGTCATCGCCTCCCTCTTCTACGGATATTTCCGGGGAGAGAACATCACCTACAACGAACTGCTCCTCGTCGCCTTCGGCCTCGGTTTCGCCGGGGCGAGCTTTGCCGTGGCACTGCCTCAAGCGGGGCAGTGGTATCCTCCCCGCCTCCAAGGGCTGGTGCTGGGCCTGGCGGGTGCCGGCAACATCGGCGTCGTCCTCGACTTCCTCTTCGCGCCCAAGATCGCCGAATATTGGGGATGGCAAGCGGTCTTCCTCGTCGGCGGCGTGCTATCGACCTTTATTTTCATTCTCTATATCTTCATGGCCAAAGACGCTCCGGCAGATGTCTACAAGCCAAACCCCAAGAAACTCGGCGACTACCTCAAGCTCCTTCGGGACAAAGATACCTGGTGGTTCAGCCTCTTCTATGCTGTAAGCTTCGGGGGCTTCGTGGGATTTGCCAACTACATGAAGGTTTACCTCATGAACACCTACCAGGCGGATATGAGCGCCTTTGGCCTGGAGTATCTCCATGAGCCCAACGTCAAAGTCGTCGCCGGCTATTTCGGGGCGCTCTGTATCTTCGCCGGTGCCCTTCTGCGCCCCGTCGGTGGCGGGATCGCCGACAAGCTCGGCGGCGTCAAGAGCCTCTACATCTTCTTTGGCGCCATCGCGGCCCTGGCAGTCATCAACGCCACCGTCGTTCACAGCTTCGGCCTCGCGATTTTGGTCCTCTTCCTGATCATGGCCAACCTGGGCATGGCCAACGGCGCGGTCTTCCAGCTCGTCCCCCAGCGCTTCGGCAAGGACATGGGGATCATGACCGGGATCATCGGCTGTGCCGGCGGTCTGGGCGGTACGGCCCTCATCAAGACCCTGGGTTGGTCCAAAGAGGCCTTCAACGGCTACGCAGCGGGATTCTTCATCTTCGCCGCCGTCGTCGCCGTCGCCCTCATCGGCATCAGCCTCGTCAAGACCCGCTGGCGCACCACCTGGGGCGTCACCGCCGGGGGAAGGATCTGATCGAAGCGCGATGCGCTTCGCGTCATTGGTTATGGGTGTATTGGTCATTTGGGGAAATACTCTCCCACCAATATACCCATAACCAATAGACCGATAACGAAAGAAGAGTAAATCATGTCCGACACCTCCCGTTTTTCCATCAGCAGCTTCGGCCTTGCCAAGGGCAAGGAACCCGTCAGCGAAGATTTTGCCGCCGTCAAAGTGATGGAGGACGGCCTGTGCATCGGCGTGCTCTGCGACGGAGTCGGCAGCGCGGCGGCGGGAGGCGAAGCGGCGCGGCGCACCGTCAACTATCTGCTCAACAATTTCAAAACCCGCCCCCGCTCCTGGAGTATCGAAAAGTCCCTGCGCCACTTCATCGAGAGCATCAACGCCATCCTCTACCGCGAAGGGATCGACGAGTACGAACGCCCCGAGTACGTCACCACTCTCAGCGTCGTCGTGATCGAGGGTAACCGTCTCTACGGCGCCAACGTCGGCGACTCCCCCATCTGGCTGCGCCGCGAGGGAGAGATGCTGCAGCTGAGCATCCCCCACAGCATGGACGAGGAGGGGATGGAACACGTCCTGACCCAAGCCGTCGGCCTGAGCGAAACCGTGGAGATCTACCTCTTCGAAAACAACCTCCATACCGGCGATTGCCTGCTGATAGCCAGCGACGGGCTGGAGAAGGTGATGGAAGAAAATGAAGCGGGCGAACTCTGCGACAGAGGTGCCACGGCTCTGGTCAAAGCCGCCAGCAAAAAGGTCGAAGACGATCTCCCCGACGATACCACCGCAATCATCATCGAGATTCTCGAAGAGAGCCGCACCTCTACGCTCAAGCAGCTCGATCTGCCCATCCCCCGCAAACTCTCCAAAGGAGAGATGATCGACGGCTACCGCCTCCTGCGGCCGCTGATTCAAAACGAACGCACCTGGCTAGCGGAGAAAAAAGGGGTGCGCTACGTCCTGAAGTTTCCCGAAGTCGCAGCTATCGAGGATGAACTCTATCTGGACCTTTTCGTCAAAGAGGCTTGGAACGCCGTGCGCCTCAAGGCGGGCTTCTTCCCCAAGGCTGCCATCCCCCGCAACCGCAGCATGCGCTACTACGTCATGGAGTACCTCGACGGACCGACTCTCAAGGAGGTGATCGCCAAAAAACCTCTCCCCGTCGAAGATGCCATCAATCTGGGAAAGTTCCTCCTGCATGCCTGCGGATATCTCCTGCGCTACGACCTGGTCCACGGCGATATCAAACCCGAAAACATCCTGGTCCTGGAGCGCCACGGCAAGCGGGTCTTCAAGCTCATCGACTACGGCTCTATCGTGGAGATCTTCTCCATCGCCTCCAAAGCCGGCACCCCCAGCTATCTGGCTCCGGAGCGTTTCCTGGGCGAACCCATCAGCGAACAGACCGAGATCTTCGCTATCGGCGTCACCCTCTACGAAGCTTTATCGAAAAAGTTTCCCTACGGAGAGATCGAGCCCTTTCAGACTCCGATCTTCCGCAAACCCGTTCCTCTCCGACGCCACAACTCCATGGTTCCCTCCTGGCTGGAAGCGGTGGTGATGCGCGCCGTCGAACGGGAGCGAGAACGCCGCTACGAACGCTACAGCGAAATGGAGTACGAGCTGACCCACCCCGATAAGGTCCGTCCCTACTTCGACCCCGAAGCGAGCCTCTTCGAGAAAGAACCGGTACGGGTCTATCGCTGGGCCTTCATCCTCTCCTTCCTCCTCAACATTCTCCTTCTGCTCAAGATTCTCTCCTAAAGGGGAAATCTTTCAATGAACTTTTTTTCATCAATGTTCCAAAAATAACATAAGTATTGGTTATATATTGTCTAATTTTTGATCTATTTTATAATCAATCTCTTGATCTTGATCAAGTTTATACTCCAGAGCTCTTTTTAAAATTAAATGTATTTAACCAGTTCTTAATAAGGAGAAAAAGCCGATGACCTTTCAAACTTCGCTAGAGCTACTCCGGTTTCACTGGGCTGCTTACACGATCTACGCTCTTCTGATCATCTCGATCATCGCTTGGTTTGCCGTCAACCTCACTCGCAAGGAGCGGATCCCTTCGAAGATCCGCATTCCCTTCTACGGCTACATCGCCTTCCTCGTCGCCGGAGGCGTGGGGCATCATATCTTCACCTACAACGCCATCCCCTGGGTCGCCGAAGATATCATGCGCCACGATATCCCGGCCGACCGCGACTACAAAATCACCGTCGCCAAACACCAATGGCAGCTTCCGGCCAAGCAGATGAGGGCCAAAATGGGCGAAAAGGTGCGCTTCGACGTCCATAGCAAAGACCTCACCTACGGATTTGGCCTCTTCCGCAAGGACGGGACGATGGTGATGCAGATGCAGGTGCTGCCCAAGCACGACAACGACCTGCTCTGGACCTTCAACGAGTGCGGCCGCTTCGACCTGACCTCCACGGAGTACTCCGGGCCTGCCCAGTACGACGAAGCGGGACGCGACAAGATGCTGGTCAAAGACGCCTTCGTCGTCGAATGCCCCCACGACAAACGCGTCGCCATGAATTGAAAGGAGAGATTCGATGCAAGCAAAGACAAACGACAAAAGTTTCGTGCAGACCCTGATCCACGGAACCGATTTCGACCATACCCAACTGACGGCGCTGCAGAAGGTGACGCTTCGCGCCGTGGTGATGAGCTTTCTCTTCTTCGGCCTGGTGGCCATCGAGGGGATGATCATGCGTATGGTAGAGACGGGGCCGACGAACCCGCTACCCAAGATGTTCAACCACCCCGACCACTTCTTCGCCATCATGACCGCGCACCCGATCGTCGGGATCTTCGGCTCGACCTATCAGCTGGTCTTCGCCGCTTTTATGTTCCTGGTGCCCTACCTGACCAAAAAGCCGCTCTATAGCGTCAAACTGGCCAACGCGGTCTGGATCCTCATCACCCTGGGGACCGCCCTGGCCTGGATCGCGGCGTTTGCCTGGCACTATGCGCCGCTCTATACGCTCTACTGGCCCCTGCCCGCCGATCTGGAGCAATTCAAGCTCATCGGAGGCCTGGTCTTCGTCGTGGGCGTAGCGCTGATCATGGTCGGCACCATCGGCTTCATCTACAACATCTACGCCACCATCTTCGCCCGCACCGGCGTCCATAAAAACAAAACCACCAAAGAGCTGCTCATCTCGGGCTTCGGCATCGACGGGCTGATGAACCTCATCCACAAGCTTACCGGCAAGCCCCCCTACTCCAAGGAGCCCGCCCTCAGCCTCCCCGTCGTCGCCATCTTCCGGGGCACCGTCGATACCTTCCTCGACGCCCTGGTGATCCTGGGCGCGGGAGTGCTGGTGCTGGTCTATCTCCTCTCCGACCTGGGAGGGGCCAGCTGGAACGTCCACGCCGTCGATTCGCTGCTGTACAAAAACTTCTTCTGGTGGGGGCTGGACCTGGTCGCCGACGGATTGGTGCTCATCTACGTGGCGGGCTCCTGGTATCTGCTGGCGACGGTGATCACCGGGCAGAAGCTCTTCATGGAAAACGTCGCCCGCGCCGCGCTCTTGCTGGAGCTCTTCGTCAGCTGGATGGTCTGGAGCCACCACCTGCTCGCCGATCAACCCCAGCCCGAGATGATGAAGCTGGTCTCCGGTGAGATGGTCACCGCCTTCGAGCTTCTGACCCAGGGGCTCGCACTCTTTATCACCCTGGTGACGCTCTGGAAGGCCCGACCTCTGAAAATGAGTCCCGAGCTGGCTTATCTGCTCGGCGGCCTGGTGGGCTTCGGCCTGGCGGTTCCCGCGGGGATCATCCAGGCGGACATGGGGATGAACCGCGTCTTGCACAACACCCAGTGGATCAGCTTCGCCCACTTCCACATCGCCCTGATCGTCGGGCTCTACATGACCCTCTACAGCGCACTCTACGTCCTCTGGCCCATGGTCACCAACAACACCACCATGTGGTCCAAGAAACTCACCTGGAGCCACTTCTGGCTCTACCTCGTCGGCGGCGTGGGCA
The DNA here is from genome assembly GCA_026983875.1 of Campylobacteraceae bacterium. Taxonomy (GTDB): domain Bacteria; phylum Campylobacterota; class Campylobacteria; order Campylobacterales; family Sulfurovaceae; genus Nitratifractor. Next base: position 24,208 of record JALSTG010000010.1, read on the forward strand.
TGGGAGCCTTCGCCGGCATGGCGGGCATCGACGGCATGCTGCGCCGCCACCTTTACGTCAATGGAGAGTTCAATACTTGGATGGTGCTCGCGGCGATCTTCGGCTCGATGGTGCTGATCGCCTGGTTCCTTTTCCTCTTCAACATCGTCATGAGCGTAGGGCTCAAGGGCCTGGTAGGCATCTTCCTGCCGGCCAAAGACGAAGTCGCCACCTACGGCATCGAAGAAGAGCCCGAGCCCGCGCTTGCGTAAAATCTATTTTGGATGCGCCTATGCGTATCCGTATATTGGTCTATTGGTATATTGGTTGATTGGGAAGAAATCTTTTCCCCAATACACTCTATGAAAAATTACCAAGTCGTTCTTTGGGTCAAGTGCGACAAAGGAGCGCCCAACCCGTGAAACGGGCGCTTGCGTTCGCGACTGCCAGAGTGCTTGACCCAAAGAACGGGTTTTGCAGAGACCTCAATAATGAATAGACCAATGACCAACATCAAAGGAGCCTCATGACCAATCTCGACCGCGTCGCCCGGGAGATCAAGAGCGTCGGCCTCTATGATCTGATCCTCCAGGATGTCCAGAAACTTCT
>JALSTG010000011.1 GCA_026983875.1 Campylobacteraceae bacterium
AAACAACAGCGACGAAGCGACGACCAATCTGGATCCCGATGCGATCTCCGGGGCCCTGAGCAATCTTTTGGGCAGTGAAGAGGGATCCATCGACCTCTCCTCGCTGGTGGAGCGTTTTGCCGGCAGTGGGCTGGGAGATCTGATCCAGAGCTGGCTGGGAGATGGGGAGAACGCTCCCGTCGATCCCGATACGGTCGAGTCGGTTTTGGGGAGTGAGAAGATCTTCGCCTTTGCCGAAGAGCTCGGGATCGATTTCGACAGTGCAAAACAGGCGCTTTCGGATGTACTGCCTACCGTGGTGGACAAGGCGACGCCGGCGGGTAGCGACATGCTCTCAGGTCTATTGGAGCAGGTCGGAGGCGTCGAGGGAGCGCTAGGAATGCTGGGCAAGATGTTCGGTCGCGGCTGATGGCCCGTCCCCAAGCCGCTATCAGCGCCTGTCTACTGGGGAAGCGGTGTCGCTATGACGGCAGCGACAACCGCGACGTCAAACTCTTGGGCAAGCTGGAGGGCTATGAGCTGATCCCTTTCTGTCCCGAGGATCACTGCTTCGGCACGCCCCGTCCGACGATGGATCTGGTGGAGACGAAGCAGGGTATCCGGGCCCTTTCCAATCTCACCGGAGCCGACCTCTCGCCCCCGGTGGAGCGTTACGCGGCGGATTTCTTTGATGCCCATCCCGAGATCGATCTCTTTATCGGCAAAGACCGCAGCCCCAGCTGCGGCGTCTGCAGCGCCCGGCTCTATGACCGGGAAAAACAGCTGATTCGTTCCGATGCCTCGGGCCTGATGGCCGCCGAAGCGAAGCGTCGTGGGATCGAGTGTTGGGATGCGGAGGATTTTGTCGCCGCCCACCCCGCGCCGCCGATTCTCGGTAGCTGAATCACCTATGAATGACGAATTTATCCCTTTTTTTTCCAAATTTAACACTTTTGTAACACTGCTTCTCTACAATAGTTCCTACACATTAATTACAAAGGAGTAGAGGATGAAAAAGGTGTTGCTAGTCCTGGTGATCGCGTTTGGAATGACGGCTCTGGCTCAGGCCGAGGGAATGGGTCAGATGGGCCAAGGGATGCACAAAGGGATGAAGATGCCCAAAAACTACCGCATGGTACCGATGGGCAAAGCCCAGATCCTTCAGACGGGACCGGCGAAGATGTTTTGCCCCAAGTGCGGTATGACGCTGCCGATGTTTTACCGCACAAACCATGCGGCCAAAGTCGACGGCAAGATGGAGCAGTTCTGCTCCATTCACTGTCTGGTAGAGGAGATGAAGTCGGGCAAAAAGGTCACCGACGCGCAGGTGGTGGACAACAGCACCCTCAAATTCATCCCGGCTGAAAAAGCCTGGTATGTCGTGGGCAGCTCCAAACCGGGAACCATGAGTATGGTCAGTAAGTATGCCTTCGGCACCAAAGAGGCGGCCGAGAAGTTCGCCGGCAAATTCGGCGGCAAAGTCCTGCCCTATGCCGAGGTGCTCAAGATGGTCAAAGCCGACTTCGACAAAGAGGCGGCGATGATCGCCAAGCGTCAGGCGATGATGGCCAAAAAGGGCGAGATGATCTACAAGAGCAAATGTAAGCCCATCGAGGAGAAGTTTGCCACCGCCGCCGAAGCCAAAGCCTACATCAAAGCCCACGACGCCTGTCCGGGCCTTCGGGGTAAACCCCTTCAGGCCGTCGGCCTCTATCTCAAAAGCCGCTGAGGCTCTTTTGAGGTCGCGCCTTTGATCGACCTCAAAATCTCTCTTTCCTAAAAGTGATAAAATCACTCCAAGACAACTCCTCTCGAAGGATTCGTAATGAGAGTTCTGCTTAGCCTTCTGCTTTCGGGCATTTTACTTTTTGCTGCCGACAACCGGATTTCAGCCGCCAAATACGCCCGCCTCGTCGCCAAAGGGGAAAAGATCGCCTTGAGGATCTGTGATCCCCATAAGCTCCCCGGGATCGAAGAAGGCGAGGACAACGCAGCGATTGAGAAGGCTCTGGAGGCCTCCGGAGCCTGTCCGGCTTTGAGTCCCGGCAAGCGTGGAGCGCTGGTAGCTTTTTTGAGAGCGGGCGGTGTGATTGAGCATCAAGGAACGAAGAGGCTCGATGTCCCGGAGGGGGCCAAGTGCCCCGTCTGCGGGATGTTCGTCTCCAAGTACCCCAAGTGGGCTGCCGAGATGGTGGTCGCGGGCAAAAAACACTACTTTGACGGCGTAAAGGATATGATGAAGTACTACTTCTTCGACGGGGATTTTCCCTACGATCGCAGCAAGATCGAGGCGATGAAGGTGACCGACTTCTACACCCTGGAGCCCGTGGATGCCCGCAAGGCCTGGTACGTATTGGGCTCCAATGTCTACGGCCCCATGGGCAACGAACTGGTCCCCTTCAAAGACGAAGCCTCGGCGAAAAACTTCCTACGTGATCATAAAGGAGAGCGGATTGTGCGCTTTAATGAGATCACCCCCAAGGTGGTCATGGCGCTGGACGGACGGGATCGAATTGAATGATTGAAATGATGGGCGCCTACGGCGCAATCTCAAGAAACAAGTCTCAAGACGCAAGTCATTTGGATAAAAGCACGGCTTTGCCGTGTATACCTAAGTTTTTCACTCTTCACTCTTCACTCTTCACTCCTAAACCATTCCAAAGGATCGCTAGATGATCCGTTCTTTTTATACCCTCGTCGCAATCTTAATCGTTTTCGTTGTAATGATGAGTGCCCACTATCTCCTGAGCGACCGTTTGGGGGTGCAGGGGGTGATCGATCGGACGGTGGCGGTGACGGGGCTGGCTTCCCCGGCGTTGGGGGCGCTCTGGTACGAGCCGAGGTTTCGCCGCTTTGAAGCTTCGATCAACCCGGTCTATCCCGAGCTGCTCAGCCCGGATCGTTTCGGATTTGTCTATGGAGGACTTTATGGGCGATAGCGCATTTTTGCATTTTTTTACCACCGAGCTCTTCGGACAGTGGAGGAGGCAGGCGGGGGTGGTGCTGCTCTCGACGATTTTGATCTTTCTCCTGGCTTCGACGCTCTTCGTCTCCTCATCCCTTCGCCACTCTCTGCAAAGTGCGTTAAAGAGCGAGAGTGACTTTACCGTCCAGCGGATTCGCGGGGATCATCTGCTCCCCGTGCCGATGGAGTGGGTGGATGAGATCGCAGCTCTCCATGGCGTCGATCGAGTCGCACCGCGAGTCTGGGGGCGCTACTACACCGAGCCGCGGGGGCACTATTTTCTGATCGTGGGGATCGACCTTTTGGAGGATCAGAGCCAGCGGGCTTTGCAGAAGCTCATCCAGGGGATCGATCTGCGCCGCTTCTTGCAGGGGGATCGGATGCTGGTCGGTCCCGGCGCGGCGCGATGGATGCGCGAGCACTTCTATCGCGGCAGTTTCAGCTTTCTCAATCCCGGGGGCCAATTTATCAAAGTCACCCTCGATTCGATCCTGCCCCGGCAGAGCTCTCTCGTCGCCGACGATATGATCGTCGTGCCCATAGAAACGGCTCGGAAGATTTTGGGGCTTCGGGAGGATGAAGCCACGGATATCACCTTCAACGTCCCCAACGACGACGAGTGGGCCAACGTCCAGAACAAGGTCCTTGCGATGCACTACGATCTGCGGGCCGTCTCCAAGCGGGAGAGCCGGGCGGCCTATTCGAGGCTTTTCGATTTCAAAGGGGGCTTTTTCCTGGTGCTCTTTCTGATCGTCCTGAGTGCCTTTGCTCTGATCCTCTATCAGCGCTACAGTCAGGTCTACTCCCGTGAAAAGCGCGCTATCGGGATCCTCCGGGCCCTGGGTTGGAGCATCCGGGACGTTTTGCGGCTCAAACTTTATGAAACTCTTTCAGTGGTGATTGCCGCGTTCTTGCTGGGGACTACGCTGGCCTACGGCTACGTCTTCGGCCTGGGTGCGCCATTGTTGAGAAACATTTTCCTGGGAAGCGCCGAGGCGTCGACGGTGCCCCCTCTGGTGCCGGTGATGGATTTTTCGGTGCTGGCGACGATCTTCCTGCTCTACGGCGTAACCTTCCTGGCGGCGGTGATCTTCCCCGTCTGGCGAGTCTCCGTCAGCGATCCCAAGGAGGCGATGTTATGATTTTTTCGTTCGCAAAAATAGTGCTAAGTGCTAAGTGCTATGTGTTAAGTAAAGGTGTTGTGAAGCAACACTTTCCGAAGTTTTTCACTCTTCACTCTTCACTCTTCACTAAAAAAAGCGTTGCCCTGCAACGCAATCCAAAACCATTCACCATTCACCATTCACCATTCATCTTTTCATCGGAGCCTCTCCGATGAAAATCATACAGATTTACGGCCTCAACCGCCATTTCGACAACGGAGAGGAGCGATTTCATGCTCTGAGGGATATCGATTTGGAGGTTGAGAAGGGGGAGTGCGTCATTCTGCATGGTGTCAGCGGCAGCGGCAAGACGACGCTGTTGAGTATCGTCGCCGGGCTGGACCAGCCCAGCAGTGGGGAGGTTCTCGTCGAGGGCGAAGCGATCGCCAAGCTGCCCGATCGGCATTTGAGCCGTTTCAGAGGGCGGCATATCGGAATGATCTTTCAGCACTACAATCTCCTAGAAGAGTTCAGTGTCCGGGACAACGTCTCGGTGCCGCTGATCCCCCTGGGGCTAAAGATGGATGAGGTGGAGCGTCGCTGCGACGCGGCGATGCAGCTGGCCAACATCTCCCACAAGGCCCGGCAGAGCGCCGGTCGTCTCTCGGGAGGGGAGAAGCAACGCGCCGCCATCGCCCGGGCCCTGGCGGCCGATCCCGAGATCGTCCTTTGCGACGAACCCACGGCCAACCTCGACCGTGCCAACGCCCGCCGCTTCCTGGAGATCCTCGGGCAGCTTCATGACCTGGGCAAGACGATCCTCATTGCCACCCACGATCCAATCTTCGAGGAGCTGGATTTCCCGGTGCGGGTGGTGGAGATGGAGGATGGGAGGATAGTGAGGTGATGGTAATTGGGGGCGCCTTTGGCGCAGACGCAAGTCTCAAGTCTCAAGTCTCAAGTATTTTGGATAAGTGCGCAGAGAAGCTACGCCTACCGAAGTTCTTCACTCTTCGTTCTTCACTCTTCACTAAAAAGAGCGTTGCAATGCAACGCAAACCTAAACTATCCACTATCCACTATTCACTATTCACTCACCAGGAGGCCTCCCGGTGATGAATCCCTTGTTGCTCAACCCCCAGGTTCTGGTCTATCTTCTGAACGAATCGCTGCTTTGGGTGCTGCTGGCGATCGCCGCGGGGGTTTCGGTGCATATTCTTCTGCGCTGGGATTTCGAGAGCTATAGCGAAGAGCAGTATGCCCTGGAGCGGAGGGCTTATTTGGTGATGACGATTCTTGTCGCGGTCTTCGCGCTGAAGTTTTTGCTGCTTCCCTATTTCGTCTTCATTCTCGATCGCCTCAGCGACCAGGTCCCCGGTGCCATGTGTGCGGCGGGGGTGATCAGTGCCAACTCTCTGGGGCTGCCGCTGCTCTTTCTCAAGCTCCTGATCCTCTTTTTTCTCATTCTCTGGCTGACGCTTAACCACTA
>JALSTG010000012.1 GCA_026983875.1 Campylobacteraceae bacterium
AGCAGGCAGTGAACCCGTCGCCAGTATCGGCATCTTCCTCGATGCTTCCAACGACGAGCCCGACTGGAAAGTCCATATCCCCAAAGCGGACATCGATGCCGTCATCGAGGCTCTGAAAGAGGCCAAGACCAAACTCTAAACCGAGCTTTTCCTCTTCGAGGAGGGCTCCCGTCGCTTCCGCTTACCCTTCATGAGGTCGAGAGGAGGCGTCGGAGTGCAGGAGACGGTCGCGAAAACCGTCCCAGACATGCAGAGGGCTCAGTAGAGGTTCCCCTTTGAAAAAAAGCTCTTGCATCGAGGAGAGGATCTTTTCCAATACCGAAACGGCGGAGGAGGCGAAAGGGCCTTTGTTGAGCATGATGCATTCGGCGCGTTGAGCGATGGAGGCATCGATCACTTCGGCACGCGAGGGTAGGCTTTTTTTCATCAGGTTTTCCAAAATCTGCGTCGCGTAGATCACCGGCGTGTGGGCCGCTTCGCACAGGTCGAGGATCTCCTCCTGCACCCGGGCGAGATTTTCGAATCCCACTTCGATCGCCAAATCTCCCCGGGCCAACATCACCCCGCTGTTTTCCCAGCTGAAAAGCTCAAAGAGCATCTCGGGCAAAGCCCGTATCCCCTCTTTGGTTTCGACCTTAACGACGATGCCGGTTTGGGGGGTGTCGTTTAACAACTCCTTGAGCTTGCGCACGTCGTCGCCGCTTTGGGCGAAGGAGAGTCCAATGATGTCGGCAAAAGGACGTACGATTTGCAAATGCCGGATATCCTCCTGCGTTAGTGCGGGAATGTCTAGGGGGGTATCGGGAAAGTTGATTCCTTTCTCTTCGCGGACGACGGCTCCGCCGGGTTTGACGGAGCTCACCTCGGCCAGGATCCCGTCGTCGGTTTTCTTAAGCACGCTCAATCCGATCTTGCCGTCGTCGATGTAGATGCGGTCCTTTTCTCGAATTTTCGGGAAGACGGCATCGGCCATCGTGCAAGGGATGAGCGCTCGGATCTCTCCTTCTTCGAACTTTCGGCCCTCTTTGTCGGATCTGCAGAGCATGACGCGGTCTCCGGCGAAGAGCCGGATCGTTTCGGGCACCGTATCGAAGCGCAAAGGACGGGTGCTGAGGAAACTTTTCTTTTCCAACTGGATCGTCAATCGAGTCTGCGGAGTGATCATGACCTTTTTGCCGCACTCCAGCCGACAGTGCGTCGGGGTGTACTCCGCGATTTTGAAATGGCGGGGTTTTCGGTCGTGATCGTCGAACTCTACGTAATCGGCATGGGCCATCTCCCGGTAGAAAGCCTCTTCCACGGCGACGAAAGCCCGGAAACTTCCCGGGGATTGGGGATCCTCTTCGATCCGCGTGCCTCCTTGCGATTCGGGGATGAGAACAAGGGTCTGAACCCTGGAGGTACAGGTTTTGAATGGGACGATCACCCTCCGGAAATATCCGGTGCGGATCTTGGGCCCGGCAAGGTCGACGTAGATGCGGATGGGATGCGTAGAACGTGCTTCACGGTTGATCTTGCGGATCATCTGCGCCATAGATCGCCAAATTTCGGGGGTGTCGTGTGCGGTGTTGATCCGTACGATGGAGACGGAGCTACGTGCGAGCATGGCGGCGAACTCGGGCCGGCGAACCGAGTCGGAAGGGAGCGTAAGCATCACCGCACTGTGGGGGGCATCGCCTTTGAGGAAGCAGGAGCGCTCCCGGAGGATTTCGACGGCACGCCGGGGAGAGGGAGAGGTGGTGGGAAGTTTGGGAGGATTCCAAGGCTCCGATCCCATGCAGCGCAGGATGGCCTGTTCGTGTTCGATCGTATGGTGCAGATGCATGTGCGCATGGTGCAAGGAGGAGAGCCCCAACTCTTTGAGCTCTTGTTGCAACGGGCGTAAATCGTGTTTTTTGAGGCTCAAAAAGTCTTGCATATTGGTGAAGGATTGGGGGTAGAGGAGCGTTTCCTCTTCGACCCTTCGTTCAAGCATCTCATGTGCGAGTTTACTCAGAGACTCTTCGATCTTTGTAAATGATTGCATGGTTTTCCCTTGTGAAAATATTGGATTGATTTTTTAAAAAGAAACGGGAGGGATTCAGGTCGCTTCTTTGTGCCATTCGATGATTTTCCACTCTCCCTCCGGCGTTTCGACGAGGGCGGTACAGGATTCGACCCAATCGCCGCAGTTGAAGTAGTCGATCCCGTCGATAGGGCGGATCTCCGCCTTGTGGATATGGCCGCAGATGATACCGTCGTAGCCTCTCTTCTTGGCGTGGGTCGCCAGGACGGTTTCAAAGTCGGTGATGAAGTTGACCGATTTTTTTACATTGTCCTTGACGTACTTCGAGAGGGACCAATAACGGTAAAATCCCAGTTTTCTCCGAAAAAGATTGAGAAAGTGGTTGATTCGAAGGAGCACTTCATACCCCATATCTCCCAGCTTGGCCACCCATTTTTTAGTCATGGTGACCGAATCGAAATAGTCGCCGTGGGTGATGAAGTACTTTTTCCCGTGCACCGATTCGTAGATCGCTTCCTCGAGAATTTCTACCCGGTCTCCCAGCATGAGGGGGACGAAGGGGCGCAGAAATTCGTCGTGGTTGCCGGGGACGAAGACGACGCGGGTTCCTTTGCGGGCTTTGCGTAGAAGCTTTTGGATGACGTCGGAGTGGGATTGTTTCCAGACAAATCTGCGCCGGATCGCCCAGCCGTCGATGATGTCGCCGACGAGATAGATCGTATCGGCTTCATGATGACGCAGAAAGTCGACGAACTTTTCCGCCTGGGAGTAGCGCATTCCAAGATGCAGATCGGAGACGAAGATCGCTTTGTATTTCATGAGATGGATTCTATCTTCGGGAGGAAACAGTTTGGATACCGAGCCGTTACGAAGCTGCGATCTTGTCACGATAGAGTTTTGGGATGAAAATCGCTCTCTTTACCGATACCTTTTACGATGCTAATGGGGTCTCGAGATTTTTGCAAGATATGAATCGCTGTGCCCGAGAGGCAAAACGCGAACTTCGGATCTTTACCAGTACGCTCAAATCCTTCGGGGAGAAAAGCGGCGGATGCGTCAATCCTCCTCCTTTCTTTCGTATGGCGATGCCTTTCTATCCCCAGTTGGATCTAGTCTTTCCGCCTCTTGGAGCGTTACGAAAAGCCTTTGAAGCTTTCGAGCCGGATATCGTCCATATTTCGACGCCAGGACCGGTCGGGATCTACGGCAAACGCTTGGCCAAAAAGGCAGGTTTGCCGATCGTCGCAACCTACCATACCGATTTTCCCAGCTATCTCTACGACAATACGCACAGGAAGGAGATAGAAAAATTTACCTATGCGACGATGCGGCGGTTTTACGGGGATTTCGACCGGGTGCTGACCCGTTCGGGAGTGTATCGTCCCATCGTGCATCGTCGGGTGGGGGTCGATGAGAGTCGCTGTCGCACCCTCGAGGCGGGGACCGACACCGAGCGTTTCCACCCTCGCCATGCGGATCGTTTCGGATGGGAAGAGTTCGGCATTCCGCGCGGAGGGATCAAGATCCTTTATGTGGGACGGTTGAGCCGGGAGAAAAATTTCGATTTTCTTTTGGAAGTCTGGAGAGAGTTTCGTCGTCGATTGAAGGTCGAAGCCTCTTTGATCATCGCCGGAAACGGAAGGATGGAGGCTCACGTCCGGGGAAGAGAAGAAGAGGGGATTTTTTACCTGGGTCATCGTGCAGGGGCGGAACTTTCGTTTCTTTATGCCGCCGCCGATCTTTTCGTCACCCCTTCGACCACCGAGACGCTGGGGCAGACGATTTTGGAAGCGATGGCGTCGGCTACGCCGGTGATCGTCTCTTCAAGGGGGGGGCATCTCGATTTCGTCGGGCCCGAATGCGGCCGGATCGTCGCATCGATGCAAAAGGAGGATTGGCTTCGAGCGTTGAGAGATCTCGCCGAGGATCGAAGGACGCGGGAGCATTTCTCCAGGGCGGCTTTTCGCCGAGGGCAGACGATGAATATCCAAAAGAGTTTTGAAGATTTTTGGAAAAACCATCAAGAGGTTCTTTCGATGCACCGTGGCGGAGACGAGGAGACTCATCGGCGATCGGCGGACGTGTCGGGGGAGTTTGCACAGTAGAAGATGGGCGTGGTGTGATAAAATGGCGAAATTCTTAACCGAGAGGATCGCCGTTTGAGTATCCGTAAAACAATCGAATCGCTGATCAAAGAGCGCTATCTGGTCATCGACGGAGCCATGGGGACCCAGATCCAGGATCTGGAGGTTCCCGCCGAAGCGTGGCTGGATGAAGAGGGCAAAAGCCAAGAGGGGTGCAACGAACTGCTCAACGCCACGGCTCCCGAGATCATCGGCCGTATCCACAAACGCTACGCCATGGCGGGAGCGGACATGCTCAAGACCAACACCTTCGGCGCCATGCCCTGGGTCCTGGAGGAGTACGGTTTGGGGCATCGGGCTTACGAATTGGCCCGCAAAGGGGCCGAATTGGTCAAAGCGGTTTGCGACGAGTACGCTACGGAGGAGAAGCCCCGCTTCGTCCTGGGCTCCATCGGGCCGGGGACCAAGCTGCCCAGTCTGGGGCATATCGATTACGAAGCGATCTTCGAAGGCTATCTCGAGACCGCCCGGGGGCTTATCGACGGAGGATGCGACGTATTTTTGCTGGAGACGTGCCAGGATCCCCTGCAGATCAAAGCGGCGCTGCACGCCTGCGAAGCGGCCAATGCCGAAAAATCTGCGGCGCTTCCGATCATGGTCTCGGTGACGATCGAGCTTAGCGGCTCCATGCTCATCGGGACCGACGCGGCGACGATCGTGACGATCATGGAGCCCTTCGAGATCCTCTCCCTGGGGTTCAACTGCGGTACCGGCCCCGATCAGGTCAAAAAACATCTCAAGACCCTCAGCGAGCGCTGTAAATTCCCCATCAGCGTCCACGCCAATGCCGGTCTGCCCCAGAACCGGGGGGGCTACACCTACTATCCCATGGGGCCCGAAGAGTTCGCCGCCAAACAGCTGGAGTTCACTGAGTTCGACGGGGTGAGCTTCCTCGGGGGCTGTTGCGGGACCACACCCCAGCATATCCAGGCACTGGCCAAGACACTAGAGGGTAAAAAGCCTCGCCCGGTTACCGGATCGATCCCCCCTTCCATCGCTTCGCTTTTCGACTCGACGGAGCTCTTCCAGGAGCCCGCGCCTCTGCTCATCGGAGAGCGCTCCAACGCCACGGGCTCCAAAGCCTTTCGGGAGCTAATCCTCTCCGAAGATTACGAAGGAACCCTGACCGTGGCCCAGGAGCAGGTGCGTGCAGGAGCCCACGCCCTGGACGTCAACGTGGAGTTCGCCGGCCGGGACGGGGCCAAGGATATGAAGGAGGTGATCGCTCTGTACAATCAGAAGATTCCCTTGCCGCTCATGCCCGACGCGACCAACGTGGCGACCATGGAGACGGGACTTCGTCGCATCGGCGGGCGCCCCATCATCAACTCCGCCAA
>JALSTG010000013.1 GCA_026983875.1 Campylobacteraceae bacterium
AGAACTTCGAGCTTCATCTCAAGGAGTGTGAGTTTCGATGGAGGAAATCCAACGAAACCATGTATAATATTATCAACTCAAGGCTGAACGAGTATCTCAAACGAAAGGGTTGCTAGTCTAGAGCCTTCTATATTATTTAACATAAATCATAGATTGCTATGTTATGATTCTGTATTCTGGGCTACCAAATGATGCGGAGAAAAAAGCGATGGAAGAGATTACTACACGATTTGAGATCATCAGGCTGGCAGTGAAATTGGGTGATTTTCGAACGATTGACCTTCAATGTGAGAAGTTGCGTTCTTTGAGCCTTGATGACAAACTCAATGAAATTATCGATTTGCTCGAGAGTCGCAACTATCGGCAGGCACTCTATGAGATGAAGCATTATGCCAAGACCTTGGAGGATGATTTTTTCGAGACTCCCGCCTCCTCGCGCCCCCAAAAGAGAATCGAAAAGACGGAAGATCTCGGACTTTTTGGCTTGGAGGAGACGGAAGAGGAGGAGGAAGAAGAGAGCGAAAGAGTTTTGGATCTGGAGGATATCCTCCGTCTCTCTCGGCAGCGTGAAACGCCGGCGACGCGGGAGTATTCCCCCGCACCGGAGTTTGGCTTGGAATCTCGGCAGAATTCACCGGAAGAGGAGACTCCCGACAAGCAGAGCAGCACCCACTCGCAAGTCCCGGAAGTATCGAAGGATGAAACTTCCGAAACGGCAGAGCGTGCTACGCAAGCCGTCGAGCCCGTTAGGGAAGAGGAGATCGTGAAACGGGAGGAATCTCCCGAAGATGAAGCCTTTGGAGTCGATCTTCAAGAGCGTGAAGATGCGAAGGAAGAAGAAAGATTTTCATCCGCCGCGTCACTTGAAGCCAGGAAACCGGACGAGGAATCTGTGGAGCACAACAATGTAGCTAAGAGTTCTGGCGAGGAGGCTGTCCGTTACACGCCGATTTCCTATATCAGCCAAAAATTCCGAAATATGATTCATCAGTTCCCTCCGATAGACAATGAAGGGAGAATCCCCGAAGAAGTCGAGCGGATGCAGAAGAAGATTTCAACCGAAGGATATACCGAAGAGGAGATCGAAGCCTTTCTCAGGAAGTACCAAGAATACAAAGAGGAGGGGAAAAAATTCGAGGCGGCGATGGTTCTGCTCCTGGCGGCGGCAACCGAATCAAAATTTGCCCAGTTCCTTTTGGCTCGGGAATTGTTTCGTGGAGAGATTATCGAGCAGGATCACGCCGAAGCTTTCACCCAAATCAATACCCTTGCTGACCAAAACTTTGCCGAGGCGATCTGTGATCTGGGGCAATTTTACGAACACGGCATCGGCATCGGGAAAGATCGCCAAATGGCACTGCTGCTCTATGAAGAAGCGGCGGAGATGGGGATTGCTAGAGCCAGGAAACATTATGAACGGCTCAAGAGCTCGCGAGGTCTTTTGGGAGTTTTTAAAAAAGTAAGTCTACCTAACGTTGCTATACCCCTTCCAAAGAAAAAGGATAAAAGCTAATACACCGGAGCATTTTAATGCAGCTTAATATAATGTATGTCTTCTATCGGTCAATCGTCAGTAGAGAAATCTAGATATTCAGTGAGAGGCAATAGCTCCAAGGTCTCAACTCAAACTCTTTATTCCTTCGTAAGCCACCCCCATCATCCTATCGATCTGCTCTTGTGTAATGACATAAGGAGGCATGAAGTAGATGACATTGCCCAAGGGGCGTAGCAGTACTTCATGTTCCAACCCGTAACGGTAAACCTCTAGGCCTTTACGAGCCTCGGCGGGAAAGTCGATCATCTCTACGGCGGCAATCATACCGGTCTGGCGGATACTTTTAACGGGGTCAAGTTTTGTAAAGCGTTGAAGGTTTTCCGAAATCTGTCGGATTTTGGCCTGGTTTCGGGATAAAATCTGCTCCGTCTCGAAGATATCAAGAGTCGCCAGGGCCGCAGCACAGGCGAGAGGATTGCCGGTGTAGCTATGGGAGTGCAGGAAGGCTTTGTATTCATGGTAATCACAGTAGAAGGCTCCGTAAATCTCGTCGCTGGTCAAAACGGCGGATAGCGGGAGAAAGCCCCCGGTCAAGCCTTTGGAAAGTGCCATGAAGTCTGGAGAGATCCCAGCCTGTTCGCAGGCAAACATCGTACCGGTTCGTCCAAAGCCCGTCATAATTTCGTCGGCGATAAGGTGGACGCCGTAGCGTGCCGTCAATTCCCGGGCACCGCGGAGATAGTCGGGTCCGTACATGTGCATTCCTCCCGCACCCTGTACCAAAGGCTCTACGATCATCGCCGCGATCTCTTCATCCCAGTCGTCGAGAATTTTGGCTAAGGCCTCGAGGGCCTCTTCGCTTGCCTCGGGGCTATTGTCCCGGGGGACGGGAGTCTGGATATTTCTGATGAGTAGGGGCTGGTAGGTCTCTTTGTAGAGAGCGACGTCGCCGACGCTGAGGGCTCCGAGAGTCTCCCCGTGGTAACTGTTGCTCAGCGAAAGAAAAAGGGAACGTTCTTCACCCCGGTTGCGGTGGAAATGGTAGCTCATCTTCAAAGCGACTTCGATGGCACTGGAACCGTTGTCGGCATAGAAGACCTTTTCCAGCCCTTGGGGCGTAAGGGCCACGAGCCGCTCGGCCAGTTCGATGGCCGGGCGATGGCTAAACCCGGCGAGCAATACGTGTTCTAGCTTTTTCGCCTGCCCGGCGATCGCCTCGGCAATTTTTGGATGGCCGTGGCCGAAGAGATTGACCCACCAACTGCTGATGGCGTCGAGATAACGCCGACCGTCAAAATCATAGAGCCAGACACCTTCAGCCCGGGCGATGGGAATCAAGGGCAGATGCTCGTGATCTTTCATCTGGGTACAGGGATGCCAGAGAACCCGGAGATCACGCTCCATCCATTGGGTATTGGTCATAAGTCTCCTTCATTTTTTTACGTTCAAAAGAGGGTAATCCCTCCTTAATCACAACTTGACTAAAATATTGGACAAATTCTAACATAAGGCAGTCACGGCATGATCGCATGGATGCAAAAACATAACAAATACCTGGTGATCACCATTTGGATCGCTACTATCGCTTTTATCGGAGCCGGTTTCGTCGGGTGGGGGGCCTATCAGTACGGCTCCAAAGCAGGTGCGATTGCGAAAGTAGGTGATGTGACCATCTCCCAGGAGAAGTTCAATTTTACCTACCAGAATCTCAAGCGGCAGGTTGCTCAGCAACTCGGCGGAGCTTTCGACGATGCTAAAGCCAAAGAGATGCAACTGCCCCGGCAGGCCTACAACCAGCTGGTTATGCAAGCTTATCTTCTCAATCTCGCTCAGGAGTACGGAATTGTCGTTTCCGATGAGGAGTTGGCCGAAGCGATCGCACAAATCCCCTCCTTTCAAAACAAGGGGGCATTTGACAAGCGGATCTATATGACTTTTCTCAACGCTCGCCGGATCAAAGCGAAGGAGTTTGAAGCAATCATCCGCGACGATTTGATCATCGAGAAGTTGATGAAACTCTTGAACAAAAAAGCGGTTCCTTTCGAAAAGCAGGTAGTCGCTGCCGCTTTGAGCATCCGTGACAAGATTCGCTATGAAGTACTCTCTCCCGATGCAATTCAACCCCAAGCCGACGAATCGGCATTGAAGCAATATTGGCAAAAGCATAAAGAAGAGTACAAAACGCCCAAAAAATTCAAAGTTGCCATTCTCTGGACCCAAACAAATGATGTCAATGTCAGTGAGGATGCGCTTAAGAGCTTTTATCGAAAAAATAGTTTCAACTATACCGATGCAGAAGGCAAAGAGCTGGGTTACGAGAAGGCTAAAGCGGCAGTGGAGCGTGATTACAGAGTCAAAAAAGGGAAGAAAAAAGCTCTGCTGGATTATATCGCGCTGAAAAAAGGGAAAAAAGAAGCCAGTGAAGTTAAAACATTGGCTCTAAATGACCCCCTGTTATCCAAAGCGCTATGGGAAGCGTTGCAACAAAGCTCCGTAGGGACACTAATAAAGCCCAAGCCCGTAGGGGATCGCTATGCGACGCTAAAACTTCTTGAGCGCATTCCTTCCCGTCCCATGAGCTTCGAGGAGGCTAAGGCTCGGCTTGAAAAGGCTTGGCTTGCCGAGGCCAAGGCGCAGGCGCTTAAAAGCCGGGCCGAGGCGTTGTCAAAAACTCCGGCCAAGTTGACAAAAGAGAGCAAATATTTGAGCCTGACACATCCTGAAACGCTTCCCCCCTTAGATTTACTCGAAAGTTCACAAGTGGTACAAAACTTATTTACTTCTAATAAAAAAACCGGTATCATATCAATAAATAAAAAATATCTGGTTTACACGATAGTAGACCAGAAAATTTCGGAGAGTGATGTGAATGTTTCTCGTGAGCTTGTTTCTGCAGCCGACAGGATCAAACAAGGGGAATTTCAACAGGCACTTTTAAAAGAGCTCTCTCAAAAGTATCCCGTTCAAGCATTTGTCAAAGGATTCTGATTTGTCCAAAACGGTTCTCGCCATTGATATCGGTTCTACAAAGATTGCCGCAGTCATAGCGGAAATCGGAGAAGACAATTCGATTACCGTGACGGGTCACGGCGTCGCCAAAAGCCAAGGTGTCAAAAAGGGCGTCATCACCAATATCGAGTTGGCGGCCAAATCGATCAAAAAAGCTTTGGGGGATGCCCGTCGCATCGCCGGCAACAATATCTCCGTCGCTACCGTTTCTATCTCTAACGCCTATGCCCGAAGCATCAACTCTACCGGTGTCGTCAACATTCCCCACAAAGACATCTCCATCAAGGAGATCAAACGCGTAATGGATACGGCGCTTTACAATGCCAACATCCCCAATGAATTCGAAGTGATCCACGTACTGCCCTACAAATTTAAAGTGGACGAACAGGACTTTATCGAAGATCCCTATGGGATGAACGCCAGCCGGATGGAAGTGGACGTCAATATCGTTATGACCCAGAAGTCCGCACTCAGCAACTTGAAAAAAGCCGTACGTTCTGCCGGATTGGAGATCGAAGGAATCGTACTAAATAGCTATGCATCAGCTTTGGCGGTTATGGGAGAGGACGAGCGTGAGCTGGGGGTCTGTGTGATCGATATGGGAGGGCAGACCAGCAGCTTGATCGTTCACGTGGGCAACTCCATACGCTACAACGATTTTCTTGCCGTGGGATCCAATCATATCACCAACGATCTATCCATGGCGCTGCATACGCCTCTTAGTATTGCCGAGAGCGTCAAGATCCGTCACGGGAATCTTTTGGAGAGTTCCAGTGAATCGGTTGAGCTTCCGATTATAGGAGACGAGGAGAAGCGCAACACTATCTCTTTGGAGATTGTGCATAATGTGATTCTGGCTCGGGTAGAAGAGGCCTTGATCATTCTGTCGAAATCTTTGGACAAGAGCGCTTTGCGGGAACAGGTAGGCGCAGGTGTCG
>JALSTG010000014.1 GCA_026983875.1 Campylobacteraceae bacterium
ATGGTCGGCGGAGTACTGCTTCACCTCTTTTCGACTCTAATCGGCTTTAGTTTCGGGCGTTTTGCCGCAATCTTCGTGATGCTCTTTGCCGTGGGACTCTACCTGTGGCAGATCGTGCTGATCTACCGGGTGCGGGCGCGAAAAGAGAACGATATCTGGGCCCGATCCATGTTTTTCGGCTACGGATCGCTGGTGGCGGCGGTTTTGCTGGCGGTGCCGGCGGAGATCTTCGGTGCGGAGCGTCTGATCCTGGCCTCAGCATGGTTTTTGATCATGGGCTTCATCACCTTTTTGATTACGGGGCACCTCTACAAGATCATCCCTTTTCTAGTCTGGTTCGAGCGTTACAGCCCTCTGGTGGGCAAGGAGAAGGTACCGATGCTTCATGAGATGTACCCTAAGAAGATGGCCGAGTGGGAGTTTTACTTCACTGTCGCCGGAGTCGTCGTGGCCGGGATCGGCATCCTCGTAGGCTGGAAGGACCTTTACACCGGTGGGGTAGCGCTGTTTATCGTGGGAGCGGGCTTTATGCTTGCCAGTGTGAAGTGGATGCTCTCTTACGGTCGAGAAACGACCGTAAGAAGTGAATAGTGAATAATGAATAGTGAATAATTTAGGATGGCGTTGCCTCGCAACGCTACTATTGAGAAAATGATGAAGGAAAAAGCAATGTGTGAGATTACAAAAGAGCAGGTTTATGATGCGGTACGAAACGTCATCGACCCGGAGGTGGGCTTCAATCTGGTGGAGATGGGGCTGATCTACGATGTACTGATCGATGAAGAGTGCAACGTCAAGGTAGTCATGACCCTCTCGACCCGGGGTTGCCCTCTGCATCAGATGCTGACCCAGTGGGTCAAGGATGCGGTGGAGATGCGTGTCCCCGGGGTCAAAAACGTGGAGGTCGAGGTGGTCTGGGAGCCCCAATGGAACATCTCCATGGCCGACGATAACGTCAAAAAGGCCCTGGGAGCACTCTAAGCGTCGAAGCGAAGCTCTAGGGCTTCCTTAGAGCCGACTGGATATAATAGCCAAATGACTCTCCTTCAGGATTTGGAAGCCGATGAAAAAAATTTTAATCATTCTGGTGTTGATCGTCGGCGGTGTTGCCGGCGTACTCTTTACGAAAGTCGGGCAGGAGAAGATCCTGCTGCCTCTGGTCAATTTCTATCTCTCCCATAAAGTACCGGATCATCGCATCGTCCTGAACAAGTTGGAACCGGGATTCGCTTCTCTGAAGCTTGCGGGAAGTGCGGACGGGACGATTCGGTTTCGGGCCGAGGGGCCGGTGCGATGGATCGGTCCTCGTTTTGACCTGCTCACCCGGATCGATGCCAAGGAAGTGCTCCTGGACGGCAAGCGCTACCCTCTGGAATTGGCCCTGAAGGGAAGTGTCAAAGGGGAGCCCTCCCGTCTGAAGATCCAGGGAGGCGGCCGAGCCTTCGGCGCGCGATTGGATTATCGCTTCACACTTATGGAAGAGGGGCTGCGGGGGATACAAGTTCACGCCGAAGGCGCCAAAGTCGATCAGCTTCTGGCTCTGGCCGGGATGCCACCTTATGCGACGGGAGCCCTGGATCTGAGTGTCGATATGCCTCGGCTTGACGCCGAGCATCCCGAAGGCTCGGCGCGCCTGAGTGTCCGGGAAGGCCGGCTTGATCCCAGCGCACTGAAGCGGGAGTTTGGCATAGAGCTTCCCAAAGTCGAGCGTTACCGCCTTGACGGAGCGTTTCGTATTGTCAAGGGGTTGATTCGCGGAGAGGCAAAGCTTCACACTCCACTGGCGGATCTGGAGCTTGAAGGCTTTCGCAGCGACAGTCTGCTGCAAATATTCAAAAGCCGCTACCGCCTCTCGATCCCCGAGCTTTCTCAGCTTAAAAGTTTGACTCCGATCCCCCTCTATGGCCCCTGGAAAATGGATGGAGCACTTTATATCAACCGGCCCAAACGTGTCGTGCAGATCCAGGGAGAGAGTCCTAGTCTGGAGGGAAGAAGCGCCTTTTTCTACGACAGCGGACGACTGACGCTGGACTTCGAGAAGGCAGGGATTCCTCAGCTACTTGCCTTGACGGGGCAAGCACCCTTGGTCGCTACGGGACACTTCAGTGCCAAAGCCCGACTGAAAGATCTCGGCAAAAAGGTTTCCGGCAGCTATCGCTTGAAGGGAGCGGGAGCCTGGGATCGTGTCGAATTGGCTAAACTGACCGGCAGTGATCCCGGGAAACTCCTGGATTTCAGCTTCCAAAGCGAAGGTTTGCTGAAGAAGGGGCGGCTTAGTGCCACGGCCGATTATAGAAATCGTCTCCTCGATTTGCGTCTACCGGAGATTCGCTATGCCCTGGCAAACGGGGTGCTGGACGCGAAATATCTCCTGAAGATCCCTGAACTCTCCAGGATTGCAGCTTTGGGGAAAGCGGGGGCAAAAGGAGAGATCGAAGTCAGCGGTGCCGCCCACTACCTGCCCCTTAAAAAGTATCTCAAGATCGAAGGAGAGAGCCCCTCTTTCGGCGGGAAGAGCTCTTTTGTCTATGGGGGTAATCGGCTTAAGGTGAGCCTGGAGAAGGTTAACGGTGCGCGGCTCCTGCGAATGGCGGGTCAGCCCCCTCTACTGAGGGCTTCTCAGGTCGACGGAGTCTTGATGCTTTCGGACCTGCAGCAACGCATCGGAATGTTCTCCCTGACCGCCTCGGGATCCCTCGATCGTCAGGTCTTGAAAAAAAGCTTCGAGATCGACCCGGGCCCCAAACTGCGTCTTCGGCTTAAAGGCAAGGGCGAAATCCGCGGGGAGCGGGTCGATGCCCAGTGGCATCTGGAGACTCCGATGGCACAACTGGCTGTGGAACACTGCCGGATTCGTCTCGACCGGGGCAGCTGTGAAGGAGACTACCGGCTGAGGATCCCGGAGCTGGCACGGCTCAAGTCTTTGACCGGACGCACTTATCACGGTCCTCTGGCCTTAGCGGGCAAAATAGGCTGGGACGGACGCCTTCACCTCGCCGGCAGCGGCAACGAGTGGGGAGGTCGGATCGACTATCGCCTGGAGGGATCTCTCCTGAGGGTAAAGACGGTCCAACTCCAAGCCGAATCGCTTCTGAAAATGTTGGGTTATCCAGCGTTGATCAAAGGGACGGCTGCCAGCGATCTACGGATGAACCTCGCAACCCAAAAGGGGACGCTGGCTGCCGAGCTGAGTCGAGCCCGTCTGCTGCCCGGCCCTTTGACGACGGTTGCATCTCGAATGTTGCGCTACGATCTAAGCAAGGAGATCTTCGACAAGGCACTCTTTAGCTCGGTGATCGACGGACCGAAGGTGCTTTTCGATTTCGATGCTCGCTCTCAGCGCTTGCGGCTGAGTGTCAAAAAAGGAAAAATCGATCGGATCAAAGGGACGATCGACGCGACGGTCTCCATTGAAGATCGGGGCAAACTCTATCGTCTTCAGCTTCGCGGTCCCTTGGCCCGTCCCCGGGTGATTCCCCTGCTGACGAAGGATCTCGCCAAAAAAGCGGAAAAGCTTCTCAAAAAGAAGGGGTTGGATAAAAAGATCCAAAAAGCGATTCCCAAAGAGTTGCGCGAATCAGGCAATCCCCTAGGCGATTTCGTCAAAAAACTTTTCTAAGGTAGCATCAATGCAAAAACTATGGCGAGAGATTTACGGGGCGGGGATCCTCTTTTTCTACTATTTCAAATGGCCGATGATTTTGGGTTATCCGGCACTGGTATACGGGCTGGATTATCCCCGTTACTGGGTCTTGGATCTGTTATGGATCTATTGCGGTATCCTCATCGTCAAAGATTTTGTCTGGAAATTTATCCTCAAACGCAGCTACTACGAGGAGGGAAGCTGCAGTCGCGGCAACTCTGGAAGAGGCGATATGGTAGAGGATAGAGACCGTTTCAAGGAGTAGGCTTGCGCCCGGCTTAATGGGCTTTTGGCTACAATCTAACTACGAAGAATTACCGGAAAAGGAGAAGCAATGGCCCTGTTCAATCTCTTTGGCGGTGAAGAGGAGAGCCGGGAGGCGAAGATCCTCTTCGGCTCCACGGAAGAGTCCCGAGAAACGCTAATCGAGCGAAAAAATCCCTACAACGGGGAGGTGGTGAGCAAGGCGCCGGTCTGCTCGGCCGAGGATGCCAAAAAAGCGCTGGAGATCGCAAAGATCGCGGCCAAAGCGGCGGCCAAGGCTCCGTTGCATCAGCGCATTGCCTGGCTGGAGGATGTGGCGGCCAAGATCCGAAAAAACCAAGAGGAGTTCGCCCGGCTTATTGTCGACGAGATCGCCAAGCCGATTCACTTCGCCCGGATCGAGGTGCAGCGCTGTGCCGAGACTCTGGAACTGACGGCCAAAGAGCTGGTGAGCTTCGGCGGGGAGACGATCCCTACCGACGCGGCCCCCAGCGGTCGGGATGCCATGGCATACTGGCGCCGGATTCCCGTGGGCGTGGCGGTCTGTATCACCCCCTTCAACTTCCCCCTCAATCTCATCGCCCACAAGATCGGTCCGGCTTTGGGGGCCGGCAACGCCGTGGTGCTTAAGCCTACCCCCGAAGCCCCTCTGACAGCTTACAAACTGGCCAAGCTCTTCATCGAGTCCGAGCATGCTGTCCCCGATGCCCTCAGTGTCGTCTACGGCGATGCGGAGGTGGGCTCGGCCCTGGTCAAAAGTCCCATCCCCAGGGTAATCAGCTTTACCGGCTCCGTTCCCGTGGGCAAGATCATCACATCTGAAGCTGGGATCAAGAAGGTCTCTCTGGAGCTGGGAGGCAATGCGGCGACCTATGTGGATAAAGATGCCGATCTGGCCGATGCGGCGGCCAAGTGTGCCTTCGGCTCCTTCTATAACAGCGGACAGGTCTGCATCTCTTTGCAGCGGATCTACGTCCACGAGGCGGTCTACGAGGAGTTCGCCGAATTGATGGCCAAGGAGACGAAGGCTCTCAAGGTCGGCTCTCCCTACGAGGATGAGACCTTCATGGGACCGTTGATCGACGACGACGCCCGTCACCGGGCCAAGAGCTGGGTAGCCAGTGCCCGCAACGAAGGGGCGACGATCCTGGTTGGCGGCGAAGAGGTCGACGGGATATTCCCTCCCACCATCGTCACCGACGTTACCGATGAGATGAAGATCGTCTGCGAAGAGGTCTTCGCCCCCGTGGTCTCTTTGGTCAGCGTCCCCGATATGCAGACGGCTCTGGAGAAGATCAACGCCTCTCCCTACGGTCTGCAGTATTCGATCTTTACCGACTCCCTCAAGACCGCCAGAGAATTCATCGACGCTTCCGAGTCCGGCGGCGTGGTGGTCAACGACATCCCCACGGTGCGCTTCGACGTCCAGCCCTACGGCGGCGTCAAGCTCTCGGGCGTGGGGCGGGAGGGGCCCCGCTTCGCCCTGGAAGAGTTTACGGAGATCCAGTCGATCGTGATCTTCTCCTAAGAG
>JALSTG010000015.1 GCA_026983875.1 Campylobacteraceae bacterium
TGATCTTTATCTTCAGTGCCCGAAGCGGCTGGATCGTCATAGGGGTGCTTGGGGTGATGCTGGCTTTTGCTACCTGGATCGCTCTGCGGACCGTTCCCGGGCGCAGACGGGAGCTGTTGACGCTGGGAGTGGTCTCGATCGCCCTTGGGGGAGGGACGACCCTCTTGCTGGTGACTCAGGGGGTGCTAAATCTGCACCCATGGTATCGGCCAGACTATATGATCCCTCTGGCGGGAATGGTCTTTGCCAATGCGATGAACAGCGTCTCCCTTGCCGCAGAGCGCTATGAAGCGGAGCGTCGAGAAGGCAGCGCTCCGTTGGTCGCGCGCAGTGCGGCGATGCGCTCGGCGTTGATCCCCGTACTCAACGCCCTCTTTGCGGTGGGACTGGTCTCGCTGCCCGGAATGATGACGGGGCAGATTCTCTCGGGAGTCTCTCCGCTGATCGCGGCGCGCTATCAGATCATGGTGATGCTGATGGTTTTTGCCGCCGCCGGGCTCTCGGCGGCTCTTTTCGTCTGGGGCTTGACTCGGCAAGAGCTCGAAACGAATCGCAGATCGTGACGAGAGCTTAGCCTGCGATGGATTCAGCGAAAAGGACTCCAAGTCGTTGTATACTTACCTCACGATAAGTAAATAAGAGGTAAGCATGGCACGAAAATCCAACAAAAAAGAGCAGATCATGCTCACGGCGGCGCGGCACTTCTCCCGCTACGGCTACGAGGGGATCTCGCTCGATGCCATCGCCGAAGAGGTGGGGATCACCAAGCCGGCGATCTACTACCACTTCAAGGACAAGGCGGGGCTCTACGAAGCGGTGCTGATCGAGCGGCTGCAGAAGCTGGGGAATGCGATCGTGGAAGCGACGCAGCAGGAAGCTCCCGCAGAGAAACTGCGCGCCTACATCGAGACCTTCGGGGCGTTTTTGCAAGAGCACCGCTGTTTCGCGGCGATCCTGGCTCACGAGTTCGCCGACAACGGCGCGCATATGCCCGAGAGCGCGGTGTGCGAACTCTCCCGGACCCTGGGGAGGCTGACGGCGATCCTGAGCGAGGGGAGCGAGGAGGGAGCCTTCGAGCTGAATAATCCGATGCAGATCCAGCTTATGACCGTCTCGACGCTGATCATGCACCAGACCACCCACGATCTGCGCAGCCGGGTAGTGGCCTGCCTGGAGCAGGGAGGAGAAAGCCTGCCCGAGCCCAATATGAAAGATCTCTCCCAAGAGTTGGCTCAAAAAATTCTGCGCACCGTGCGCAAAGGAGACGAGGCATGAGACGGACGATCGCGCTGATTGCGCTAGTGGCCGCGGGGGCGGAGGCGACGACGATGGAGCAGCTCTTTCGCGCCCTCAAAAAACACCCCGTCACTCAGATGGATCGGATGCAAGAGCAAGCCGCCCGTCTAGGAGTATGGCAGGTGCGCGAAAAACTGCTGCCGACGATCACCCTCTTTGGCAACGCAGAGCACTACAACTCCCCGACCAACCTGCGCCCCATGTCTCCGGCGGAGTCGACCAGGCTAGCAACGGAGGGCAAGCCGCTACCCTTTGCTACGACTATCGAACGCATCGGCGCCAAGGTGACCATCCCCCTCTATGTGCGCGAACTCTACGCTCTGGGCCGCAAAGCCGAAGCGATGGCCATGAGCGCCCGGGCCAAAAAGCGTCTGAAGATCTTGCAAAACGAAGCGATGCTCCTGGGAGCCGACGCCCGGTGGCGCTATCTGGAGGCCCTGGATCGGGCACTTCGCGCAAGGCGGCGCTCCATCGAAAAGGTCCTCGCCGATACCCGGCTCAAGGTCCAAAGCGGCCGCGCCCCCGGCGTCGCCCAGACCAAAATGGAGGTGGCGCTGGATCGCCTGGAGATCGCCCGGGATGCCCTGGAGGCCAAAAAGGCCCAGGTCCTCGGAACGATCGAAGCGCTGACGGGCCTGCGGCCCGCCGCCCCCGCGCCGATTCGCCGCCGCGGCTCGCTGCAGACGAAGCAACTCTTCGCCACCCGTCCCGTGGAGTGGCTGCTTGAGGCCAAAGCCCACGAGATCGAAGCGGCCAAGAGCAAGCTCTATCCCGTGGTGGGCGCGAGTGCCAGTTGGACCGAGAGCTACGGGCAGAATCCCGTCCTCATGGGGCCTCATGCAAGCGGCGATCACGTCCATCGAGGCTACGGCAGTTACGGCATCGGATTTACGATGCCGATCTTCGACAAGTCGGCCTATACCGGCATCGAAAAAGCGAGGGTGGAGTGGATGAAAGAGCGCTACCGCCTGGCCAAAACCCGTCAGGAGCTAACGGCTCAGGCCCGCGTGCTACGCCGCACGCTTAAGCTGCAGCGCCGCAGCCGGGATCTGGCCGCGCGCAGCGTCGCCAAAGAGAAGAAACTTCTGCGCTACGCCAAAGTGGCCTTCGATACGGGACGCATGAGCGAAGAGGAGTATCTGCGCTACGAAGAGTCCCTGCTGCAGAGCCAGAGCGCTCTGTATGAAGCCGAGGCAGGCTATTGGCAGAGCCTGGGAGAGTTGGCGGTGCTCTACGGCAATGACCTGGAAAAGGTGGTCCGATGAGCGGCCTCCGTCTCGAAGGAGCCGGCAAGGCACGGCCTGTTTCGCGAAAAATCTCGATCCATCAAGGAAATCACCGATGAAAAAAATCGTCAAAGTTCTGATCCTTCTCCTTCTCGTCGTCGTGCTGGTGGGGCTGGGCGTTCGGCTGATCAAGCGCAAAAAAGCCCAAGAGGCGAAGACACCCCCCGCCACTCAATACACGCTGCGGGTGCATACCTTCACCCCCAAGCTCAGCCGGGTGCGCCTGAGCCTGCCCTACATCGCCCTGGCGGCCAACGACCGCGATGCGGTGCTTGCTTCCCGTTTGGCGGCGCGGGTACTGAAGGTGCCCCAAAGCGGAGCGCAGGTGTACAAGGGCCAACTCCTCATCGAGCTGGACAAGCGGGATCTGGAGGCCAAGCTTCGTGCCCTCGCGGCGCAGCAGGATTCGGCCAAAGCGGAGCTCGAAGCGGCGAAAACGGCACTAGCTAGCCTTCTGGCTATCCATGCGCGCACCGAGAAGCTCCTCAAAGTGCAGGGGGCTTCCAAAGAGCAGTTTGACCGGGAAATGTCGCAAATCGCATCGGCCAAAGCCAAGATTGCTGCCCTACGGGGCAAGCTGGCGGAGCTGGCCTCCGGCGTGGCACAGCTGCGCCAGAACCTGAGCTACGCCGAGATCACCGCTCCCGTCTCGGGAACCGTCAGCGCCGTCATGGCCCATGCCGGGGAAATGGCGATGCCGGGCAAACCCCTCCTCAAAATCTCCGCCGCCGAAGGAGCGCATCTGCAGCTGAGCCTGCCCGACGATCTCAACGCCACGGCGCTGATCTACCGGGGTGCGCGTCTGCCTCTGACCTCTTTGCACAGCACGAGAGCGGGGTTGCGGCTCTGGCGCACGCCGCCGCTGAAGACTCCGCTTGCAAGCGGAGAGAGGGTGCAAGTCAAGCTGTTGGTCTTCGAAGGAGAAGGAGTGCTGCTGCCTCCCGATACGCTGCTCGATCTTAGCGGCCGCAAAAGCGTGCTGCTCTTGCAGAAGAAGCGCGCCGTGGTTCGCAGGGTGCATCCCCTCGCATCGGGTACGCAAGGCGTCGTCGTAAGCGACCGGGATCTGGCGGGCCGCACGCTCGTCGAGGCCAAGCCCGATATCCTGCTCAAACTCACCGGCGGCGTGCCGGTCGAGGCGGCAAAGCAGTGAAGCGTCACAACGATCGAAAGAAGGGGTGAGGATGTTCGACTTTTTCTACAAGCGACCCTATCTGCTCTATAGCCTGATCGCCGCCTTTTTCATCATGGGGATCGTGGCGCTGGTGAAGCTGCCCAAAAACCTCTTCCCCGATGCCAACCGGCCCCAGGTGATCGTCATCACCCAGGTACCCGGAGCCACGGCCCAGGTGGCGGCCAACACCGTCTCCAAACCCATCGAGGAGGAGATCGCCCGGCTGAGCCTGGTACGCGACGTCAGCTCGGTCAACGTGGCCAACTTCTCCATCGTCAAGGCGGAGTTCGAGTACAAAAAGGGGCTCGAGGCCGCCGCCGTGGACGTGGCCAACGCCCTCTCCATCGCCAAGGGCAAGCTCCCTCCGGGGACCACCCCCTCCATCTACACCGCCGGGGATTTCACCCTGCCGGTGGAGGTGATCGCCATGAGCCCCAAGAAAGACTCCAAGCTCTCCCTGGCTCAGCTGCGCAAGATCGCCGACAGCTTCATCAAACCCTACCTGCTCTCCAACCCGGCCATCGGCAACGTGGAGGTCTTCGGCGGCTATCAGAGCGCCATCCGCATCGACGTGGACCCCTTCAAGGCCAAGAAGTATCACATCGACTTCGATACCCTGGCCAAAGCGATCGGCGCACTGGATAGGGATATGCCCCTGGGCTTCCTCAAGCGCCCCGGCGGATTCTACACGCTGACCTATTACGGCGAAAAAGACCGCATCGAAGCCCTCAAGCATCTGCAGGTGGCTCCCGGAGTGATGCTCTCGGATATCGCCAAGGTCGCCTGGAGCGATCAGAAGCGCAGCAGCGGCTATCTGGGCAACGGAGTGCCGGCGATCGCTCTGAGCATCCAGCGCGCTCCCGGCGGCTCGGTCCTGGCCGTCTCCGACGCCGCCAGGGAGGAAATGAAGAAACTGCAGCGCCGCTACCCCTCGATTGGCTTCTCCATCGCCGATACGCAGCGCGATCTGATCGAGACCGCCAACACCAACATGCTCGAAGCCCTGCGCGACGCGGTGATCTACACCCTGCTGGTGATCTTGCTCTTTTTGGGCAACTTTCGGGCGATCGTCGCGGCGGGCCTTTCGATCCCCATGGTCTTTTTCGCCACGATGGCGGTGATCTGGCTCATGGGCGGAGAGCTCAACATCGTCATCTACACCGCGATTATCCTGGCGCTGGGGATGCTCACCGACGATGCGGTGGTGGTGTTGGAGAATATCGAGCGCCACCTGGACGAGGAGCATGAAAATCTCCAGACCGCCGTGGTCAAGGGGACCAAAGAGGTGCTCAAACCGGTCTTCGCCGGGACGATCGCCACCATCGCCGTCATGTTCCCGCTGATGTACGTGGGGGACTTTCCCCAGCATATCTTCCGCCCGCTGATCTCGACGCTGATCATCGCACTGCTGGTGAGCTATTTCCTCTCGGTGACCTTCATCCCCCGCCTCTCGGTCTGGCTCTACCGTCACGGTACGGGCAAGACCAAGATCGAGAAGGGTTTCGAGTGGTTCTATCAGCAGACCATCGGCCGTCTGGTGGGCCCCTACGTGGGGATTCTGCGCTTTTCCAACGGCAAGGGATGGGCGCTGCGGCGGATGATGCTCACCGCGGCGGTCGTCGCGGTGCTGGTGCTGAGCCTCAAAAACATCATGCCCCTCATCGGCCGGGACGTGATGCCCCCCATGGATACGGGGATCATCAAGGCGCAGGTGGCCTTCAGCTCCAACGAGACGGTCGAGACCGCCGAGGAGCGCCTGCGACCCTTCATGCGCTGGCTGGGCAAGCAGCCCTGGCTGCTGCGCAGCTCCGTGGCCTTCGGGACCGAACCGGGGGTGCTGAGCCTGGGCAGCGGCAACCTCCCCGCCGAAGCGACGCTCACCATCGACGCGGTCAACCGCTTCGATCGCAACGAAACGATCTGGCAATTGGAGAAGAAGATCCGCGACCGCCTGGCACAGATGCCGGGGATCAAGCGCAACGACGTCTTCGACTTCGGAGCGACGGCGCTTTCGACCATCAAGGCGCCTCTCGATCTGCGGATCAAGAGCGCCGACTGGGAGGGGCTGCCTGCGGAGGCTCACAAGGTGCTGCAAGCCTTCGCTCCCATCAAAGGGTTGACCTCCCTGAACCAGAGCTGGGATCGGGATTTTCAGGAGATCGAGATCGCGATCGACACCCGCAAGGCTCTCGGCTACGGCCTTACGCCGCCGCAGATCGCCGCGCAGCTGCCCGTGCGGGGGCAGCCGGTGGCCCTGGGAGCGGGTTTTGCCTCGATGAACACCCAGTTCGTGCGCCTCTACCTCAAGGGGCGCTACGGCGAGAATATCCAGGCGATCCGCCTGCTGCCCCTTCGGACTAAAAGCGGCGCGCAGATTCCCCTGGAGCAGATCGCCACGGTGCGCTACCGCCTCACTCCGGCCAAGATCGAGCGGAACAAGATGCTCTACAGCGTGGACGTGGGGGCCTATCGCTCCAAGCGCCCCATCACCCATATCACCGACGATGCCAACAAAGCGCTCAAAAAGGTCGACTCCACCGGCTTCGAACTCTCCCAGGAAGGGGACATCGCCCAGCTCGACGACAGTTTCCAGCGGATGCTCAAGGCGATCGGCCTGGGGGTGGTGATCCTGCTGATGGTGCTCATCGCTATCTACGAATCGGTGCGCCTGGCGATCATCATGATCCTGGTGCTGCCGCTCTCGATGATCGGAGCGGCCTGGGGGATGCTGCTTTTCGACAAGCCCAGCTGTATGCCCAGCATGGTCGGCGTGCTGCTGCTCTTTGGGATCATCATCAAAAACGCCGTCTTGCTGATCGACTTCTACAAAGAGTACGAACAAGAGGGCAAAAGCCCCTTTGAAGCGGCGATTCAGAGCGTGCGGGTGCGTTTCCGCCCGGTCATGATGACTGCCTTCGGGACCATCGCCGGGATGATCCCCATCGCCCTGGAACAGGCGGTGGGCCTGGAGCGCCTGAGTCCCCTGGCCGACGTAGCGGTGGGAGGACTGCTCATCGGGACCCTGCTCACGCTGGTCTACGTACCGCTCTATGCCTACGCCACCGACCCGCGCAACCGCAAATCCAATCCCATCGAGAAGATCGAAGAGGCGATCGAATAAGGAAACGATACGGCCTGCCTCTTAGGTTCTAATACTTCTGGGGTAAAATAACTCCTCAAAGGACTTTAGGGAACGAGGAGTAGAAACGATGCAAAGAGATAATAACTACAACGCAGGATTTCGGATCTGGCACTGGCTGACGGTATTGAGCGTCTTTGGCGCACTCTTTACGGTTTTGCTTCGCAGCACTTTTCTGGACAAAAAGGCCGTGGCGGAGATTTTACTTCAAAAGCTCGCGGCCTTGGGCGTGCATCTGGATCCCGAGCAGGCGATCGGCGTAGCCAAGGCGATTCGCGCTCCGATGTGGGAGTGGCACTATATCTTCGCTCTGGGGCTAGGGGCGGCGATTGTATTGCGGCTGCTGCTCATGGCGACGGGCCGGGCCGAGCTGCCGCTGCTGAAGGTCCTGCGCGCTCCCGATGCGATGGAGCGCTTCAAAGCGGCGATTCATCTGCTCATCTGCCTGGCGATTCTCGTCATCGCACTGACCGGGGCACTCTACTACTATCATGATGCTCTGGGCTTGGCCAAAGAGAGCGTGCATTGGGCCAAAGAGTTGCACGAGGCGCTACTCTGGCCGTTGGTACTGCTGATCGCGGCGCATATCGGCGGAGTGATCCGGCACGAACTGACGAGCAAAGAGTGTCTGGTCTCCCGGATGATTCACGGAGACGAAATACGCATCTCTTAAACTTTCTTATAGTACATGGCTTTTTTTGTTTCTGAGGATAAGAACTATCTTTGGAGTTGTGAGAAGACTTACGCTACTTCTGAGCGGCAGAGAAATTTTTTGGCGGCATCTTAGGCGACGCCGATCTCCTCGGCCCGAGATCGCATCGCTTCAATCACCTCGGCGATGAGCTCGTCCAGACTCAGTCCCAGCATTTGAGCACCCTTCTTGACGATTTCGCGATCGACGCCCGCCGCGAAGGACTTTTGTTTGAACTTCTTTTTGACCGATTTAACTTCCAGGTCCATGATGCTTTTGGAGGGGCGCACCAGTACGCAGGCGTTGACCAAGCCGCTGAGCTCGTCGACGGCGTAGAGGGTCTTCTCCATCGGGCTGAGGGGCTCGACATCGATGCAGATCTCCCAGGCGTGACTCATCATCGCACGGATTATCTCCTCGCCGTAGCCGCGCTCGCGCATGATCTCGGCGGCCTTGTGGCAGTGCTCATCGGGATACTTCTCATAGTCGAGGTCGTGCAGCAGTCCCGCGATAGCCCATTTCTCTTCGTCCTCTCCCGCTTTGACGGCGAAGTGGCGCATACAGGCTTCGACCTGCAGGCCGTGCTGGACCAGGGCGGGGTTGTCGTTGTACTCTTTGAGCAAGGCAAGGGCTTCTTCTCTGCCGGGCATAGCGTCTCCTTCCGTGGATCTTTCGATTATGTGGGATTATAACAAGATCAATATCTTCCAAGACTTCTTTGCCGATACGGATAAAATATTCCTAGTGATTTCTTCTGGAGGGCTGGGAAAATGGATGTGGATTTGGTGACGATGGGGCTTTTATTTTTTGCCGGTGCGATGGCGGGTTTCGTCGACTCCATCGCCGGCGGAGGAGGGATCATTACGCTGCCTGCGCTTTTGGCGGCGGGGGTACCGCCTCATCAGGCCCTGGCGACCAATAAGCTTCAGAGCAGCTTTGGCAGTTTCACCGCCGCGAGCAACTACGCCCGGCTGGGGCTGATGAAGCCCCGGGAGCTCTTCGTCGGCATACTCTTTACTTTTATCGGGGCAGCATCGGGGGCGATCGTGGTGCAGTGGTTTCCTGCCGATCGCCTGGAGTCGCTGATCGTCGTGATGCTGATCGTGATTTTCGTCTATACGGCCCTGACGCCCAAACTGGGGTTGGAGCCCAAGCCTCATCGGATCCCACACGGGCTTTTCTATACCGTCTTTGGATTGCTGATCGGATTTTACGACGGCTTTTTCGGCCCCGGGACGGGAAGTTTCTGGACGATGTCTTTGGTGCTGCTTCTGGGACTTGACCTCAAAGCGGCCACGGCTCAGACCAAGCTCTTCAACTTTATCTCCAATATCGTCTCTTTGGGAGTCTTCATTTATGCGGGACTGGTGTTATGGAGTATCGGGATCGTTATGGGGGTTGGACAGATTCTGGGCGCTTTTTGGGGATCGACGCTTGTGCATAAAAAAGAGGTTAAGTTTATCCGAGTCTTCTTCCTCATAGTCGTAGGAGCGACGATTCTCAAGCTGCTTATCTCATGATATCAAGCCTTGAGGGTTTTGAAAAGTAAAAAAGAGACGCGATAGGAAATCGAAAGTAAGAAAGAAGAAAGAGAGTGAGGAGAAGCGGGCTCAAAGAGCCTCGGTGTCCTCTTCGCCGGTCCGGATACGCACGACGTGCTCGACGGGAGAGACGAAGATTTTTCCGTCGCCGATTTTGCCGGTGCGGGCCGCCTCTTTGATGACGTTGACGGCGGTCTTCATGTACTCTTCGCTGCTGACGACGATCTCAATCTTGACCTTGGGGATGAAGTCGACGACATACTCGGCGCCCCGGTAGAGCTCGCTGTGGCCCTGCTGGCGTCCGTAGCCTTTGACTTCGCTGACGGTCATACCCTCGATGCCCGCTTCGACGAGCGCCTCTTTGACCTCTTCGAGTTTGAAGGGCTTGATGACTGCTTCGATTTTTTTCATATTCAATCCTTGTTTCTTTTTGAATCGTTATCCATCAACCCTATCAGAGGTTGATAGCCTCTTCACCGTGGACCGCTTCGTCCAGACCCATCAGCTCGGTCTCGTCGTCGACCCGACCGCCGCCGGTGACGGCTGCAGCGATGAAGTAGACGATCGCCGTAACCACGCCGCTGTAGACGATAGTCAGGAGAATCGCTTTGATCTGAGCCATCAGCTGGCTGCCGAGACTGAAGTTCTCGGGCATCAGATAAGGAGCGATGAAGATCGCCGTAGCGATGGAACCCCAGATCCCGACCAGGCCGTGGACCCAGAAGGCATCCAGGCTGTCGTCGACGTTGAAGAGCTTCTTGAGCTTGGAGACGCCGAAGGCTCCCAGCGCACCGCCGACAAGGCCGAT
Source organism: Campylobacteraceae bacterium (assembly GCA_026983875.1). Lineage (GTDB taxonomy): Bacteria > Campylobacterota > Campylobacteria > Campylobacterales > Sulfurovaceae > Nitratifractor. The sequence goes on from JALSTG010000015.1 coordinate 9,936, forward strand.
GATAATGGCACCGACGACTCCGGCGCTACCGGAGGCGGGAGTAATGGCGACGAGACCGGCGACGGCACCGGAAGCACCGCCGACGAGGGTGGCTTTTTTGTAGAAGAGGTACTCGACCAGGATCCAGCCGATGACTCCCAGGGATGCGGCGACGTTGGTGACCAGGAAGGCGTTGGCCGCTACGCCGTCGGCAGCGACTTCACTACCGGCGTTGAAGCCGAACCATCCGAACCAGAGCAGGGCGGCGCCCAGGACCACCAGGACGGGAGAGAAGGGCTTGATGGCGGCTTTGCCGTAATCCCGGCGCTTGCCTAGGATCATGGCGACGACGAATCCGGCGACCCCGGCGTTGATGTGAACGACGGTACCGCCGGCGAAGTCCATCTCGCCGAAGTTGAGCATCTCACCGCCGCCCCAGGCCCAGTGGGTGATGGGTGCGTAGACGGCAAGGATCCAGAGGCCGGAGAAGACGGCAAAAGTAGAGAACTTCACCCGCTCGATCATGGAACCGCTGGCGATGGCCACGGCGATGGCGGCAAAAGTCCCCTGGAAGGCGACGAAGAGCAGCTCGGGAATGGTGCCGTTGACGCTCTTGTCAGTGATGCCCGCGAGCAGGATCTTGCCGGTACCGATCAGGTCGCCGGAGCCAAAGGCGATGGAGTAACCGGCGATAACCCAGACCAGGGTACCGACGGCGAAGGCGATGAGGCTCATACCGATGGTGTTGAGCACGTTTTTACGGCGGGTCAGACCGCCGTAAAAAAGAGCCAGCCCCGCCGGGGTCATCAACATGACGAAAGCGGTGGCGACGATCATCCAGGCGGTATCGCCGGTGTCGATCTTGGGAGCTTCCTCCGCCATGGCGGCGATAGGAAGCAGTGTAGCGAGCAGAGTCAGAAACTTCAGCTTCATAGAACATCCTTTTTCTTGGGGTTGTGCCGAAAGTGTAGCATGATGCGAGAATAAAATCGTCGGAATAACTGATTAAAAAATGTTCAATTATCATGTTATGATCCCAACTATGAAACAAGAGACTTTGCAGGAAGGAACGATTCTTTACAATTTGGGTGCCGGAAGAGAACTGGAGGAGGGGACCTTTGTCGAGCGGCCCAATCGTTTCGTCGCGACGGTGGAAGTCGGAGGAGATCTGCTGCGGGTGCATGTGGCGGATACGGGGCGCCTGGAGGAGATCCTCACGCCGGGACGGTGGCTGCTCCTACAGCAGAATCGGCCGGGAATGAAGACCGATGCCACGCTGTTGGCGGCGAAGATGGAGGAGGGGTGGGTCCTGATCAATACCCGGCTACACGCCCCTATCGCCCGCCGGGCCATCGAGCTGGGGGTTTTGGGGTTCGTTCCTCGTCAGATACGCAACGAAGTCTCTTTCGGCGGCAGCCGGATCGACTATCTGGCGGATACGACCCTCGTGGAGCTCAAAGGCTGCTCCCTGGTCCGAGAGGGGTTCTGCCTCTTTCCCAACGCTCCCAGCATTCGGGCGACCCGGCATCTGGGAGAGTTGATTGAGGCCAAGGCACTGGGCTACGACGCGGCGGTGCTGATCATGGCCCTGCGTCGCTGTCGCTGTTTTCGCCCCTACGGCGAGCGGGATCCCCGCTTTGCCGAAGCGTTTGGGAAGGCACTGAAAACGGGGGTGGCCTATCGGGGATTTTTCGTCCGTCTCGACGAAGATCTCAATGTTCGCTACGACGGCAGGCTATCGCTCTGTGGGGAGTGAGGCGACGATCGCTTCGATCTGTCGGCGGTGGACGCTTTGGTGTATAGCCCCCATGACCATCCACTGTTTGGGGTTCAATGCCCCAAACCAGGGGTGGATATGCCGATTCTCCCTGTGGATATCTCCCAGATCTTTTCGCAGATGCTCTTCGAATCCCTCGAGAAACTCACCGTAGATTTGGACGATCTCGTCGGGAATTTCGACGTAGGGTTTGTAGTCTTCGATCCGAACCTCCCGATCGAGGTGTTCTCCGCGGCTAAGAGGCGGAATTCGATCCCGCAGAGAGAGTCCTACGATTAGCAAATGCTCCAGGGCCATCGCAGCGCTGTAGTAACGGGAGTTCTCCTCCAGTCCAAAAAGCGGCGGCACCATCACCCGCTCAAAGAGTTTGTCCCGCTCCAGTGTAGCGGCAAGTTCCACTGCCCGTCGCCCCTCTTTGAGAAAGTGTTTCAGGGCCCTGTCGAAGGTAAAGAAGCTGTCGGCAAGAGGAAAGAGGATACGGCGCGCCGCAAAAGCCCGTAGGGGGGAGAGCCCTCCGCCGGCGGGTGCCAGATCTTTGAGCCGGGAAGAGTCGAGTGGTGTGCGATTCATCGGAAGTGCTCCTTTTTTAGAAAGACTTTAGCGTAGATGCAATGGAAGAAGTACGGGAATTTTCCTCAGAAATCCCGTTTTTGTCTCCGATACTGCAGCGGGGTGATACCGTAGCTGTGCCGGAAGGCTTCGATAAACCAGGAAACATTGCCGAAACCGCAAGCCGCCGCTACCGTAGAGATCGGATCGTCACGGTGTCGTAGGAGTGCGGCTGCCCGCTCCAACCGTCTGCTTCTCAGCCAGGCTCCGGGGCTTGTTCCATAGCGCTGTCGGAACCTCCGGTAAAGTTCCGAGCGGCTCAGGTTTGAGACCAGGGCCATCTCGTCGACCGAAAGACACTCCTGCAGACGCACTTCGTCGAGCTCGTCATAGCGTGATTCGTCGAGTCCCCGGAGGAAGCGCAGCACTCCGGGCCCTCCATCCTCTATGAGTTGTGCCAGGAGAGTACGGATCCTCAGTTCCCAAAGGCCCGGCAGACCTGAACGCTTCTGTCCCAGGGCTTCCCAGATCGCTTCGCAGAGATGATGCAATGAGGCATCTCGGGCTATTGGAACCGTCAAGCTGGGATTCTCGATAGGCGGGCCTTTTGTGAGCGAGAGGCTTTTGCGCAGGTGGGCCAGATAGGAGCCGTCGAAGAAGATACTCACCGCCCGATAAGGAAGTGTGTTTCGGCTCAAAAAATAGGGTCCTTTTGAAAAGAGCGTCGCTGACGCCCCCCGAAGTGTGCGCAGGCTCTCACGGTCTCGGAGGGATTTACTCCCTTCCAGGAGCAGGAGCACCCCGTGGGTGCCGAGACGGATCTCGTAATCGCGTTCCGAGACGAGAGCACGGCGCAGCCAGAGCCCCTCTGCCACTTCCCGGATCAGCGGCGGTGAATGTCTCAAAAAGATTTCTGGGATCTGGAGAGTCACGAAGAGCGGATCCTCACAGCTCCACCCCGTCCCAGAACTCGTCGTAGCTGAGATTGGTCTGGAGATTGTCGTCGTGGGGATTGGCCTCTCCCAGCTGGCGATGGACTTCGGTGAAAAAGGCCTCCAGGGCCTTCTGGGCGCACTCTTCGGGTTCGAGGCCCAAGAGTCGGGCGGTCTCCAGAAGCTGGGCGTAGGTGTCGGTTCTCAGGGGAATCGTCGGGTTAGTTTCCATAGCGTGGATTATAGCGTGTCGGTCCTACCACTGGAGCCAAAGCTTCTCTTCGGCGGGGATTTTTCCTTTGCTTCGTCTGGCGACGCTGTCGCGATAGATGAGTCCCCGGGTGATCGCTTCGATCTCTTCCTCGGAGAGTGTGGGCTTCTCGTAGAGACCCGCAGCCTGGCGTTGGCGCTGCATCTCGTAGAGGATGACGGTGGTAGCGGCGGAGACGTTGAGACTCTGAACCATCCCCATCATGGGGATGACGATGGAGTGATCGACCCGATCGATAATCTCGGGGCTGACGCCCTCCTTTTCGTTGCCGACGATGAGGAGGGTGGGGCGGGTATAGTCGATGGAGCGAAACTCCAGGGCGCCGGGCTGCAGATGAGCCGCGACGATCTGTATCCCCTGGGAGTGCTTTTGCTCGAGAAGTTCGCAGCGCTCCCGCCAGGGGATGCGTCGCTTGCGGACCCATCGGTGGGCTCCCTGGGTGATGGTTTTGTGGATTTTTGGGGTTTGGTCACTGCGCAGAGCGTAAAAGAGCCGCAGGATACCGACGGCATCGGCGCTGCGCAGGATCGCCGAGAGATTCTGAGAAGAGGAGACGTCGTCGAGGTAGAGCTCGAAGTCCACCTGACGCCGACTCAGCATCCGGCGGATCTTTTCGGCCCGCTCGGGGGTGATGGTAGCTGGTTCCGTCTTTTTCATGGCCTAATCATACTGACGATTTGTTTCGAATGCAAGCTCCCATGGCGGGGAGATAAAAGCAAATAGTCTTCTATAGTATAATTAGTAACTAAATATAAGAAGTGTAAAAGGAGTGTGGGATGAAGAAGTTTGGCCTATTGATCCTCGCATCGGCAGTCGTATGGGGATCGGGACTGGAATTTGTCTCCAGAGAGTATGGATGGACGATTCTCAAACTACGTGGAGAGAGTGAAACATGCGAGATCACGGTACGGGACGACTCCTATCGGGATTCCCGCGTCGTCTATGATGGTGGAAGTTGTGTAGGCGAGGTCAATTCCAAAGGGGAGTTTATCGTCTGCACCCTGCATAAGCAGATCTGCAAAACCGAAAAAGAGATCGTTCGATTCGCCGATCGACACCGCTGATCAGAGATTCTTCTCGCGGCTCTTTTGAGTCACGGTTTCGGCGTTCTGCTCGGATGCGGCGTAGCCGAGGGCTCCGGCGATCTCCTCTTCGGCCAGCTTGATCCCTTCGGGCACTTTTTCACTATGCAGCTGGATGGCGGTCTGTTTGTAGTTGGGCTCGAAGGATTTGGGGTCGAAGAGACTTTGGGTCAGGGTGTTGATGAGCTGGGTGTTGTAATGGAAGGGGACGAAGACGGTGCCTTCACGTACCACTTCCGTCACCCGTACGATCACGTCGTCGACACGGCCTCGGGCGCTGCTGAGGCTGATGCGATCGCCGCTTTTTACCTGGAGTTTCTCGGCGTCTTTGGGGCTGAGCTCCACCCAGGCTTCGGGGGCCAGGTCTTCGAGGATCTTGATGGTACCGGTCTTGGTGCGGGTGTGAAACTGCTCGACGGTGCGGCCGGTATTGAGGATCAGAGGGAAGTTTTGGCAGACGTTTTCGGGTAGCGGCTCCCAGTCGGTGAAGACGAATTTAGGCTTCTTCTCCTCGTTGGGCGTCTCCATCCCTTCGTAGTAGAGGCGGGGGGTGCCCTCGGGGTGCTCCTCGTTGCAGGGCCACTGGATGCCCCCGAAGCGTTCGATCTTTTCGTAGCTCATGCCGCTGTAGTCGCAGAGCCGACCCTTGGAGACCCGTTTCCACTCTTCGAAGGCGTCTTCGGGCTCCTTCCAGCCATCGAAGAGCAGCTCGTGTTTGCCCTCGAAATATTTGGAAAACTCCAGCACGATATGAAAGTCGCTCTTGGAGTCCTTGAAGTTGGGGACCGACTTTTTGGCCAGATTGCAGCGGCGTTCGCTGTTGGTGTAGGTGCCGGTCTTTTCGCTCCAGGTCGCCGCACCGAAGAGCACGTCGGCCAGCTCGGCGGTGTCGCTCATGAAGCTATCTTGCACCACCAAGATCTCCAGCTTTTCGAGGGCTTTGCGCAGTCGGGGCTGATCGGGGTAGCTCACCAGCGGGTTGGTGGCTACGACCCAAAGGGCCTTGATCTCGCCCTTTTCGATCCCCTCGATGATCTGGGGATAGGCGTAGCCCCGCTCGGTGGGCACCAGCTCCTCGGGCACGCCGACGATACGGGCGTATTCGGCCCGATCGGCGGGGTTTTTATAGTCGCGATAGCCGGGGATCGAGCTGGTAAATCCGCTCTCTCTTGTCCCCATGGCGTTGCACTGGCCGGTGATGGAGAAGGGGCTGCCGCCGGGTTTGCCCAGATTGCCGGTCATGAGGGCCAGGTTGACGATGGCACTGACGGTATCGGTGCCCTGGGCGCTTTGGTTGACGCCCATGGTCCAGGCGCTCATAGCCGCCTCGGCGCCGGCATAAAGCCTGGCCACTTCGTAGAGGGTCTTGACGTCGATGCCGGTGATATGGGCGACTTCCTGGGGAGGGTACTTCTGGATCTGCTTGATAAACTCCTTGTAGCCTACGGTGCGATCCTTGATGAACTGCTCGTCCATCCACCCCTGCTCCCAAATGATGTAGCACAGCCCGTTGATCAGCGCCAAATCGGTGCGGGGCTTGATGGGCAGGTAGATGTCGGCCATGTTGGCGGTCTTGGAGTGGCGGGGATCGACGACGATGATCGTGGGCTTTTTGCCCCGGACCTTTTGGTTTCTGGCGATATGGAGCTTGAGGATCGGGTGGTTGTCGGCGATGTTGGCACCGATGAGCATGATCACCTCGGCATGGCTGAAATCCTCGTAACAACCCGGAGGGCCGTCGCTTCCGAAGCTCTGCTTGTAGCCCATGACGGCGCTGGCCATACACAGGGTCGTATTGCCGTCGTAGTTGTTGCTCTCCAGCCCCAGCTGGACGAATTTACCCAGGGTGTAGAACTCTTCAGTCAGCAGCTGCCCCGTGGAGATGACGGCGACGGATTTTTTGCCGTATCGCTCCTGGATACCTTTGAACTTCTCGGCGGTAAAGGCGAAGGCTTCGTCCCAGCCGACCTGCTCGAAACGGCCGTTTTTCTTCATCATCGCGCCGGGCAGGCGGGTGGGAGCGCGCACCATCTCGTGCTCGCTAAGCCCCTTGGGGCAGAGGGTCCCCCGGTTGACCGGATGGTCGGGATCGCCCTTGACGTAGACCGGATCGCCGTTTTTGACGCCGATATAGAGCCCGCAGCCCACGCCGCAGTAGCCGCAGGTACTGCGCACCCACTTATCCGGGGCTTTGGACTTGGCTACCTTGCCGAAAAAGGGGTCGTCGACCAGGGCGTATTTTTCTTCTTTGATATCGAGGCCGAGGAAATCTTTGGCTTTTTTGATGAGGCTCACGAGCACTCCTTCTTTGTATAAAAACATTGGGGCTATTTTAGTAGAAAGTTTGGCTGGGGAGTTGATTATTTTATCAGCAGAGAGAAAAATATTCATCGGATAAATCTTTTTATGCTATAAGCTCTACACCATGAGGAGTAGAAATGAGATCCACCAATGAAAACAAAATCCAAAGCGTCGAAGCCTTCGCCGCCCATGCCGACCCGACCCTGACCAAGACGCTCGAGGCCGATCCCGAGGCCCGAAGCGACGGGCACGACCACCGCTCCAGGGAGGTGCGCTCGGGGCACTATGTGCCGGTGCGACCCACGCCGATTCCGGCTCCGGTCTATGTCGCTCACAGCAAGAGCTTCTTCCGAGAGCTCGGCCTGGCGGACGATCTGGCGAAGGACGAAGCCTTCATGAGGATCTTTTCGGGAGATCTCTCCGCGGCTCCCGAGCCGATGGGCCCGCTAGGATGGGCTACGGGCTATGCACTGTCGATCTACGGCAGGGAGTATTACGAGCAGTGTCCTTTCCAGACGGGCAACGGCTACGGCGACGGACGGGCGATCTCGATCTTCGAAGGAGTCTTCGGAGGCAAACGGTGGGAGTTTCAGCTCAAAGGCGCGGGCCGTACGCCCTACTGCCGGGGTGCCGACGGACGCGCGGTATTGCGATCAAGCGTGCGGGAGTTTCTGGCCCAGGAGCATATGCATGCCCTGGGCGTGCCGACGACCCGCTCTCTGACGCTCTATGCCTCAAGAAGCGAGACGGTTAAGCGTCCCTGGTTTCGCCCCGGATCGCGCTCCTATGATCCCGATGTGATGCAGCGCGAACCGGTGGCGATCACGACGCGGGTGGCGTCGTCCTTTCTGAGGGTGGGGCAGCTGGAGCTCTTCGGACGCCGGGCCCGCAAGGGGGAGCACCCCCGGGCGATGGAGGAGCTGGAGCAGATCGTGCGCTACGCCATCGAGCGGGAGTACGGCGAGGAGGTGGACCGCGAGGCTCCATTGAGCGAGCAGGTCTTGAGCTTTGCCGGGGCCTTTGGAAAGCGGCTGGCTTCCCTGGTGGCGCATTGGATCCGGGTCGGCTACTGCCAGGGCAACTTCAACAGCGACAACTGCGCCATAGGAGGCTTCACCCTCGATTACGGCCCCTTCGGCTTTATCGACAGTTTCGATCCTCGTTATCAGCCCTGGACCGGGGGCGGGGCACACTTTTGCTTTTTCAATCAGCCCCGGGCCGCCGAGCGGAACTTCACGATGTTTTGCCACGCTCTGGCGCCGCTGCTGCGCCGGGATGAAGCGGCGCTGAAGGCACTGGAGTCGATCCGCCTCGGTTTCGGCCAGACAATGAAGCGACGCATTGACGAAGTCTGGGCGCAGAAGCTTGGGATGGAGCGCCTGGACGATGCGCTTTTGCAGGAGCTCTTTGAGCTGATGATGGAAACGACGGTGGACTATACGATCTTTTTCCGGCAGCTCTCCCAGATCCCCGAGACGATCGAGATATTGCAGCCGAGCTTCTATACAGAGCCGGACGCCGTGCTGCTTGGGCGCTGGTCGGTATGGCTACAGCGCTGGCACGAGGCGATCGCAGCCTCCACGCCCCAAGAACGGGCCGGGCTCGCGGAGCGCATGAAGCGCATCAACCCCAAATACACCCTTAGAGAGTGGCTGCTGGTGCCGGCCTATCAACGCGCCGACGAGGGGGACTATACTCTACTACGGGAGCTGCAGCAGGTGATGGAGCACCCCTACGACGAACAGTCCGAGGCGATCGAAGCCAAGTACTACCGCAAAAAACCCGAGGAGCTTTTCGAGATGGCGGGGGTATCGTTTGTGAGTTGCTCGTCGTAAGAGTTAGATCAATACCAAATCCGGGATATAGCGAAAGTCTTTGAGATTGTAGGTAAAGAGGGGGCAGCGGTGCACCAGAGCAGTCGATGCGATGATGCTATCGGGGATATCCAAACGGTGGCTTTTGGCGTAGGCTCTGACGAGTTTGACCGCTTGTGTCGATATCTCTTCGTCGAGGTGCAAGATCTCAAAAAGAGAGACAAATTTTTCGAGCTTGAGGAGTTCGGATTTATTGAGTGCTCCGTAATAGAGTTCCATGACCGAGATGGATGAGATCGCTGTAGCGACCGTAAAGTTTTGGACTTTCTCTACCGTAGTCTGATCTCCTTTGAGTATCTCGATGAGGATATTGGTATCCAAAAGAATCATTTCCAGGCTTCTTCGCGCAAAGATTCCTGGCTGATCTCTCTGCCCTCCCACATGCCGGAAAATTGGCTGAGGTCAGGTTTTTGGGGAGTTCTCTTTCTTTGTCTGAGGTCTTTTTTGAGCGTTTCTCGGATATAAGCGGACAGGGATACCCCCATCGCATTGGCTTGTGCTTTGAGCTCTTCGAACAGTGACTCTTCGAAATAGATCTGCGTGCGGTGCATTGCCCATCCCTATACATTGGATTTATACATCACTATAGCATGGCAAGGGGTATTTGTCAACGTTTCGGGCATGTTCGATCCCTATTCATCTATTGACAGCAGGCCGATTCAATGATATACTCCGGATATACATGAAAGGAATCTACTATGACAGCGACAATTTCAAAGTGGGGCAACTCTCAAGGTCTGCGTTTTCCCAAAGATGTAATGCGGCAACTGCATTTGGCCGTGGGCGACAAAATAAAGATCATGATCGAGGACGACAGGATCATTTTAGAACCCCTCAGACAAGCGCGATCAAAGTTCAATATCGAAGATCTCGTGCGTGATATCCCCGAAGGTAACCGTGAGCATGAAGTCTTTGACGATGTCGTCGGAAGAGAAGCATGGTAAAGTATATCCCCGAGCAGGGAGATATCGTCGCGCTGAGTTTCGACCCTCAAAGCGGTCATGAACAGAAAGGCCGCAGGCCGGCCATCATCGTAAGCAACAAGATTTTCAATGCTCATGTAGGTTTGGCGTTTGCCTGCCCCATCACCAATACCAAAAGAGATTTCCCTTTTCATGTAAAAGTAGAAAGTGAGAATGTTACCGGCTATATCATGGCAGAGCAGATGAAGTCTATCGATTATAACTCTCGAAAGATCAAGTTTATCGAAAGGGCAGATGATAAGATGATCAACCGTGTTCTGGGGATCGTCGAGAGTATTTTGGCGTAGCGTTCGTTTATTTCTTTGCCTTTACATTTAAGGTGGGGATATTTGCGTATCGGAGGTATCCACTCCTGAGCGTCAAGTGGGGAGATAGAGATGGAATAAATTTGTCGTTGTCACCAGTCCCCTTGCACAGCAAAAAAATGACATTAACTCTCATCATTATACACTCGATCAATAAGAGTAGAGAATTGTATTAAGAATAGTTGGAACTCTTGAGAAAAAAGGCATCATTGTGTTATGTTTTTATGGTGTTTTTAAGGTGGAGACTGACTCCTATATCTCTTCCATATCCCTGTGAAAAGAAAGATCAATTTCCATACGGAAATCAGGAAATCGCTGAAGGTCAAGATGATCGATACTTATCTGACGAATCTCACCAAAGAGCACTCTCCAGCTTCAAAAAGGACATTAGCCCCATTTTTCTAGAATTTCTTCGAGCTTATTAAAATATATTCTCAATTGATTGAAGTCATCTTTAGCAATAGATTTTGCATGGGCATCTGGCCTTCCTATTCTATTTATCTCTTCGAGCATGAGTACAACTTTATTCTTATCTAAATCAAATATATTTTTCAGTGATCCCCACTCGCGTTTTATTATATTTACAAGATCTAAAAAGAATAAAGGAGAATCGTCTTTTGATAATAGTTTATCGAGGGAATATTGATTAAATTTCTCTCTTCTATCTTTACTTAAAGAAGAGAGAACTTTTTCTTGTGCTTTATTGCCGTAAAACAATTGGAGCGCAGTTCGCAGAGCATTTCTTAGCTTTTTCTCTAATTTATTTCTGCGCAATCCTATTTCTTCTAGCTTTTCTTGGTCTGTAAGATTTATCCTCTCGAATCTATGTTGGATGCTCATATATTCTTTAAGAGATTCAATATTAAATGCATATCCATATTGGCTTGACTGTATGAGTCCGTAACCAATTAAGTGTTTCGTAAATTCATTGGTGTCTTTAGCTAATTCTATAAAACTATCCATATCTCCCTGAGCTAAGAACTTTAGCATTTCATACTCATCTGGATACCATTCACGAAGTACTTCAATGATCATTTCAAGGTAATGAGAAGAATGAGAAACAAACTGCGCTTTTATCTTTTCATAAAGTGCTTTATCAACAGTTATTGGTCGTTGACCTTTACATGAAAGATGAATTAAACTACACGCCTGCCTTATTAAAAAAGGATGGCCTCCAAAGTCTTCCGTGAGTTTTGCATAAATTATCTCGTCAAATCTCAGTCCAATATATCGACCGAGTTTTTCTACCATTTTCCGAACTTGATCGACATCAAAACTTGAGACGTATTGACAAGGAATTGATGCAAATATTGGATTTTCTTGACCAACCAATGTTGCATTTTCGACGGCGGATGGATTTGTACCTACAAGCATATAAGTAAACACTTCTGGATAGCGTTGGTAAAACCCTCTAAGTGTTTGCCAGAAATAGATGAAGTCAGACTCGTCTCGCCAATGTTGTGAAGAACCTGTATTTGGGCTGATCCGCTCAATTTCATCAAAAATAAATAGAGTAGACTTTGGCTTTTTAGATCGGTAAATCTTTAAGATGTCATTCTCAAAGCTGTCAGCGGCATTTTTTTCATCATAACGATTTTCCGTTTTTATATTTGTTTTAGATTGTACAGCTGAATGATATTTATAGACTAATTTCTCTAATAGTTCATTCCACCTACATTTATGAATGGATGGGCTTTCGCAATCTATTGAGACATAACGTTCTCCCGATGCACTTAATGTCCTCTCTACAGCATATATGATCGATGTTTTTCCACTCTTTCTAAGACCAAATAGGCCAGTATGCTCCCCTGTACTATGTCTATTAACTAATTCATGAACAAGACGACTTCTACCAAAGAAATAAAGATCTTTTTTTAACGGAGATAAGAAATCAAATAGGTTTCTAGAATAGAAATGTTTGCGAAATCTATTTCTAATAAAAAAGTCGTCATATGAATCTGATAACTCATCATAAGTAAATGGGACGACAATAGGTTGTTCTGGGTCAGATTTAAGTAAAGAATCAATTCTCTGTTCAACATTTGGATCTGCACTTATAAGAATTTTGCATATTGATTCGGCACGAAGGTCGGTTAAATCTTCGTGAGCTTTTGAAAATACATCAAGTGTTCGTGGCTCAAAATTTTCATAAGGGCTCAAAACGCAAATAACTTCTCTTTCAATATTGAACATTTCCGTAAACAAAGAAGTGGGCTTCATTAAAAAATATCTGTAGGTAGATGACACGAGTGTGATTTTACGTCCACTACTTGTCAAGAACCACTCACCTGATAAGTTCTTGAGAATTCTTTTTTCTATTTCAGAAAAATTATCTATGAAAAAATTAGGGTGGATTCCTGGAGTGGTTTTTTTCCTCGTCATCTTATATTCCTACTTTTGAACCTTGCAGTACTGGTAATTTATATCCAAAATCAGTAAGCAGCTCGAGTATATCTATGACAGATTTTTTATTAGCTTGAATAATTATATATGCTTCCTCCTTAAACATAAGAAGTATCGACATAAATTTATTCAGGAATGACAAGTAGCCCCAATCACTTGCGACCCAGCTTTTTCTTCAATGCCGCTGATTCCCTGCAAAGAAGTTGCCCGCCAGGCCCAGAGGCACGACGGTGCGGTAAAAGAGACTGCGGCCCAGGATTTCGCTGGCGGTGGCGCCGATCAGGGCGACGAAGAGCAAAAAGGCGCTCAGGCTCTGGAGTCCCGCTACGGAGGCGAGGAGGGCGAGCATGGGAAATCCCAGGGCGAAGATCGCCAGGGTGCGCAGGCGCCATCTGGAGAGGGTGCCGAAGTGCTCTTCGAGGAGGCGCTTGGTGCGGCTGAGCTGGTAGTAGAGAGGATGCTCCTTGTCCAGATACTTGTAGAAGGTGAGCTCTTCGTAGATCAGATGGATCTGATAAAGACCCAGGAGCATCGTCGGAGCCAGGAGTGCCGGGACGGCCCGGGACTGGGCGCTTAGGCTCAGGACGAATGCCACGAGCAAAAAGCCCAGATAGCCGCTGCCGAAGAAGCGCAGGGTGGTGCTGCGGCGGTTCCAGGCGGGGCGTGCGGGGATGCGGTAGATCATGCTCTGGGCGTAGATGCCGTAGATCCCCAGTGCGGCGACGGGGATCTCGAGGAGCAGTTTGAGCCATCCGGGGGCACCCAGTCCATAGAGTGCCGCCAGCAGCGTCACGCCGCCGGCGTAGGCGCCCAATGCGGCGGCTTCACGGCTAAGCCAGCTCTTGCGCCAGTTTTTCATCGCTTTGTAAGCCAGGGCGGGGCGGCCCAGGTGCAGGGCCGAAAGGGGCAGGCCGATGGCCGCGGGGGCCAAGACGGCAAGCACGATCCAGAGGTTGGGCGCAGGCAGGCTCAGCCCCAGCAGGTGCAGCAGCTCTCCGGCAAAAAGCGCGACGAAGCCCCCTACGCTCATTTGCGTCAGCACCGTCATGAAGACCAGGGGCCACTCGGCGTGGGCGGGCTCGAGGATATGTTCGTCGGCGGGGCGGATCTCTTCGCCCTCGGGGATCTCGGGCAGGGTGTAGCGGGTGGTGGGCTTGGTGATGGAGATATCGGGCAGATGGGGGGCGACCCCCTCTTTGGCCATGTCGTTGCGGATCCACTCTTCGGTATCGACCACTTCGATCTCGATGGCCCCGGCGGGGCAGGCCTGGACGCAGGCGGGGGTTTGGCCGGCTTCGAGCTTGTCCACGCACATGTGGCATTTGGTTACGATGCCTCGCTCGGGGTGGAAGACCGGCACTTCGTAGGGGCAGTTCCAGGTGCAGTATTGGCAACCGATGCACTCCTCGTCCTGGTGAAAGACGATGCCGTTGTCGAGCTTGATGTAGCTCTCGGTGGGGCAGCCGTTGAGGCAGGCGGGGTCGATGCAGTGGTTGCAGCTCATGGAGTTGAAGAGCTGGAGGGTATCGGGGAAGTGCCCCGTCTCCATCTCGCCGACCCGGCGCCATTTGA
>JALSTG010000016.1 GCA_026983875.1 Campylobacteraceae bacterium
AACAAGACGATCGTCTTTTGAAGCTACGCTATAATCCAAAAAGATAGAGATAATCCGTAGAAAAAGCGGAGGTGTCACAATGCAGAAGAGAGAAGTGATCGAAAAGATTCGGAGTGCTAAAAAGCGGCTCAAAGAGGAGTTCGGGATTGAGGAACTCGGGCTCTTCGGAAGTCGTGCCCGCGGTGACGCCGAGGAAAGTAGCGACATCGATCTATTAATCCTCAAGAGCCGCCGTAAAGACTATTTTAGACGAATCTCGGCCAAATATTTTCTGGAAGAGCTTTTGCAGAAGAAGGTCGATCTTGGATATTACGATACAGTCCGTCCCGTGATTCGAAAACGGATAGAAAAAGATTTGATTTATGTCTAAGCGTCTTCCGGAGCTTTATCTGTTTGACATCTTGGTAGCGGCATTGAAAATCCAAAAAGTAGTCGCTCAATTTTCGAATGCTCAGCAGTTGAAGTATGATTTTGTATCCTGGGATAGCGTCGTGCGGGAGTTCGAGATTATCGGTGAGGCGATGAAAGGATTGATCGCTACGGGATATGCGTCGGAAAAAGAGCGGGCCATTGTCGATTTTCGTAATGTATTGATCCATGAATATTTTGGAATCGATGAAGAGGAGGTTTGGGGGATTGCGAAGGAGCATCTTCCGAATTTGATTACGAAGATGCGGGAAATGATCGATGGGATGGATAGCGACTTGCGCTGCGAACTGGTCGATGAATTGATGAAGGAGAACCGGCATCTTCCCTTTGTCATAGAGTTTCTTTCGTCTCTCGAAGTTTAATACTATGCTCAACATCGTCCTGGTCCATCCTCAGATCCCGCCCAATACCGGCAATATCGGCCGACTCTGCGTCAATCTGGGGGCGCGGCTGCATCTGATCGAGCCCTTGGGCTTCGACCTGAGCGAAAAGGCTCTGCGTCGGGCGGGGCTGGACTACTGGAAAGATCTGGATCTGCAGCTCTGGTCCTCTCTGGAGGCGTTTTTAAGCGAACACCCTGTGGGCGAGGGGTTTCATCTGGCGACGACCAAAACCGATCGCCTCTACTGGGACGATCGGTATCGACGGGGAGACTGGCTGCTCTTTGGCTCAGAGACGGCGGGGTTGCCCGCCGAGCTGCTAGAGCGGCACGGCGAGCGCTGCGTGACGATCCCCATGACCGACAAGGGGCGCAGCCTCAACCTCTCGGTCAGCGTGGGGATCGTCGCCTACGAGGCATTAAGACAGTGTTCTTTCGGGATAATGGAAAGTGAAGAGTGAAAAACGAAAAATTATACAAAAACAGTAGGTTGAGTTTATTAAAGCTATTTGCAGATCAAAGTGATAAACTATTTGATCTGGGAATAATCAGAACAGATAGTTTTACTGGTGAGATTGGCGAGTATATTGCTTCGAAAATTTTTGGCTTTGATTTAGAATCAAGATCGATGAAATCAATTGACGGAATCGGAAAAGATGGAACAAAGTTTCAAGTTAAGTCAAAAGTTGTTTTAAGGAATAATTATTCAATTAGAGTCACAATCAATAAAAGCAAAATAGATAAATTAATAATTGTATATTTCAATTTTGATTATTACCCGCTAAAAATTATTGAAATAGATTCGGAATCTTTATCAAGTAATACTGTAAATATTTCTAATAAATTATTGAAAGCTATTGATTATATAGAATATAAACATGATTATATTCTAAGTAAAATAAATAGAAATAGTCTTGATGAAATTATTAAATTCGGTAAAGTTTACAAAAGTTTACTTGACAATAATATCATACGGACAAGAAGAATAGTTGGAGATATTGGAGAATACTATGCAAGCCTTTATATGAAATTATACCTAAATGAAAATGTTAATGAAAAGGGTGTGGATGCCTACGATAGAGATGGCAGAAGTTATGAGATAAAGACAAGAAGGGTTTACGATAGTGGTAGAAGAAAAAGTGATACTAGAAGACTGAATAATCTTGACGGTAAATTATCAGATTATCTTGTCGTAGTAGTTCTCGGGAAAAATTTTTCTTGTGATGGAATGTGGTGTATGCCTATGAATAATATTAAAAACAAGAAGTCGGCTACATTGAGAATCGTTAATAACACTAAAGGAGTTAAATGTATTGTTCCAAGTAAAGTATCATGGTTGATTTGCGAATAAATATTATCTATATATTAATAATGAAATTTTGGAGTCTAAAATGAAACTTGGAGATATTTTCTATATTTTTGCCATGATCGGCTTCGCCTGGATCACCTTCGCCATCGTCCGGGGAAATTTCCGGAGGAAGTTCGACGAGCAGGGACGGAGGAAAGACTTGATCGAAGATTCCGAAGAGGAATCTTCGAAAGTGGAGAGTGAAGAGTGAAAAACGAAAAGTCACCCACAAGGATAGATATGCCGCTCTCCGAGACCCTCCGGATCGGTCTGCTCAATACCCTGGAGATCTACAAACGCAGCGAGCACGGGCTTTTTCTACGGGCCGCCGACGGGAGCGAAGTGTTGCTGCCCGGAGCCTATGTGACACCGGATATGCAAAAGGGTCAAGTGCTGGAGGTCTTCGTCTATCACGACTCGGAGGATCGGCCGGTGGCGACGACGCAGCGGCCTAGGGCGATGCGGGACGAGTACGGAGTCTTTACGGTGGTGGACTATCGCAGCTACGGGGCCTTCGTCGATTGGGGACTGCCCAAGGATCTGCTCGTACCCCTTTCGCAGCAGAAGGAGTATTTCCGCATCGGAGAGCGCAAGCTGCTGCGGGTCTGTCTGGACGAGCGCACGGGGCGGCTCTATGGGACCCAGAAGCTGGGCAAACACTTCGTCCGGGATATGAAGGGTCTCTCCCCCACTCAGGAGGTCGAAGCGATGGTGCTGGCCAAGACGCCTCTGGGCTACAAATGTATCGTCGACGCCAAATACGAGGGGATGCTCTTTGATAGCGAACTCTTCGAGGAGCTCGAAGTAGGCGATCGCCGCCGGGCCTACATCGTGCGGGTGCGACCCGATAAAAAGCTCGATCTGAGTCTGCGCCCCCCGGGAAGGGATGCGAAACTGCAGGAGGCCAAAGATCGCGTGATGAGCGTGCTGGCCGAATCGGGAGGAGCGCTGCCGATGGATTACAAAAGCCGCCCGGAGGAGATCAAAGCGCGTTTCGCTCTTAGCCGCAAGCTTTATAAACGGGCATTGACGGCCTTGTCGGAGGAGAGGAAGATCGAAATCGGCGAGGGAGAAATCTCTCTCCGGTAGCCCCTCATCGAGGCGACTATCGGGACGGGGGGACGAAGCGCTTGAGGTAGCTTAGAAACCCCGGCGCGTCGATGCCGCCGACGGCCCGGTCCAGGAGCTTGCCGTGCTCGTCGGCGATAAAGAAGGTCGGTACGGCGAAGTACTCGAAGCCTTCGGGCAGCATGTCGTCGTCGATGTCGAGGATCACGGTGATATAGTGCTTGGCCAGATACGCTGCAACCTCTTTTTGTGGGAGAACAACCTGTTCTACTTTGTTACAGACGGGTCAAGTCTTTTTGACGTACATCATCATGATCAGCTTGTGGCTCTTTTGCGCCTGTTCCAGGGCCTCTTCGTAGTCGTGCAGCCATCCGGCCGCCGAGGCGAAGCCGCCCCAGAGAAGCATCAAGCCGACAAGTAAGCTCTTCATGGTGCTCCTTTGGGTTTGATTTGCTCTGACGAGAGTATAGCAAGGTATTTGTGTAATCTTCGTGTATTTGAAAAATTTATAGTTGATTCCGTCCTCAATGTATCGTGGGGTAACTTAGTTGAAGCGGAGATTTTTTTTCGCTATAACTTTCGGAAAAATTGACGGAACAGAGTATGTTTGAACAGAAAAATACGATTCTTTTCGACCTCGACGGCACCCTGATCGACAGCGTGCCGGATCTGGCTCTGGCGATCAACGCCATGCTTCAGGAGCTGGGCGCAGAGCCCTTCGAGGAAGCGACGATTCGCGGCTGGGTGGGCAACGGTTCGGCGATGCTGGTGCGCCGGGCTCTGGCGGGCAACCGGGAGGCGGAGCCGGCTCCCGATGAGGAGCTCTTTGCCCGGGCCCATGCACGCTTTCTCGAGCACTACTCCCGGGTACTGGCGCAGGCGACTCGGGCCTATCCCGGCGTGGGCGAAACCCTGGCCGAGCTCAAGCGTCGGGGCTATACGATGGCGATCGTGACCAACAAGCCCGGCCAATTCGTCGCCCCGATCCTGGAGCGTCTGGATCTGGCGGAGTATTTCGACCTGAGCGTCGGAGGCGAGGATCTGCCGGTCAAAAAGCCCGATCCCGCCCCGCTGCTGCATGCCTGCCAACGGCTGGGGTGCGGCAAAGAAGTGGCGGTGATGGTCGGAGACTCCTCCAACGACATTCTGGCGGCGCAGCGAGCGGGCATCGATAGCATCGGCGTAAGCTACGGTTACAACTACGACACCCCCATCGAAGCCCTCGCTCCCGATGCAACGGTGGAGCGCTTCGACGAACTCCTGAAGATTTTGCGATAGGGGGAGGGGATGAGCGAGCGAACAAGCGTAGCGATCGTCGGAGGAGGCGTCGCGGGGGTCACGGCGGCGCTGATGCTGGGGAGTCTGGGAGTCGAGACGACCCTGATCGAGCGGGGCGGGACCCTGGTGGGAGGGCCTCCCTTTTGCCACCTCCACGCCGGGGGCAATCTCTACCGGGAGATCTCCGATGCGCAGTGCGTGACGCTACTGCGCCAGTCTCTGGAGTTTGCCCGGCTCTATCCTTTTGCCGTGGATCACCGCCCCACGGTCATCGCCGTGCCGATGGAAGATCCGGGCCGTCCCGGGGATCTCCTGCGGCGGCTGGAGATGCTGCGCACGGAGTATGCCCGTCTGATCGAGAGGGATGCCAGCCTGCGGCAGCTTGGGGATCCGGCGGAGTATTTCCGCCTCTTCGAGCGGGAAGAGATGGAGCGCTTGCGGCAGCGCGAACCCGTGGCCGGGCCTTCCGACGCGGCGGAGTGGATGATCCCCCTAGCGCGGCATTTGGAGTTTGACCGGGTGCAGTGGCCACTGATTTTGGTGCGCGAACCGGGGCTCAATCTCTTCCGCTTGGCCGCCGGAGCGGGGCTGGCTCTGGAGAACATGCCGTCGGTGCGGCTGCGGCGGGGGAGGGAGCTAGTCGCCCTCGAGCGCAGGGCCGGGGGCTTTGGGCTGAAGCTCTCAGAGGGCGAAGCGATCGAGGCGGAGTATCTGATCAACGCCGCGGGCTTTCGCACCGGGACCATCGACGATATGCTGGGCATCCGAGAGCGGAGGATGGTGGAGTTCAAG
>JALSTG010000017.1 GCA_026983875.1 Campylobacteraceae bacterium
ACGCGACGCGTTGGTGGGGTTACAGTTTCTCTTCGTCGCCTTCGGCGCCCTGGTCCTGGTGCCGATCCTTACGGGCCTCGACCCCAATGTCGCCCTCTTTACCGCCGGTCTGGGGACGCTGATCTTTCAGCTGACGACCCGCCCCAATGTCCCCCCTATTTTCCTGGCTTCCTCCTTCGCCTTTATTGCCCCGATCCTCTACGGCGTACAGAAATGGGGGATCGCCGGCACCCTCAGCGGACTAGTAGCCGCGGGACTGTTCTACGGTTTGTTGAGTCTACTGATTCGTCTTCGAGGCAGCGACTTCATCCTCAAACTGCTCCCGCCGGTCGTTACGGGGCCGGTGATCATGACCATCGGCCTGATCCTCGCTCCCGTAGCGGTGCATATGGCTACGGGCCACACCGGCGACGGCAAGACGGTGCTCGTCCCCTTCGGTACCGCCATCACGGTCTCCATGATCACCCTCGCCGCCACGATCCTGGCGACCCTCCTGGGACGGCGGATGATCCGACTGCTTCCCATCCTCATCGGTCTCGCCGTCGGCTACCTGAGTGCGATACTTCTAGGGATCGTCGACTTCTCCGCCGTCGCCAAAGCCCCCTTCTTCGCCGTGCCCTCCTTTACCGCTCCCGAGCTCAACTGGGAAGCGATCCTCTATATCCTTCCTATCGCTATCGCCCCCGCCGTGGAGCATATCGGCGACATGCTGGCGATCTCCAGAGTCACCGGTGAAGACTATCTCAAAAAGCCCGGCCTCCACAAGACGCTCCTAGGCGACGGGCTGGCCACTAGCGCCGCCTCGATGCTGGGAGGCCCCCCAAACACCACCTACTCCGAAGTCACCGGTGCCGTCACCATCACCCGGGCTTTCAACCCCGCCATTATGACCTGGGCGGCGATCTTCGCCATCGTCCTGGCCTTCTTCGGCAAGCTGGGAGGGTTTTTGCAGACCATACCCGTCCCGGTCATGGGAGGGATCCTGCTTCTGCTCTTTGGTGTCATTGCTTCGGTAGGGATGAATACCCTGGTCCACGCCCGCACGGATCTGAGCGAACCCCGCAACATGATCATCGTCTCCTTGATCCTCGTCTTCGCCATCGGAGGGATGAGCTTTGATTTCGGCGGCGTCGCCTTTAGCGGGATCGGACTGGGGGCGATCACCGGCATCGTGCTCAATCTCATCCTTCCCAAAGGCCGCCCCTCCGACGAACCCGACCTGGAGGAGGCGATTCCTCCCATGGAGACCGAGCTCTGAGTTTCCGGGTAATTCCCGGTTAATTCCCTACGCTAGAATAAGCGAAAAAACAGGAGAAAACCAATGAAACGAACTCTGACGATGCTGATGCTTGGGGGCGCTCTGACGCTGATGCAACCTCTGAGTGCCGAAAACGCTCCGGCCCAAGCCGCCGCCCAGACGATGCCCCAGCGGCAGTTTGACTTCACCGATACCGAAGGGAAGAAGATCTCCGTCGTCGTCTCCGAAAAAGGAATCGCCCTTCCGACTCTCAAAGACAAAAACGCCATCATGATCTTCTATATCCATACCGGTACCCCCTGCCGCAACGAGCTCAAGCTCTTCAGCAGACTCAAGCCTGAGCTCAAGGATCTGGAGTTTGTCACCTTCGAGCTCAAAGGGCTCAAACCCGATCAGCTCAAAGCCTTTGAAAAGGAGCTGGGGCTCAAGGGGCTGCATATGATCGACAGCGCCCAAGCTATCCCCTTCGCCCAGTATATCGGCCGACTGATTCGGTGGCCCGGCACGGTGCCTCTCATCATCGCCGTCAACAAAAAGGGCGAAGTCAAACACATGCAGCTTGGAGCCATGGACGAAGAGCAGATCAAGCAACTAGCCCAAAAACTCCGAGGCTGAGCGCATCCCTGTATACCGGGGACACGAAAAGGCAACCTTCATCTTAACACGCAACGCTTAGCACATAACACAAATCAATCACCCAACTCTCATCCCCCATTCGCTATAATCGCGGCAAATTTATCAGACAGGATGTGCCGTGAGAACCCACTATTGCGCCGAAATCAACGAAGAGCTTATCGGTGAGCGCGTCACCGTCGCCGGTTGGGTCGCCAGCCGACGCGACCACGGAGGCGTGATCTTCATCGACCTGCGGGACAAGGACGAGGTGGTCCAGCTCGTCTGCGACCCCGCCGACAGCGAGGAAGCCCACCGTATAGCCGATCAGGTACGGGACCAGTATGTCCTTATCGCCACCGGAACCGTCCGGCCCCGGGGCGAAGGACTGGAGAACCCCAACCTCAAGACCGGAAAAGTCGAGATCGTCGTCGACGAGCTGACCATCGAGAACCGATCCAAGCCGATGCCCTTCGACCTGGGCGACGAGAAGGTCAACGAAGAGATCCGGCTCAAATACCGCTATCTGGAGCTGCGCACCCCCAAGATGCACCGGATTTTCCAGCTCCGATCCCAGGCCGCCATCGCCGCGCGCAACTCACTTGTAGAGATGGGATTTCTGGAGGTCGAGACCCCAGTGTTGACCAAGTCAACCCCCGAAGGAGCCCGGGACTACCTGGTCCCCAGCCGGGTCTGGCCCGGGGAGTTCTACGCCCTGCCCCAGTCGCCCCAGCTCTTCAAGCAGCTCTTGATGGTCAGCGGCTTCGACCGCTATTTTCAAATCGCCAAGTGCTTCCGGGACGAGGATCTGCGGGCCGACCGCCAGCCGGAGTTCACCCAGATCGACGTAGAGATGAGCTTCTGCACCCAAGATGACGTCATGCACGTCGCCGAGAAGCTCATCCGCGATATCTGGGCCGCCTGCGACCTCTGGGAGAAGCTCCCCGCCCAATTCCCCCGGATGACCTACGCCGAAGCGATGGAGAAGTACGGCTCCGACAAACCGGACCTGCGCTTCGGCCTGGAGATGGTGGACGTCATCGATATCTTCGAGCGCTGCGACAACGAGATCTTCAGCACCATCGCCAAATCCCCTAAAAAGAACCGGATCAAAGCCCTCAAAGTCCCCAACGGAGACAAGATCTTCTCCAAGCGCCAGATGAAGGGATTTGAAGACTATGTCCGCAAGTTCGGCGCCCAGGGACTGGGCTATTTCCAGATGAAAGAGGAGGGTCTCAAAGGGCCCCTGACCAAATTCTTCACCCCCGAGGATCTCGAAGCCATCGTAGAGCGCTGTGAGCTCCGGGTAGGCGACGTGGTCTTTTTCGGCGCCGGGGAGAAGAAGGTCGTCCTCGACTATATGGGCCGCTTCCGCCTCTATCTGGCGGAGCTCATGGAGATTATCCCCGAAGATGAATTCAAATTCGTCTGGATCGTCGATTTTCCGATGTTCGAGGTCGAAGAGGGCAAGGTCAAAGCCCTGCACCACCCCTTCACCATGCCCAAGCTCAGCGACAAAGGCACCCTGGACTACGACGATATCGAAGAGCTCTCCTCCGTCGCCTACGACCTGGTCCTCAACGGCACCGAACTGGGCGGAGGCTCCATCCGTATCCATAAAGAAGAGATCCAAAACGAGGTCTTCCGGATCATGGGAATCGAAGAGGAAGAAGCCCGAGAGAAGTTCGGCTTCCTCCTCGATGCGCTGCAGTACGGCGCGCCTCCGCACGGGGGATTTGCCATGGGATTCGACCGGATCATTATGCTCCTCGCCGGTACCGAGAGCATCCGGGACGTCATCGCCTTCCCCAAGACCCAGAAGGCCCAATGCCTCCTGACCCATGCGCCCAGTCCCGTCGACCCCGAGCAGCTCAAAGAGCTCCACATCCGCCTGCGCCAACGCCCGACGGCGGAGTAAATACCCCAATACAAAGGATCAACTATGGCCAAAAAACTCTTCCTCATCATCGGCGCCCCCGGATCGGGCAAGACCACCGACGCCGAGATCATCGCCAAGCGCAACCCTGAAACCATCGTCCACTACTCCACCGGCGAGATGCTCCGCCAGGAGGTCGCCAGCGGCAGCGAGCTAGGCAAAGAGATCGAAAGCTACATCTCCCGCGGAGCTCTGGTACCCCTCGATATCGTCATCAATACCATCGTCACCGCCGTCAAGAACGCTCCCCGCGACATCGTCCTCATCGACGGTTTCCCCCGAAGCACTGAGCAGATGGAGGCCCTGGACAAGATCCTCTCTCAGGAGCAGGATATCAAACTCGCCGCCGTCATCGAAGTGCGCGTCAGCGAAGCCGTCGCCAAAGAGCGGATCCTGGGCCGGGCCGAAGAGGCCGAAGTCAAGCGAAGCGACGACAACGAAGAGGTCTTCTACCAGCGGATGAAGATCTATCTCGAACCCCTCCCCGCCATCGAGAAGTTTTACGAATCCAAAGGACTCCTCAAGATTATCGATGGCGAACGCCCCATCGAGCCCATCGTCGACGAGATGGAAGCCTTCATCAAAGCGACCGCTGCCAAAGCCTGAGCGATGCAAAGCGGCACTTCCGAGCACGACTCCCAAAAGCTCAAACCCTGCCGCTACTGTGAAACCCCCATCGAAAAGGGACTCAGACGCTGCCCCGTCTGCGGCACCCTCACCCCCCATAGCGATGCGAAGACCACGACAATCTGGATCGCCGTGATTTTGCTCGTCGTCTATCTCTACACGCTCATTCGGGGCGGATGATCCTACGCTTTTGCCCTGACTTGCTCTATTCTCTTGGGATAAGATTCTCTACTGTTCGGAAGACCTGACACACTCCTCGGACCGCTTCACTCATCACTCCGTCGATCTCCCGCTTGACGGAGGTGTCGTCGGTGGAAAAGCCTTGGGAGTGATCGCCATCTTGCAATCGAGATGTCCTTGGCCGCATGGAGGATAAATCTTCTATGAGTGAAATGAATGGTGCCTACTATTATTAATTACAAAAGTGAATAATAATCTATTCTTAATATTTATAGTTATAGGATAACGGTATCGAAATTGCCTAAAGGTCACCGATGTCCCAATGTCCCATCTCCACCGACCGCATCGACGAACGGGTCGCCAGAATCGTCGGCGCGATCGTCGCGGTCACCGTGGTGCTCTATCTGCGCTTTCCCCATTGGGCCTGGCTGCTAATCCTTGCCCTCGATTTCCTGGCCCGTTCCGTTCGCAGGAGATGGAGCCCTTACGCCCGGCTCGCCTGCCTGCCCGTCGCCCTGATGGGACCGGCAACCCCCGTGGATGCGGCTCCCAAGCAATTCGCGGCGAAGATCGGCCTATTGATGAGCGTCACGGCACTGCTTCTGCACGCTTCGGGTTTGATACTTTGGGCGAAGGGAGTCATGACGATCATGCTTCTGTGCGCCATCCCCGAAGCCCTCT
>JALSTG010000018.1 GCA_026983875.1 Campylobacteraceae bacterium
GCCCCCCGGGACCTCCGTGCCGTACTGGCTGCCGCCGGTGCCGCTGCCGGGCTGCGGCTCGGGGGTCTTTTGGGAACATCCGCTTACTAGCAAGGCGGCAAGACTAAGACCGGCGAGAAAGGTATGGATCTTCATTTCTCTCTTCTCCTCTATTCGATATTTTCAAATATATTAACATATTTCGGGTTGCAAAGAGGTAACGCTTCTGCGGATTGGCAAAGCCAGCATCATCCGGCTTCCAAAAAGCTCCGAATTCGGGGCAGATACTCCTTAAAGTCACGGAAGCTGTGGTCGCCTCCCTCGACGACGAGGCTTTCCGCCTCGGGCAGGGCCTCCAGGGCGACGCGGTAGTCCAGGATTTCGTCTCCGGTCTGGAGCATCAGGAGGCAACGACGGCCCCGGGAGGCGTGGCGGTATTTTTTGAGCTGCCGGACATGGGAGGGGGTCCATTCGAAACGGGCCCCGTCGTAGTAGTTGGCTCCGGTGCCCGTCTGGGCGGCGAGAGTCTTCCAGGGGCGGATGGAAGGGTTGACAAGTACGGCGGGAAGATCGTAGCGCTCCGAGAGCCACAAAGCATAATAACCCCCGAGGGATGAACCGATGAGTCCGAGGGGCTCCTTCCGGCGACGGGCCTGCCGGACGATCTGCTCCAGGGTATCGACGGCCAAATCGGGCACATAGGAGAGGGAAGGGGCAAAAGCCTCGTCGCCGAAATACTCCCGTACGATCCGGGCTTTGGCCCCCAGCCCACTGCTGGCAAATCCGTGGATATATAGGATCATCGACTTGACCTTTTTAATTTTATTGTTTTTATCAAATTAATAATCTTAAATCCTATGTATAATAGCATATAGGCACATAAATTGATTAAGTGAGTAAAGAGAGCAAATACTGTAAATATGATTTCAAATTTAATATTTAAAAAGGAAGGATAGATTTCAGTATAAAAAATGCAGTTCATAGCTAACGGTCCTGATATACCCGAAACCTTGTTGGATGCGCATGAGGAAGGTCGTGTTGTTTTTTTTTGTGGGGCTGGCATCTCCTATCCTGCGAGTTTACCTGGGTTCAAAGAACTGGTGGATAAGATTTATGAGTTCGTGGGGACAACTAGAACCTCCTTAGAAGACGAGATGTATCAGCGGGGGCAATATGATGCTACGTTGGATTTACTGGAGCGACGGTTGCCAGGCCAGCGCTTGGCAATGCGGCATGTATTGCATGATATTTTAAAACCGAAACTGCGACGCAAAGGCGCAACCTATACCCACGAAGCCTTGCTACAACTAGCTAAAGACCGTGAAGGCGCTCTTCGCTTAGTTACCACTAACTTTGATCTTATTTTTGAACATATTGCTCGCCGAAGAAAGAACAAGCAGCCATTCAATGCCTATGTCGCTCCTATGCTGCCGATTCCGAAGAGGAGCCGATGGAATGGACTTGTGTATTTACATGGACGGTTGCCGATAGACGCGGATGGCGAAGCTGCACTGAACCAGTTGGTACTGACTAGCGGCGATTTTGGTCTTGCCTACCTCACCGAGCGCTGGGCGGCGCTCTTCGTTAGTGAGATGTTCCGAAACTACATTGTCTGTTTCGTGGGTTACAGTATTAACGATCCTGTGTTGCGGTACATGATGGATGCCTTGGCCGCCGACCGGATGTTGGGCGAAATGCTCCCTAAAGCTTATGCCTTTGGCGATTGTCCGCCCGGTCAGGAGGAGATCAAGGCCATCGAATGGAAGGCTAAAGGGGTCACGCCGATCCTCTACGACCCAGCAAACGGTCATGCTGCATTGCACTCCACCCTAAAAGCCTGGGCCGAGACCTATCGCGACGGAGTCCTTGGCAAGGAACGTATCGTCATAGAGCACGCTTTGGCACGGCCATCGGCCAGTACCCAACAAGACGATTTCGTGAGCCGAATGTTGTGGGCGCTGTCAGATCCATCAGGCCTACCGGCCAAGCGCTTTGCGGAGTTTAATCCCGTCCCTCCAATAGATTGGTTGGAAGCCTTCTCGGATAATCGCTACCGGCACGCTGATCTCACCCGTTTCGGTGTGCTGTCGCAGGCAGAAACCGACAACAAGCTGGCATTCAGCCTGATCTATCGCCCTGCCCCTTATACCCATGCGCCGTGGATGTCGTTGTTTGCAGATGACGGCAGGATAGCGGCATGGGATAATATGATGTTTCAGTTGGCCCGTTGGTTGACGCGCCACTTGAACGATCCCGATTTGATTCTTTGGTTGGCAAAGCATAGTGGCCAGTTGCATCACCGTTTAATTTGGCTGATCGAAGAAGAATTGGAGCGGGTAGCACGTCTAGAGAGAGAGGGCAAGACAAAAGAGCTGGAAGCAATCCGCACCAACGCACCCAACGGAATACCCAGCTCTTTGATGCGCATCCTATGGCGAGTGCTGTTGACCGGTAGAGTTAAATCATTTGGACACCATTTGGATCTATACCTCTGGGAGGATAGGTTCAAGCGTGATGGCCTAACCCCCACGCTGCGCTTCGAGCTTCGGGAGCTGCTGGCTCCGAAGGTATCACTGCGCAAACCTTTCCGTTGGGGCGATGATACCCACGACCAGGCCGAGCCGAGGCAGCGCTTGAGAGATCTTGTCGACTGGGAATTGGTCCTGGCCACTGATCATGTTCATTCCCTGCTCCGTGATCTTGCGAAATCCGAGCATTGGGGCCGTGCGTTGCCTATACTACTGGATGATTTTCAACAACTGCTGCACGATGCGTTGGACTTAATGCGTGAGCTGGGTGAAGCTGATGACCACAGTGACCGTTCCTACTGGGACCTACCATCAATCAGCCCACACTGGCAGAACAAGGGTTTTCGCGATTGGGTGGCGTTGATCGAACTCGTCCGCGATGCTTGGGCGGCCGTTCACGCAACCGACCCAGTACGGGCAAGGCAGATTACGCAGGATTGGTTTACGATGCCCTATCCGACATTCAAGCGCCTAGCCCTTTTTGCAGCTAGCCAAGACGGATGCATCCTACCTGAACAATGGGTGGAGTGGTTGACGATTGATGACGCGTGGTGGCTGTGGTCGGTAGAAACGCAACGTGAGACCATGCGTTTGCTGGTGCTACAGGGCGCCTCACTTACGCCGGATGCCCTAACAAAGCTGGAAGCCGCTATCCTAACCGGTCCACCGCGCCGTATGTACCGTGATGACCTCGAACAGGAGCGTTGGCAGGCTATCGTGGACCATTCGGTTTGGCTGCGGCTGGCAAAACTTGAGCAAGGTGGTAGCCCACTGGGAGAGGCCGCACTCACAAGATTCAATGAACTGACAAAGGCTCATCCTGAATGGAAGCTGTCGAAACACGAACGGGATGAGTTTTCACACTGGATGAGCGGGACCGGTGATCCCGATTTTGAGGAAAGCCGGGAGGTCGACATCGCACCGCGCAAGCGAAAGGAACTAGTCCAATGGCTCAAGCAGTCACCACCGCCACAAAGACCATTCCATGAGGATACGTGGCGTGAGACGTGCAAAAAGCACTTCGCCAATGCTGGCGTAGCATTAAGCGATCTCGCACAAGAGGTCATTTGGCCTATCGATCGGTGGAGAGATGCTTTCTATGCGTGGACAGAAAACGACCGCCTTGCTAGGCGCACATGGCGTTGCTTTGCTCCTCTCGTGCAGGCCATTCCCAATGACAAGCTTGAGAAACTAGCGCACGCTCTGACATGGTGGCTCAGAAAGGTGGCAGAAACAATCGATTCCAACGAAGATATCTTTATGGATCTATGCCGCCGTATCTTAGCTCTACCATATGAACCGGATAGAGGCAATGAAGATCCTGTAACTCGTGCCATCAACCACCCTGTCGGTCATGTCACAGAGGCACTGCTGAATATCTGGTTCAAACACAAACCAAGCGACAATGAGGGGCTGCCGGACGATATTGAGCCATTCTTCACCCAGCTTTGTGATACACGAGTGGAGCAGTTCCGATACGGCCGTGTGTTGCTGGCATCGCACCTGATTGCGCTATTTCGTGTGGACAGGTTTTGGACGGAAAAGCATTTCCTACCTCTTTTCTATTGGGACAACAACTCTGCAGATGCGAAGGAGGTGTGGCAAGGATTCCTATGGTCCCCACGCCTATACCAGCCGCTTATGATTGTTATCAAAAAACCGTTTCTTGCTACGGCGAGTCACTACGCGGAACTCGGCGACTTCGCTCGACAATTCGCTGCGTTTCTGACCTACACCGCATTGAACTCCCTGGATGGCTATACTGCACAAGATTTTCAAACTGCAATCGGCGCACTGCTACAAGAAGGTTTGGATGAAGTTGCACAGACCCTTGTACAGGCTCTCGAGGCGGCGGGCGAACAGCGAGAAGAATACTGGAAAAACCGCATCCAGCCCTTTTGGCATCAAGTCTGGCCTAAGTCTCGTAACCTGGCTTCAAACAGTATTGCAGAGTCACTTGCGCTCCTCGCCATAGCTGCACGAGGAGAGTTCCCTGCCGCGTTGTCGGCCGTTATAGACTGGTTGAGTCCACTCGAACATCCACATTTCGTTGTGCGCCGGTTACATGAATCCGGGCTGGCAAAACGATTTCCGGAGGACGCTCTACACTTACTCAACGCTGTCATCGACGACCAGCCGTGGTCACATAGGGAACTTGGCGAATGCTTGAATGCTATTTCGCAAGCCTCGCCAGAGCTGCTACAAGACCGCCGATACCAACAGTTGGCCGAATACGCTCGGCGACATGGTGGTATGGCCTAAAAACATTTTTTACCTAAAGTTTACTCGATAGACAATCAATTAAGTAAATGTTCGATTTTCCAGGTATTGGCCAGGTCTTCTGACTGGAGCCACCCGCGGCGGGCCTGGTAGAGGCCGTAGTGGATACGCTCCATTTCGTCGGCACCGGCAGCGACGGAGCCCAGAGCGAAGCGGGCACCGAGCTTGTGAGCCTGTAGGATATGGGCATCGTTGAGGTCGAGACGTTCGGGGCGGGCGTCGATCTCCAGGAGGACGCGGTGCTCCACTGCCGCTTCGATGATGCGCCGGAGGTCCATGTCGAAGGCGTTGCGCCGGGAGATGATCCGTCCGCTGGGATGGGCGAGGATCTTCACCGCCGGATGGGCGAGGGCGGCGAGATGGCGGCGGGTCTGCTCCTCCCGGTCCAGCCCCAGGCTCTCGTCGGCGGAAGCGATGACGAGGTCGAAACGCTCCAGCTCCGCCCCGCCGTCGAGGAGCCTGCCCTCTTCGTCGATGGGGACTTCGGCTCCCTTGAGGATCGTCAGGTCGCTATAGCGCTTCTGTAAAGTATCCAGGGTCTCGAGATACTCCTCCAGGGGGGCGCATTTGCGGCCGTGGGCACAGGTGAGATGGTCGAGCCGGTCGGTGATGGCCAGGTAGGCGTAGCCCAGATCGAGCGCTTTTTTGACCAGGGCTTCGCAGGAGTCCCGTCCCAGGCCAAAATCGCTGTAGCAGTGGAGATCTCCCCGGATCTCTTCTGGATCCACCAGCGTTGGCAGGCGGCCCTCCCGGGCTGCCTCCAACTCACCCCGGTCCTCTCTCAGCTCCGGTTCGATGTACTCCATTCCAAAGAGGCGGTAGATGCCCGCTTCGTCCTCACCGGCGATGGGAAGCATCTTTCCGTCGTAGACGCCGTATTCGTTGACCTTCCACCCCCGCTCCTGGGCCATTTTTCGTATGGCGATATTGTGGGCCTTGGAACCGGTGAAGTAGTGCAGGGCGGCACCGTAGCTGCGGTTGTCCACCCGGCGCAGATCGACCTGGAGGTTGTTTTCGAGGATGACGGTGGAACGGGTGGGCCCTTTGGAGACGATCTCCTTGATTACCGGGTAGGCGGTGAAGTGATCCATCGCCCCCAGGGGATCGTCGGAGGTGATGAGGATATCCAGGTCGCCGACGGTCTCCTTGCGGCGGCGGAAACTGCCGGCGATGGTGATACGATCGATGGCGTCGCAACGACGAAGGTAGGCCTCCAGATCCCGCGCCCGGGGCTCGGCATCGGCATAGAGGAAGCGGATCCCCTCCTTTTTATAGAGAGAGACCCCTTTGAGTATCTTGGCTTCGAGCTTCTCGCTGAAGCCGGGGAGCTCACGGATTTTTCCGGCTTCGGCGGCTTTTTTCAGATCCTCCAGGGAGCCGATTCCTAACGCTTCGTAGAGGATACGGGCCCGTTTGGGTCCGATACCTTCGATGCGAAGCAGGTCGAGGATCCCGGGAGGGAACTCTTTTTTGAGCTTTTCGAGTTTGCCGAGTTTGCCGGTGGTGACGATCTCGGTGATCTTCTGGGCGATGCGCTCTCCGATGTCGGGGAGTTTGGAGAGATCCTCCCCCTCTTGAACGAGATGGACGAAGTCGTAGCCGGAAGTTTCGATGGTCCTGGCGGCGTTGCGGTAGGCCCGGATGCGGAAAGGATTGTCCCCTTTGATCTCCAGTAGGTCGGCCAGGGTCTTGAAATAGGCGGCGATCTCACGGTTGCTCATGATAGAGTCCTTTCTGACCGTTTTTCAGGATTATAGCATCAACGGAAATCGGATCGAGATATTTTTTAATATTTCCAAGGGCTCCTATTCCGACCGATATCGATAATGCCCAAATAGATAACTAATATTATTCAATATTATCGTCAGCTTTAATATTTATTACTGTAATATGACAATTCTGAATCTCAGGGTAGGAAGGAATGAGAAGGATGAAACAAATTCTGGCAGTTTTTACCGCTATATTTATGACGGCCTCACTGCTTCACGCCGGCAAGAAGATCGTCGTAGATTTGAGCAAACAGGAGGCCTATGCCTACGAGAACGGGAGAGTCGTTTTTCACGGTTGGGTCTCTACGGGCAAGCCGGGCCATCGGACGCCCACCGGACACTTTCGGGTCCTGGAGAAGGATATCGACCATGTCTCCAGCCGTTATCCCGAGCCCAACGGCGGAGCGGAGATGCACTATATGCTGCGGGTGACCGGCTACGGGGTGGCGATGCACCTGGGCTATGTTCCCAACTACCCCGCATCCCACGGATGCATCCGGATGGAGAACGGTTTCGCCCAAAAGATGTACCGTTGGGCCGATGTCGGGACGCCGATCGTCATCCGGGGGACGCCTCCCCGTCGGGTCGATCGCCCCATCAGCCGTAATGCACCTCGTTACGCCGCTAGAAGCCGTAAGAGATCGCCTGGCGAGTGTGGAGGCAATGACCCACTGCAGATGCTCAGTTCGGTCCCCTGCAAGAAGAAGCTCCATACAGAACGGGTGAAAAAGAAGAAAAAAGATCGAGTCATGGCGAAGCGCAAGCATCACCTAAAACATGAACTCTCGGAGAACAATCATAAACCTCAAACACCCCTCGAAGCCTTAAAGGGTTGAAGCGCCAAGACGCCGTGACAAGTGGCGTCGTCAAGTCAATCCCCTCCTCATTTTTTCTCTCTATCAAAACTATTTAATTTCATTAAATCTCAAAGTAGTACAATTAGTTCAGTGTGACCAGAAGATAATCTGAAAACAAAGGAAGAATCATGGCGATACTCGAATCTCACGGAGCGGACGAGGTGGTGACGGGCTCCTGTCACCTGCTGCGGCTGGAAAACGGCAAAAACATTCTCATTGACTGTGGAATGTTTCAAGGCGGAGTGGAGGAGAAAAATTTCCAACCCTTCGGTTTCGACCCTAAATCGGTGGATGTGCTGCTGGTGACCCATGCCCACCTGGACCATGTGGGACGCATCCCCAAGCTGGTCAAAGAGGGCTTTCGGGGGACGATCATCGCCACCGACGCCACCTTCGATCTGGCCAACATCGTGCTGCTGGATGCGGCGAAACTGATGGAGGAGGAGTATCGCACCCAATATCGCAAAGCCCTGCGCCGGGGAAGCGAAAAGAAGGTCCGCCCGCCGCTCTATACGACGGAGGACGTGCACAACGTCTGGCTCCTGCCGACGCAATACGCCGAATACGGCAAGACGATGAGTATCGCCAAAGGGGTCAAAGTCCGCTACCACGACGCAGGGCATATCCTGGGATCGGCCTTCATCGAGCTCTGGTTCAAAGAGGGCGGCGTGGAACGGCGCCTGGTCTTCAGCGGCGATCTAGGGAACAAAAAGGCGATCGTCATGCCCCGGACCGAAAGGGGCAGCGTCGCCGACGATCTGGTGATCGAATCGACCTACGGCGACCGCAATCACCGGCCGCTGAAAGAGAGTATCGAAGAGTTCAAGGAGGCGGTACGCACGACACTGATCGAACGAGGCAACGTCATCATCCCCTCCTTCGCCATCGAGCGGACCCAGGATCTGCTCTGTGTCCTCAAGCAGATGTATCGAGACAAGGAGCTTCCCGAGTGTAAGATCTTCCTTGATACGCCTATGGGGATCCGAGCGACGACGGTTTTTGACCGTTACGCGGAGCGTCTAAGCAAAATCTGTCAGAAGTTCTACCGCGAAGACGGTAGCGTCTTCGATCTTCCGGGCTTGACCTATACGATGGATGTAGAAGATTCCAAGCGCATCAACGACGTCGAATCGGGGGCGATCATCATCGCCGGCAGCGGCATGTGCACGGGTGGACGGATTCTGCATCATTTCAAACATCAGATCTGGAACCGCAAAAACACGGTGATCTTCGTCGGCTACCAGGCTGAAGGGACCGTCGGACGCGAGATCGTCGAAGGGGCCAAATGGATCAAGATCTATCATGAAAAGATCCGGGTCCGCGCCAAGATTAAGACGATCAACGGCTTCTCGGCCCATGCGGATCAGTCGGAGCTGATCGCTTGGATGAAGGGGTTCAAAAAACTCGGCCGCGTCTTCCTGGTCCACGGAGAGCTGGACAAACAGAAGGCTTTGGGCAAAGTGATGAAAAAAGAGCTCAAGAAGAAGGCGATCATCGTGGAAGAGGGGGCGAAATATCCCCTCTGAATTTTTGCAATGCGACCTAAATTGCATCGTGGAGTGTAGAAAACTCTTTATGATAAAGTGAAGATCAAAGGAGAAGTCATGGCACATCGACGGCATAAGAGACCGAAACAAGCTCAAGGACAAGACGCGACGCTCGAAACGAAGCAGGAGATTGAAGCCGCCAAGCAAGAACGGGGATCGGAGGAAACGAACGCTCCCGACAACCAGGCCTCTTCTACCAAGGAGAAGGCTTCTGCCGAAGAAGCTCTTTCTGCCAAGGAAGGGGTGGGCGGACTGAGCAGCGAAGAGGCGGCTGAGCGACTCAAAAAGTACGGCTACAACGAGATCAAGGAGAAAGAGGAGAGTTGGATCCACCGGCTCTTTCGCCGATTCTGGGGGCCGATTCCCTGGATGATCGAAATCGCCGGCATCCTGGCGGCGCTGGCGCATCACTGGGAAGAGTTCTATATCATCCTGGCGATGCTCCTGGTCAACGCCTTCGTGGACTTCTATCAGGAGTCCAAAGCCCTCAACGCCATCGCCGTGCTCAAAAAGAAGCTGGCGCGACAAGCACTGGTGCTGCGCGACGGCAAGTGGCAGCAGATTCCCGCGAGGGAGATCGTCCCCGGCGATGTGGTCAAGGTCAAGATCGGCGATATCGTGCCTGCCGATATGAAACTGCTCGGAGGAGGGGAGTTTCTCCTGGTGGATCAGTCGGCCCTGACGGGGGAATCGCTCCCCGTCACCCGAAAGGCGGGCGACGAGCTTTACGCCAACGCCATCATCAAGCAAGGGGAGATGATCGGCGTAGTCACCGCCACGGCCTTGAACACCTACTTCGGCAAAACCGTAGGTCTGGTGGCCAAGGCCGACAGAGAGCAGAGAAGTCACTTCCAGAAGATGGTCATCCAAGTGGGGGACTTCCTCATCGCCGTGACGATCGTCATGATCGCGGTGATCATCTTCGTCGGGCTCCATCGCCATGAAGACCCCATGGAGCTGATGATCTTCTCTCTGGTGCTGACGATCTCGGCGATCCCCGTGGCGCTGCCGGCGGTGCTGACCGTGACCATGGCCGTGGGGGCGATGAACCTGGCCAAAAAGCAGGCGATCGTCAGTCGCCTGCCGGCGATCGAAGAGCTGGCGGGAATGGATATCCTCTGCTCCGACAAGACCGGGACCCTGACGCAAAATCGCATGAGCCTGGCCGACCCCTACACGGCGGAGGGCTTCGATGCCGACACGCTGATGCTCTATGCCGCCCTGGCCAGCAAGGAGGAGAACAACGACCCCATCGAAAAGCCGATCTTCGACTACATCGACGCTCATCAACTTCGCCAGAAACTCTCCGGCTACA
Source organism: Campylobacteraceae bacterium (assembly GCA_026983875.1). Lineage (GTDB taxonomy): Bacteria > Campylobacterota > Campylobacteria > Campylobacterales > Sulfurovaceae > Nitratifractor. Next base: position 10,276 of record JALSTG010000018.1, read on the forward strand.
AAATGACCAAATTCCTCCCCTTCGATCCGGTGCATAAACGCACCGAAGGGCTTTACGACGGTGAACAGTGCCTGGTCTTCACCAAAGGCGCTCCCCAGGTGATCATCGAGCAGAGCGACGAGAAAGAGTTCGACAAAAAGGCTGCCTACGCCATGGTGGAATCCTACGCCGAGAAGGGTTTCAGGACGTTGGGGGTCGCCTATCGCAAGTGCGAAGAGGAGATCTACCACTTCGTGGGGCTCATTCCGCTTTTTGATCCTCCCCGGGAGGATAGCAAGGAGGCGATCGCCGAGGCCCACGCCAAGGGTATCTCGGTCAAGATGGTCACGGGAGACAACATCGCCGTGGCCAAATACATCGCCAAGATCCTGGGTATCGGCGACAACATCAAAGATATCCACGAGCTCAAGGGCGAGTCGATCGAAGAGTATATCTACCTTTCTCAAGTCCTCACCCGCGCCATCACCAAAAAATTCCATCCCGACGCCTCCAAAGAGGAGATCGATCGAATCGTTCACGACATCATGAAGACGGTCAAGCGCGAACTCTACAACATGCCCCTACCCAAGGGATCGGTAAAACGCCACGAGAGCGAAATCATTGCCGCCATCGAAGCGGCCGACGGGTATGCCCAGGTCTTCCCGGAGGACAAATACTTCATTGTGGACGAATTGCAAAAGGTCGATCACATCGTCGGCATGACCGGAGACGGGGTCAACGACGCTCCGGCCCTGCGAAAAGCCGACTGCGGCATCGCCGTCAGCGGGGCGACCGACGCGGCCAGAGCGGCGGCGGACATCGTCCTGATGGCGCCGGGTCTTCGGGTCATCGTCGATGCCATCAAACAGGCGCGCATCACCTTCGAGCGGATGAAGAGCTACACGATCTTCCGCATCGCCGAGACGATCCGGATCATCATCTTCATGACCCTGGCGATCGTGGTCTTTCAATTCTACCCCCTGACGGCGGTGATGATCATCGTTCTGGCACTGCTCAACGACATCCCGATTCTGGCGATCGCTTACGACAACACCAAGGTGCGCGAACAGCCGGTGCGTTGGGATATGAAGGAGATGCTGGTCCTCTCGACCTGGCTGGGGATCGCCGGGGTGCTCAGCTCATTTTTGATCTTTTATCTAGTAATGATCTATCTCAAGGCCCATCCCGAGACGATTTCCTGGATGCCCCATGTGCCCAAATGGGTCGATATGCATGATGAGAAGGGGTGGACGGCGTTCGTGCAGGCGATCTTCTTCGCCAAGATGGTCGTTGCAGGTCACGGGACGATCTACAACACCCGGATCGACGACTGGTTCTTCAAGCGCCCCTGGCCCTCCTGGATCCTCTTTAGCGCCACCTTCTCCACCCGCATCATTGGGACGATCATCGCCGTCTACGGCTTCGGTCTCATGACGCCCATCGGCTGGGACTGGGCGATTTTCATGTGGATCTATGCCTTGAGTTGGTTTGTCTTCAACGATGTAGTCAAAATGGCGGTTCTTCGCTACTATCGTAAAAAAATGGGCCTGGATGTCATCTAAGGAAGGAGAGGGGATGAAAAAGAAACTCTACAAAAAGGAGCTCTACGAGCTGCAGGTGGAGCTGGTGAAGCTACAGCGTTATGTGATCGAGAAGGATCTAAAAGTCTGCGTCGTCTTCGAAGGGCGCGACGCAGCGGGTAAGGACGGGACGATCAAACGCTTTTTGGAGCATCTCAGTCCCCGTGAAGCGAGGGCGGTGGCCCTGGGCAAGCCCAGCGACCGGGACAAAAAGTCGTGGTATTTCCAGCGCTATGTCCCTCATCTGCCCGCAGGCGGAGAGATGGTCTTTTTCAACCGTAGCTGGTACAACCGCGCCGGCGTAGAGCCGGTCATGGGCTTTTGCACCCCCGAAGAGCATAAGCTTTTCATGGAAGAGGTGGATAACTTCGAGCAGATGCTGACTCATTCGGGGATGATCTTTTTCAAATACTATCTCGATATCTCAAAAGTCGAGCAGAAACGACGGCTCGAAGCGAGGGAAAAAGATCCCCTCAAACAGTGGAAGATCAGCCCCGTCGATCGGCAGGCACAAAAGCTCTGGAAAAAATATTCCGAAGCCAGGGACGAGATGTTCGCCCGGACCTCCTTCGTCTTCGCTCCCTGGTACGTTGTTCATAGCGACGACAAGAAAACTTCCCGGATCAACGTCATGAAGCACTTTCTCTCCCAAGTGGAGTATCCCGATAAGCGTAAAGATCTGCTGATCTACGACCATGAAGTCGTCTGCCAATTCGATCCGGTCTGCTACGAGAAGGGGCTGATCGCTCCATGAACCTCGATCCGGTCTTGACCCATCTACTCTTGACGGTGGTCTTCAGCTTCCTGGTGGGGCTGGAGATCCGCAGCTATCGAGAGCAGTTTCACCCCGATGCGAAGCAGCCCTTTTTCGGTACGGCCCGGACCTATACCTTCGTGGGAATCCTGGGATTTGTCTTTTACCTCCTCGATCCCCGGACGCTGATTCCCTACACGGCGGTGCTTCTGGGGCTGAGTCTACTCTATGCCCTTTTCTATCGTCAGAAGCTCGCCGATCATCGCCAGAGTATCCTGCTCTATCTGGTGCTGCTCTGCGTCTATGCCTTCGGACCTTTGAGTATGCGCTTTCCCCTTTGGCTCCCCGCGCTTCTTTTCGTATTGATTGTCTTCATCCTCAACGCCAAACGTTCCCTGCATCGTTTCACTCCGGCGATCAACCCCTACGAGTTCGAGACCCTGGGCAAGATGGTGCTGCTCTCGGCGGTGATCCTACCTCTGCTGCCCGATCGAAACGTCATTCCCTACGTGCCTCTTTCGCCTTTCAAAATCTGGCTGGCGGTGGTGGTGATCTCCGCCATCAGCTACGGGGGATACATCCTGCAGAAGTACTTTTTCCCCCACAAAGGCTACTTCGTCACCGGCGTCATCGGCGGGACCTACTCTTCGACGGCCACGACCGTGGTGCTTGCACGCAAGCTCCATGCTTTGGAGGGGAAAAATCCTGTGATTACGGCGGCGATCATCGCGGCGACCTCGATGATGTATCTTCGCCTGATCGTGGTGGCGCTGATCTTCAACCTCACGGTGGCCGAGAAGTTGGCGATCCCTTTTGTGGCACTAGCCTTGGCCGGGATGGTACCGGCGTGGTGGTATCTGCGCAGGAGCGCCGCCGCAGAGGCAGGGGAGTCTTTCGTCGATCGAAACCCGCTGGAATTGGGGACGGCCTTTCTCTTCGCCTTTCTCTTCGTGGCGATGATGATGATCACCCAGTACGTCACCGGACACTTCGGCGACCGGGGATTGCAATTGCTTTCTTTTGTCGTGGGCTTTACCGACATCGACCCCTTCGTCCTCTCGATCCTGACGGGTAAATATAGTGTGACGACCGGGGAGGTGGTCGCGGCGGTGATGATCGCCGCAGGAAGCAACAACATCCTCAAAGCCGCCTACGCCCTCTGGTTCGGCGGCTTGAAAAATGCCTGGCCCAGTGCCCTGTGGATTGCACTTTTGGGGGTGATGACAATTCTCTGGGGTATGTCCACATCTCTTCTGAATTTCTAAAACATACGCGATAAATTTTTTTCAAAATTCACTATTAACTTTCGGTTACGATTGATGGTGCATACTTACCGTATCAAGATCAATCAATTCCAAGGAGTACTACATGAAAAAACTACTGCTTTCCTCGATCGTCGCATCCGCCCTTCTGGGCTTTGGCCTTCAGGCCGCTGACAGCTCGGATGCTTCCAAGATCCAACGCCCTCTGATGCATAAGACCGATACAGGGGTCCGCTACTACAGCAAGAGCAAAGAGCAGGCCAAAGCCTATGTCGCTCATGAGTTGGAACGTCATCACAAGGCGATGATGAAACAGGTTCCTAAGGAGCTTCTACAGGCCTTTGGAGAGACCTACAAGGCTTTGAAGCTGATTCAAATGGGTCAGAGCGATCAGGCATTGAAACTCCTTGAAGCTGCGGACAAAGCCTTCGATACCGTACTGAAAAAACATCCGGAACTCAAAATGGTCCCGCTGAATGAGCAGATTTTCGTCAGTGAGCTCATCGCAAAGCCCGGGGAGATCAAGAGCGCTGTCGATTACGGCCGAGAACTGCTTAAAGGCTATCATACCCAGGCGGCGGCTGGGCTATTGGCGACACTGAAAGATGAAATCGATATCGCTACCAGCTACTTACCGATGGACCTTTACCCCAAATCGATCAAGCAGGCTATCGCCGCCCTTAAGAAAAAGGATCTCAAAGGAGCGGTCGCGGCGCTGGGAGCCGGCTTCGGGACCATCGTCACCGTCGAGGCTGCCGTGCCGCTGCCTCTGCTGGCGGCTCAGGATCTGGTGATTCAAGCCTCCAAACTGGATAAGAAAAAGAAAACCCAGATCGAAAAACTTCTCAAAGCCGCCAAGGAGGAGCTGCAAAAGGCCTACTATCTCGGCTATACCGATCTGCATCCAGCGGCCTACAACGACCTGATGAAGCAAATCCAGGGCATCGAGAAGGAGATGGGCGGCAAAAACATGGTCGAGAAACTCTATGAGAAGCTCAAGGCCTCTTTTGCCAAACTGGTCGGGAAAACCTATCACGACAGCGTCGCCCGCAAAGAGGCCCAGGCTTTGAAGAATCCCGCCTCCGTCAAGGGTGAGAAGAGTGCCGAAGCCAAAGTCGAAGAGGCTCAGTCCAAAGAGCTTTTTGAAGCGAAGATGAAAGCGATCGATTTTGAGAAAGAGGCACAAAAAGAGGCGAAAGAGGGTATGAAAAAATAATCGCCTTTATAGGCGGAGATCTTCTCTCCGTCCTCATCTCTCGCTGTACTTTTCCCGACTTTATCCTATAACATGTTAAAGGTTTCCTCCTATGAAAAATAACAATCCTCTCAAAAATGTCCGACTACCCTGGGAAGAGCCCAAACCCCGAAGCGAAGATCCCAAAGCTGAAAAACTGGTCCAAAAGATTATGCAGAGTCCCACCTATCGCTTGGCGGAGGAGGATCCCGACTTTCTCAAACAGGATGTGACCCGGGGCGTGCGTCTGGAGCTGGACTATCTCAAAGCCCAATTGACGATGGAAGAGCACAATGTGCAGCATACCATTGTGGTCTTCGGAAGCGCGCGGATTCGGGAGCGAAAGACGGCGCTGGAGAAGTTTCAAGCCGCGGAAGATGCCGTCAAGAGAGATCCGGACAATATGCAGCTCCTGGCTCAGTTACGTCAAGCGGAGCGAATGCTGGAGATGAGCAGCTACTACGACGATGCCCGTCACTTCGGACGACTTGTCGGAAATGCCGGAACCGGCCCCCAGGATAATCGAGTTACCCTTATGACCGGAGGAGGACCGGGGATCATGGAGGCGGCCAGCCGGGGAGCCTATGATGTCGGGGCCAAATGCATCGGCCTCAATATCCAATTGCCCCACGAACAGTATCCCAATCCCTATCTCTCTCCGGAACTTTGCTTTCAGTTCCACTATTTCGCCATTCGCAAGCTGCACTTCATGATGCGCGCTCAGGCACTGGTGGCGTACCCGGGGGGCTACGGGACCTTCGACGAACTTTTCGAAGTCCTGACCCTCATCCAGACTCGTAAAAATCCGGCTATTCCGGTGGTGTTGGTAGGACGGCGCTACTGGGAGAGAGTCGTCGATTTCGAGGTCTTGGCCGAGGAGGGGATGATCGCCCCGGAAGATTTGAAGATCTTCAAAATCGTCGAAAATGCCGAGGAGGCGTGGAAGCATATTCTCTCCTGGCATACCAAGCGCAAGACTCATTTCTACCGGGTCTATGCCGAAGGAGAGCAGCCCAAACGGGGAAAAGTCCACTGATGCGTTCTTTGTAAGGGAGTCGTATGAGTACCGAATCGGTCATTCTGATCCTTTTTATCGTCGCTTCGGTGGTTTCGATCGCGGCGCGGAGGTTGAACCTCTCCTATACGATCGCTTTGATGGCCGTGGGCTTGGGGTTGGGGAGTCTGCATCTGCTCCATCCTCCCCACTTGAGCCGGGAGCTGCTCTATACGATTTTCCTTCCGCCGCTGATCTTCGAAGCGGCGATCCACCTGCGCAGCGACGATTTGCAGCGGGATTGGCCGACGATCGCGACGCTGGTCGTGCCGGGGGTGATCCTCTCGACCCTCGCTACGGCGGGGGTAATGATCCCCGTCAGTCAGCATTTCAGCGCACTCAATCTCCTCTCCTGGCCGGTGGGGATCCTTTTCGGAGCGGCGGTGGCGGCCACGGACCCGGTGGCGGTAGTGGCGCTTTTTCGCCGCCTGGGCGCGCCCAGGCGGCTGCGTATCCTGGTGGAGAGCGAAAGTTTGCTCAACGACGGCACCTCCATCGTCGTCTTTACCCTGGCTTGGGCGTATATCCAGGGAAAAGTCGGAGGGGTCGAGGGCTCCATGCTCGAATTTTTGCGGGTCGTGGGCTTCGGACTGCTTACGGGAGTCGTCGTAGGCTTGCTCGCCGGTGTGGTGATGGAGAGGCTTGATGATGCGATGGTGGTCATCACTCTGAGTACCGTGGCGGCCTACGGCTCCTTCCTCATCGCCGACCGTCTGGGGGTATCGGGGGTCATGAGTACCGTGGCGGCGGGGCTCGTGACGGGAGAGAGGGGGCTTTCGCGGCTGCTCTTTCCCTCGATTCGTCTGGCGACGGAGAGTTTCTGGGAGTACATCGCCTTTGTGATGAACTCCATGATCTTCCTGCTTATGGGTTTCGCCATCGATCTGAAGATGCTCTGGCAACTCTGGCCCTTCGTCCTGCTGGCATACCTCTCCGTGACCGTCGCCCGCGCCGTGGTGGTAGCCGGGACCTGGGCGATCTTCTATCCGACCTATTTTCGCTTCCCCGCCAAATGGGTGGCGGTACTGACCTGGGGTGGCCTACGCGGGGCGCTTTCGATGGTTCTGGCGATGAGTCTTCCCGATTCGTTCATCTACAAGCCGATGATCGAAACGCTCGTCTTCGGGGTGGTGCTCATCTCTATCTTCGTCCAGGGGCTGAGCATGGCACCGGTGCTGAGATTTTTGGGCATCATCGAACCGGTCAGCAAGATCCTGGAGTATGAGATGTTCAAAACCCGGGCATCTTTGATCCAGAGCGCACTCGATGAGATCCGCACCTTTCGCACTCGCCACATGATCAGCCGCCGCAGCGCCGAAGTTATTGAAAAAGAGTTCCAAAAGGAGCTCTCCGAGGTCAACCAAAAGCTCGAAGCGCTCGAGCCCGACCGTCAGGAGCAGCTTCGCGAAGAGCTCTACCGGATGAAACGGCGCATCCTGCTCGATCAGAAAAAGAGTCTGCTCGAGATTTACCAAAGCGGGGAGATCGGTTTCGAAGCTTACCGGGATCTTCGGCGGGAGATCGACGGCAAACTCTTCGAGCTGGAAAACCAAGGGACGGTCTGAGATGGAGCATCTGCTGCAGGAGCTCACCCCTTGGGTTCAGCAATACGGCTTGATCGTTGTCTATCTGGGGATGATCGCGGAGGGAAACACCATGATTCTGATTTCGGGAGTGCTCTGCGCTTTGGGGATGCTTCCTTTTTGGCCGACTGTCGCCGTAGCGATCCTCGGAGGAGTGAGCAGCGATCAGTTTTGGTACTGGGCCGGTGCAAGCTTTGGGGAACGGGTGCTCTCTTGGTTCCCCTCCTACCGTGAACGTGCAGAGCGGATGCTCGCACTCGTGGATCATAAAGCTCCGATCCTGGCGACGGGGCGTACTTCATCTACAGCGGGGCCGTCCTTTTCCCCTTGGTACTGAGTTTACGTCGTCACGACTACAGTCGTTTTTTGCTCCTCAATACGGCGGGAACGACTCTGTGAAGACCATTGATTTGTTTGGAAAAGTCAGCATATGCAAAAGTGTAGCATGAGATGAGCACGATACGGTTTTATCGCCTCGAACAAAGCGATTGGTATTTCGATCAATCTGAAAGGGGTCCTTTATCTTGCTTCTCAGGGAATGATCCCGACGTAAAGTCTGGCGATTTTTTAAAATCTGCATTACACGAGCCGGCATGGTGAGATGATTATTCATTTCATTAACGGTTAATTCTTTTTGGGAATCATTTCAGCTATGAAACTTTTTGGAAAGAGACTCCGACTGACCCAGGTACAGCTGATTTTTCTCGTTGCCGCCTTTTTGGTGGCTTTCGACAACTTCACCTATTTCGGCAAGTTGATCGCCACCTATCCTCCCCACGGAAAAAACCTCTTCTATCTGGCGACGGCGCCGGTATTGATGTGGGTGATCTATTCGGCGGCAATGCTGCTGGTGAGTTCGCGCTGGACCACCAAGCCCTTTACGATCTTTTTACTGATCGTCTCTTCACTGGTGGCCTATTTCACCGATACCTATCAGGTGGTCATCAGTCGAGGGATGATCCAAAACGTTGTGGAGACCAATTTTGGCGAAGCCTCGGGGCTGTTGAACCTCAAGCTCCTGGGCTATCTCTTTTTCCTGGGGATCTTGCCCTCGCTCTTCGTCTGGAAGGTGCCGATCCGTTATCGGGGTTTCTGGGGAGAGCTCAAATCCAAGCTCCTCGCCTTCGTTGGCCTGCTGCTACTGACGGGGCTGCTGGCCTGGAGCGCGGGGGGATTCTATGCGTCGCTCTTTCGGGAGCACCGCCCGCTGCGCAACTACACCAACCCCTACTACTGGATGCGCAACACGATCGGGTACATCAAACGTTCGGTTCGGCGATCCGCCGCGGATATCAAACGCCAGCCCATCGGTATAGGCACCCGGACCCATCGGGCCTCCGGCGAGAAGCCCCGACTGGTAATACTGGTGGTGGGAGAGGCGTTGCGGGCCGACCACTTCGGTCTCAACGGCTACAAGCGACAGACGACGCCGCTGCTGGCCAAAGAGCCCGGCGTCATCAATCTGCCCAATCTCAGCTCCTGCGGCACGTATACCGCCAAATCTGTGCCCTGTATGTTCTCCCGCTATACTCGGAGCGAGTTCAGCCGCCGCAAGGAGCTGGGCACGGAGAATCTCATGGATCTGCTGGCGCACACCGGCGATATCGATCTGCTCTGGAGAGAGAACAACTCCGACCCTAAAAAAGTGATGGATCGCCTGGGATACCAGGACTACATGGATCCGAAAAACAATCCCGACTGCGCCGAGGGAGAGTGCCGGGATATGGGGATGCTCTCGGGTCTGGAGCGCTTCATCGACGCCAATGCCACTCGGGATAAGCTCATCGTTTTACATATGATGGGCAATCATGGTCCCGAATACTACAAGCGCTATCCCAAAAAGTATGAACGCTACACCCCGGTCTGCCGCTCCAACCTCCTGGAACAGTGCACCCAGAAAGAGATCGCCAACGGCTACGACAACATCATTCTCTACAGCGATGCGGTGCTCGATCGGACCATCAGGCTGCTCAAAAAGTATCAAGACCGCTACCAGACGGCGCTGATCTACATGGCCGATCACGGCGAATCTCTGGGGGAAAACGGCCTCTATCTTCACGGCATTCCCTACGCCCTGGCCCCCGAGGCCCAGACCCATCCGGCCGCCTTCCTCTGGCTGGGCAAAGGTTTCGAAGAGATCAATACGACCAAGCTTCGGAGCCTTGCAGGCAAAGCGTATAGTCACGATAATCTCTTCAGCACGATTCTGGGGATCTACGATATCAACTCCACCCTCTACGATCCCAAATTGGACATTCTGCGTCCCGCACGCCCCGCAGCTCTGAATCCAAAGTCTTAAATCTCCGAAGGAGGAGCTATGAAGATCGACCGTAACGTCATCGCCCTGGGCTGGGTAAGCTTCTTTACCGATATGGCCAGCGCAATGATCACCTCGATCCTACCGATCTTTATCGTCTATTCCCTCCATGAGGGGGTAGACAAGCTAGGCTTCGTCGTGGCGATCGCCACCTTTGTCTCCTACGCCTTTCGGATCCTTTTTGGCATACTCAGCGATCGTCTGGGAGTGGTCAAACCCTTCGTGGTAGCGGGCTATATCCTTTCGGCCCTAAGCAAACCTTTGCTCTCCGTCGCAACGAATTGGCAGCAGGTGGCAGGTCTGCGGGCTCTAGAGCGTATGGGCAAAGCAATCCGCAGCGCCACCAAAGACTCCCTGATCTCCCGCTATAGCCAAGGCCGCAGCGGCCGGAGTTTCGGTTTTCAGAAGATGATGGATGTGGCCGGAGAGATGTTGGGGGCGTTGATTGCTTTTGGAACGCTTTATCTCCTGGGGCAAAACGACGAAGTGATGCGAAGGCTCTTCGCCTGGACCCTGCTGCCGGGTCTGACGGCGGTAGCGATCGTGATTTTTGCCGTCAAAGACGCTCCGCGCCAAGCCCGTCAAAAGGAGGCCTTCGACTGGAGGGCCGACCGGAAGATGCTTCCGATGCTTGGGCTCTATTTTCTCTTCCTCCTCTTTCTCTTCAGCGACTCATTTTTCCTCCTCAAGGCAAAAGAGGCAGGGATCGGCATCGCTTTTCTTCCCTTGCTTGCAGCACTTTCTAGCCTGATCCAGGCTTTGAGCAGCTATACCTTGGGGATCTGGATCGACCGCTGGAGTGCCCCGAGGATCCTCCTGGGGGCTATGGGTTTCGGCGTGGCTGCGACGGCGGCGCTGGGGGCTGGGTGGATCGTCGTTTCTTTCATTTTGCTGGCGCTTTTTACTGTCGCCAGCCTCAACGCCTTGCGCGCCTGGATCTCGGAAACGGCCTACAACAAGGGAACCGTCTATGGGATCTTTTATGCCGGGACGGCGTTATTTGCCTCCCTGGGAGCGATGATCATGGGATGGCTATGGCAGCACTACGGCGTGGAGTGGGCCGTCGGTGTCTCATTGACGGGCTTGCTGCTGGTCTGGGGTGCGACACTGGTCTGGATATGGCGCAAGAGCCGTAATATCAGGAATCAAAAAGGAGAATGATAATCATCGCGTTACGCGTGATGGAGTATAATGACAGGCATCCTATTCAACGGAGCTTGCCGTGATCCTCTCCTTTCTTGTCGCTCACTTTAATTATCCCATTCTTTTTGTCTGGAGTCTTCTGGAAGGGGAAATCGGTCTGGCTCTGGCAGGAGTGATGGCTAGATTGGGGTATATGGAACTGCCGGTGATTTTGACGATCGCCTTCATGGGAGCGATGATCGGGGATACTACGGTCTTTTGGCTGGGGCGATGTTGCGGCGATGCATTGCTTGATCGTTTTTTGCAGGATCGCAAGAGGCTGGATCGGATGGAGGCATGGTTCCGTCGCTACGGTAGCTGGCTGATTGTATTTGAGCGGTTTATCTACGGGACGCATATACCTTTTTTGCTGATGCTCGGAAGTGCCCGATACTCTTGGCCTAAGTTTTTCCTTCTGGAGATTTTGGGTGTTTCGCTCTGGGCCGTGACCTTTACGATGCTGGGCTATATTTTCGGCCAAGCTTTTGTCGAACTACTGGCGGTCGTACAAAAGCATCTCTCAATCATTCTATTGTTGCTGATTTTCTTTTTCTCTCTTAGGTTTTTCTCCCAAAAAGAATCTTGAACCATAAATTTAAAAATAAAATGCGGGTTATTTCCACTAAGGTAAACTGACTTTAACTCGGATTTGTTTTACAATAGTGTAGTAATTCAATTGAAAGGATCGAGGATGAGTAGTTTCGTCAGGTGGTTCGAAGAGATCGGCATCGAGGATGTCCCCGAGGTCGGGGGCAAAAACGCCTCCCTGGGAGAGATGTACCGCAATCTCACTCAGGAGGGAGTGCGCGTGCCCCACGGTTTTGCCGTGACGGCTACGGCCTATCGATATGTTCTGGAGCAAAACGGCCTCGAAGGGAAGCTCCACGCGATCCTCGATGGCCTCGATTACGACGACGTAGCGGCGCTGCAAAGTGCGGGCAAGGCGTGTCGGGAGCTGATCCAAAAGGCTAAAATCCCCGAGGATCTACGGCAGGAAATCTTGCAAGGCTACGCCAAGCTCAAAGAGGAGTACGACGAGGATCTCTCCCTGGCGGTACGCTCCAGCGCGACGGCGGAGGATAGCCCCGAAGCCAGTTTCGCCGGGCAGAACGATACCTACCTCAACATCCGGGGCGACGAGGCGCTCATCGACGCCTACCGCCGCTGCCTAGCCTCCAACTTCACCGATCGGAGTCTTCACTACAAACACGACAACGGCTTCGACTGGTCCAAGGTCTATCTTAGTGTCGTGGTGATGAAGATGGTGCGCTCCGACCTGGGGGCCAGCGGGGTGATGTTCAGCCTCGATACGGAGACGGGCTTCAAAGACGTGGTCTTCATCAACGCCGCCTGGGGACTGGGGGAGAACGTGGTACAGGGCACCATCGACCCCGACAGCTTCTACGTCCACAAGCCCACCTACGAGAAGGGCTACCGCGCCGTGCTCAAACGCCGCCTGGGGAAAAAAGAGAAGAAGATGGTCTTCACCGATACCCTCAACACCGACAACATCGCTGTGGAGTACACCAAAAATGTCGAGACGACCCCCGAGGAGCGCAGTCGCTTTTGCATCGGCGACGAGGATGTGATGGTGCTGGCCGACTACGCCATCAAGGTCGAGAAACACTACTCCCAAAAAGCGGGCCATCCCAAGCCCATGGATATGGAGTGGGCCAAAGACGGCAGCGACGGGCATCTCTATATGGTCCAGGCGCGTCCCGAGACGGTGCAGTCTCAGAAGAAAGGCACGGTGCTCGAGATCTACCGGCTCAAAGAGCGGGGTAAAGTCCTCGTCACCGGTCGCGCCGTGGGCACGAAGATCGGCACGGGCCGGGTGCATGTGATCCACTCCCTCGACGAGCTCGACAGCTTCAAGGCCGGGGAAGTGCTCGTGGCCGATACCACCACGCCCGACTGGGAGCCGGTGATGAAGATCGCCTCGGCCATCGTCACCAACCGCGGCGGCCGCACCTGCCACGCTGCCATCGTCTCCAGGGAGCTGGGGATTCCTGCCGTTGTGGGAGCGGACAACGCCACCGAAGTACTCAAAGACGGCATGGAAGTCACCGTCAGCTGCGCCGAAGGGGAGACGGGCTATGTCTATGAAAGCAAGCTGCCTTTCGAGATCGTCAAAACCGACCTCAGTGCCCTGCCCAAGCCCAAAACCGAGATCATGATGAACCTGGGCAACCCCGACCAGGCCTTCAGCCTCGCCTCCCTGCCCGTGGACGGCATCGGCCTGGCGAGGATGGAGTTCATCATCAACGAATACATCAAAGCCCACCCCATGGCCTTGAAACACCCCGAAAAGGTCGACGACGCCACCCGCAAGGAGCTCGAAAACCTGGCCCGGGCCTACGAGAGCCTGAC
>JALSTG010000019.1 GCA_026983875.1 Campylobacteraceae bacterium
CCTATCGAGCATCTCAGCCAATTTAGAGCTCTGCCGGGCTTTTACCTCTGGCGGCCCGCCGACGCGACGGAGAATGTGGAGGCCTGGAAAGCCGCACTGAAGCTTGACAAACCCCAGGCATTCGTCCTGAGTCGCCAAAAGCTCAAAACCCTCAAGCCCGAGCGGGACTTCGGCGAAGTCGCCAAAGGTGCCTACATCGTTAAAAAACGCGACAATGCCCTCTTGACCATCATGGCCAGCGGCAGCGAACTGATGCCTTGCCTCCAGGCCGGCTGCTTCCTGGAGCGCATGGGCATCAATGCCAACATCGTCTCCGTCCCCTGCTTTGACCTCTTCGAAGAGCAGGACGAGGCTTATAAGAAGGCTGTCATCGACCCCGCGACCAAGGTCCTGGCCGTCGAGGCGGCCCGCGGGATCGAATACTACAAATACGCCGACGATGTCCTAGGAATGGAGAGTTTCGGTGCCTCCGCCCCCGCCGGAGAGCTTTTCAAGAAGTTCGGCTTCACGATCAAAAACATCAAAGCCCGAGCCGCTGCCCTGGTCGGGGTAGAGAACAAGCCGGTCTCCATCGAAGGGATGGGCGAGTACTAGCCCTTCCACCTTCCTCCTATTGCCCGTCCCGATATTTTTTCATGAAGCCCACATAGCGCCGGGCCGAGGCATAGAGCTCCGCTACCTCTTCATCCCTGAGCTCCCGTACTACTTTGGCCGGCGAGCCCAGGATCAGGGAACGGGGAGGGAAGACCTTGCCTCCCGTCACCAGGGCGCCGGCTCCGACGATCGACTCCCGGCCGATCACCGCCCCATCGAGGATCGTAGCGCTCATGCCGATCAGGCAGGTGTCCTCTACGGTACATCCGTGGAGCATCACCCGATGCCCGACGGTGACGTCGTCTCCGATGATCGTCGGATGGCCGTCACTTCCGTCCATTACTCGCTCAGCCCCTTTATGGTGAGTAACGTGTATCATACTGAGATCTTGGATATTGCTACGCGCACCGATCCGTATTGCATGCACGTCGCCGCGCACTACACAACCAAACCAGACCGAACTCTCCTCCCCCAGCACTACATCACCGATTACCGTCACCCCGGGAGCGACCCAGGCACCGGCCTCCAGCCGAGGCGATATTCCCTCGTAAGAGAGAATCAGCTTTTTCGATTCATCATGCATCGTCCATCCTCCATTCTCTATTCCGAAGCGTTCAACTCTCCTTCAGCAGCTTCTCCGCCAAACGCTTGACATAGTTACCGCTGGGCTTGCGTTGGCTGCGACGGGCGAGTTTATTGACATATTTTTCCAAGAGCTCCTGAGAATCGACGAGGCGTTCTCCCTCTTCCGGCTCGACTAGGGTATAACGGCCGTCGGGGTTAAGGATCCAGCGCAACCGATTGTCGGCAAGTTGAAGCGTCAAGATCTGCTCGATGCGCTCGCCGAGGCCCGGTTCGAGGATCGGCGTCATGAGCTCGATGCGCCGGTCCAGGTTTCGGGGCATCAGGTCGGCGCTGGAGATGTAGCAGCCCGGATCGTCGTGCTTAAACCAGTAGATCCGGGGGTGTTCCAGATACTTGCCGATGATGGAACTGACGGTGATCGTCTCGCTGACCCCCTCGATCCCCGGCCGCAAGCAGCAGATTCCCCGGATGATCAGCTCGATACGGCAACCTTTCTGGGAAGCCCGGTAGAGCGCCCGGATGATCTCGGGATGGGCCAGAGAATTGGCCTTCAGGATCATGTGTCCCTCCGCCCCATGATTCGCCTCCTTCTCGATGAGCTGCAGGAGCTTGGGCTTGATCTGGGTCGGGGACATATAGAGGGTATTGAGCTTGGTATGGGTGGAAAATCCAGTCAGGAAATGAAAAAATCGGGTCGCATCGGCATTGAAATCTCTCCGAGCGGTGAAGTAGCTCAGGTCGGTATAGATCTTGGCGGTACCGGGATTGTAATTACCCGTGGCCAGATGCAGATAGCTCTTGAGGCGGCCCTTTTGGCGCTTGATGACCTGGGCGATCTTGGCGTGGACTTTCAGGCCCGGTATCCCGTAGACCACATGCGCACCGGCATCTTCGAGCTTCTTGGCCCAGCGTAGATTGTTCTCCTCGTCGAAGCGGGCCTTGAGCTCTACGAGCACCGTCACTTGCTTGCCGTCGATCGCCGCGTCGATGAGCGCCTTGACGATGGGGGATTTGGCCCCGACGCGGTAGAGGGTCATACGGATCGCCAGCGTATCGGGATCGGCGGCGGCCTGCTGGATAAATTTGACTACCGGCTCGAAGCTCTCGTAGGGGTGATAGAGCAGAAGATCCTGATTCTCTATGGCATGATAGAGCTCGTCCCGATCCAACGGCGGCAGGGTCTTGGGGGTAAAGCCCGGCAGCAGCAAGTGGGCCAGGCTCTTCTCCCCGACGATCTGCCAGAGGGCTCCGAGGTTGAGGGGAATGCTGCGGTAGTAATAGATATCTTCGCTATCCAGCTTGAGATGGCCCTGCAAAAACTCGACCAAATCACTGTCGGCATTACCGGTAAGCTCCAGGCGTACGATTTGCCCCTTATTGCGGCTGCGCAGCCCCTCCTCCATCATCTCCAAAAAGTCGTCGGCCTCCTCCTCTTCGATAGCGAGATCGGCATTGCGGGTGACCCGGAAGGGAGTCGAAGCGATCTCGGTGTAGCCCGGGAAAAGATCGCCGATAAAATGCTCGACGACGCTTTCGATCGGGACGAAGGTCCGCTCCAGCCGGAGAAAGCGGGGCAAAAGACGGGGGATACGCACCAGGCCGTGCTTGATGTTGCCGTCGGCATCGCTGAGCTTGACCGCCAAGCCGAAGCTGAGGTTGTTCAGATGGGGGAAGGGATGGGTAGCGTCGATGGCGATGGGGATGATGACGGGATAAATCTGCTCGTAGAACTCCTCTTCCAGGCGGCGTCGCCCCTCCACGTCCAGATGCTCGAAGGAGGTGATCCGCACCCCCTCGCCTCCCAACTCTTTGATGATCTCGTTGTAGCGACTCTCCAGCTCCGACTTCTCCCGATGGAGATACTCCCGAATCGCCGCCAGCTGCTCGGCAGGAGTCATCCGATCGGGGCCCGTCTCCTGGACCCCCGCTTTGTAGAGTGAGATCAGACCGGCGACGCGGACCATATAGAACTCGTCCAGATTGGTGCCGTAGATGGCGACAAACTTGAGTCGCTCCAGGGGCGGCAGCTCCTTGCGTCCGGTCTGGGCCAGGACCCGGGTATTGAACTGCAGCCAGGAGAGCTCCCGGTTGATATAGAGAGATGGATCGTTCAGGTCGAGCATGATTTTTCCTTTGGAAAAAAGTGAACAGTGAATAGTGAATAAAGAATAATTTCGGATTGTTCCGCTACGCGGCTCTCTGTTTTCAAATCAAAGCTTCTTCTATCAAGAAAAAGCATACCAAAATTCTTCACTATTCATTATTCACTGGATCAAAAAGTTACAGCTTTTTGATCTTCGCGATCTCGTCCCGCAGTCTCGCCGCTTCTTCGAACTCCAGTTTTTTCGCCGCGGCCAGCATCTTGGCTTTGAGCTCCTTGATCAGACGCTGGCGTTCGGCCTTGGGCATCTTCTCGATCTTGCTGCGCTGATTGTAGAGCTGCCCGGCATCTTCGACCTTGAGATCGGTATCGAGCTCCCGGACCGTCGTCTTGGGGACGATGCCGTGGCGCTCGTTGTACTCCATCTGCTTTTTGCGGCGCTCCTGGGTGATCGTGATGCACGCCTCCATGGAGCGGGTGAGTTTGCGTCCGCGAGAGTACATCAGCACCCGGCCATGAACGTTGCGCGCCGCGCGGCCCGCGGTCTGGATCAGGGCCGTCTCGCTGCGCAGAAACCCTTCCTTGTCCGCATCGAGGATCGCGACGAGGGAGACTTCGGGCAGATCCAGCCCCTCACGAAGCAAGTTGATCCCCACCAGCACGTCGAACTCCCCCAGCCGCAGGCTTCGGATGATCCGATTGCGCTCGATGGCATCCAGATCCGAGTGCATGTACTTGACCCGCAGTCCCAGGTCGTTGTAGTAGGTGGTCAGCTCTTCGGCCATCTTTTTGGTCAAGACCGTTACCAAGACCCGCTCGCCCCGGGCGACCACCTCCTTGATCGCATCATGCAGATCGGCGACCTGATTCTCGCTCTCACGCACTTCGATCTCGGGATCGAGCAGCCCGGTGGGGCGCACCACCTGTTCGGCCACCGTCACCGAGTGCTCCATCTCCCACTCCCCCGGGGTGGCGGAGACGAAGAGATAGGCCGGGGCCTTGTCGATGTACTCTTCGAATTTCAAGGGCCGGTTGTCCAGGGCGCTCGGCAGCCGGAAGCCATACTCCACCAACACCTCCTTGCGACTGCGGTCACCCGCATACATCCCCCGAAACTGGGGCAGGCTGACGTGGGATTCGTCCACGATGACCAGATAATCCTTGTGCATCGCTTCGAAGTAGTCCAGGAGCGAATAGGGAGTCTCTCCGGGCTTTTTGCCCGTCAGATGCCGGGAGTAGTTCTCGATCCCTTTGCAGACCCCGGTGGCCTCCATCATCTCCAGATCGAACTCGGTGCGCTGCTTGAGGCGCTGGTGTTCGACCATCTTGCCCTGCTCTCGGAAGAATTCGAGCCGTTCTCCCAGCTCCTCTTCGATGCTCTTGATCGCCCGGGACATCTTCTCCTTGCCGACGATGAACTGGTTGGCACTGTAGAGGGTAAACTCCGCGTGATCGTGAACCTTCTCCCCCGTCAGGGCGTCGAAACTGACGATGCTCTCGACCTCGTCGCCGAAAAACTCGATGCGATAGGCCAGCTCTTCGCTGTAGGCCGGGTAGATGTCGATCACTTCGCCGTTGACCCGGAAATCCCCTCGGTCGAAGAAGTCGTCGTTGCGCCGGTAGCCCATCTCCACGAATTTGAGCAGCAGCTCCCGTTGGTTGTACTCCTGGCCCACCACCAGTTTTTGGACAATGCTGCGGTACTCCTCGGGACTTCCCAGGCCGTAGTTGGCGCTGACGGAAGCGATGACGATCACGTCGTCGTGGCTCAGTAGACTCGCCGTCGCGCTTAGGCGTAGGCGTTCGAGCTCGGCGTTGATGGAGCTGTCCTTTTCGATGAAGAGATCCTGACGGGGGATGTAAGCCTCGGGCTGGTAGTAGTCGTAGTAGCTGATGAAGTACTCCACGTGGTTGTGGGGGAAAAAACTCTTGAACTCGCTGTAAAGCTGAGCGGCCAGAGTT
>JALSTG010000020.1 GCA_026983875.1 Campylobacteraceae bacterium
CCATAAAATCTCGACGATGCCGTGCGGGCACTTTCGCGGATGATGCACCGCGGCGCTATTGCTGCCGACGGCAAGACCGGAGACGGCAGCGGATTGCTCCTCTCCATTCCCCGGAAGTTTTTCGCCAAAAAGGCAAAAGCCGAAGGGGTGATCCTCCCCGAACAATATGCGGTGGCGATGGTGTTTCACCGAGAAGATTCAGAGCTGGAAACGATCCGTGAAGTCTGCGAAGCCAACGATCTGCGCATCGATTTTCAGCGGGAAGTGCCGGTCAATACCGACGCACTGGGAGAGCAGGCGCTCCAGAGCCTGCCCCGGATCACCCAGCTCTTCGTCGCCCCCAACTCTCTGATGGGGAGCCGCCGTTTCGACGCCCTGGTCTATCTCTCACGCAAAGAGGCGGAACATCGGATGAAAGATCGCTCCGATTTCTACATTCCCTCTTTCTCTTCCAGTGTCGTCTCCTACAAAGGCCTGGTCATGCCGACGCATATCCAGGAGTTCTATCCGGATCTGGCCGACGAGGACTTCGAGATCGCCTTCTGTCTTTTCCATCAACGGTTTTCCACCAATACCCTGCCTCAGTGGAAACTGGCCCAGCCTTTCCGGATGATCGCCCACAACGGAGAGATCAACTCCGTGACCGCCAACCGCTTCAACGTCGTCAGCAAGAGCGAGCATCTCGAAAGTGATGTTTTTACTCCCGAAGAGATGGCGCGCCTGTTGCCGATCCTCCAAGAGGGCAGCAGCGACTCGGCAAGCCTGGACAACTTCTTCGAATTTCTCCGTATCAACGGCGTAGACTTCTTCAAAGCTGCCCGGGCCCTCTTGCCGGCCCCCTGGCAGAACGCCCCCCATATGGATGCGGATCTTCGGGCCTTCTACGAGTATACCTCTACCTGTTTCGAACCCTGGGACGGACCGGCGGCGGTAAGCATCACCGACGGCCGCTATATCGGCTGTGTCCTGGATCGTAACGGCCTGCGCCCCTCCAAATATATCATCACCAAAGACAAACGCCTCCTCATCGCCTCCGAATACGGGGTGCTTCAGATCCCCGACGAGGAGATCGTCGAACGGGGCCGCCTCCAGTCGGGAGAGATGATGGGTCTGGACCTGAAGTACGGCACGGTCCTCAAGAGTACCGATATCGACGACTATCTGAAAAAGCGTCAGCCCTACAGCCAGTGGCTCAATCAACATATGATCTATCTCCAGGAGCATATGGAAGATCCCTTCTCCACGGTGGACGTTCCCGCCAAAGAGATCATGGAGGCGCGGCAACGCTACTTCAACATCACCCTGGAGGTGATCGAGCAGGTGATCGAGCCTATGGCGTCCGAGGGGAAGGAGGCGACGGCTTCCATGGGAGACGATACGCCTCTAGCCGCCTTCAGCGACAAACAGCGTAACTTCACCGACTTTTTCCGTCAAAAATTCGCCCAGGTGACCAACCCTCCTATCGATCCCATCCGGGAACGGGTGGTTATGAGTCTCAATACCGGTTTCGGTGCCATTCACAATATCCTCAACGAGGATGCGGAGCATGCCCAGCGTCTCAAGACCGTCTCGCCGATCCTCTCCTACGAGAAACTTCAGATCCTTGAAGAGTTTGGCAATGAGAGTGATCCCAAATACCATCCCGCCTACAAATGCCGCCGATACAAGACCGGCTTCGAGTCGGATCTCCGTGGGACTCTAAATGCCCTGGTCGATCGGATCGTCTCCGATGTCAAAACCGAAGGGGTTCGCACCGTCATGCTCGACGACTACTCTCTGAGCGACCGGATGCCCACGATGCCGATGCTGATGGTAGTCAGCCGACTCAACCACGCCCTCCAGGACGCCGGGGTGCGTCACCTGGTGAGCATCGTGGCGATTACCGGGGAGGTCTACGACTCACACTCCGCCGCGGCAATGATCGCCTTCGGTGCTTCGGCGATCCACCCTTATATGCTTTTTCAGACCGTGGCCCAGATCGAACGGCGCAAGGATCCCGAGGTGGATCTGGCTCCGATTCTCAAGCAAGTCCGAAAAGCGATCAATGCGGGACTTCTCAAAATTATGTCCAAAATGGGAATCTCCACGGTCTCCAGCTACCGTAACTCCATGCTCTTCGATATCATCGGATTGGGAGAGGAGATCGTCTCCGAATGCTTCCCCAAAGCCAACGTGCTGCTCAAAGGCCTGGGGTATGCCGATATCGAGGAGCGGATACTCAGGGTCCACAGAGAAGCCTATCAAACCGACAAGGGCAACCGGATCTTCCCTATCAATATCGGAGGTTTCTACAAGTACCTCGACGGAGCGGAATATCACGACTTCGCCCCCGCTACGGTCCACGCGATTCATCGGGTCTCCTTGACGGGGAAAAAGGAAGATTATCAGGTCCTCAAAAACCGCATTGAGAATCGGGACAAGAAGTTTATCCGGGACTTTTTTGAACTGCACAGTGACCGAGAGCCCATCTCCGTCGACGAGGTTGAACCCCTCGAATCGATCTTCCGCCGATTCTGTACGGCGGCCATGAGTCTAGGATCGATCTCTCCCGAGGCTCACGAGTGCCTGGCCGAGGCGATGAACCGCATCGGCGGCCGGAGCAATTCGGGAGAGGGAGGTGAAGATGAAGCGCGCTTCGGCACGCTCAAAAACTCCAAGATCAAGCAGATCGCTTCGGGGCGCTTCGGCGTGACTCCGGCCTACTTGCGGAGCGCCGAAGAGCTTCAGATTAAGGTCGCCCAAGGAGCCAAGCCCGGTGAGGGTGGGCAGCTGCCGGGTCACAAGGTATCGCCTCTGATTGCCCGATTACGTCATACGGTACCGGGGATTACCTTGATCTCGCCGCCGCCGCACCACGATATTTACTCCATCGAGGATCTGGCGCAGTTGATTTTCGATCTCAAACAGATCAATCCCGAGGCCAAGATCGCCGTCAAGCTGGTCTCCACCGCCGGAGTGGGAACCATTGCGGCGGGCGTGGCCAAGGCCTACGCCGACAAGATCATCATCTCCGGTGCCGACGGCGGGACCGGCGCGGCGCCCATCGGCTCCATCAAATTTGCCGGAAATCCCTGGGAGCTGGGGTTGGTTGAAGCCCACAACGCTCTGAAGGCCAACGACTTGCGGGGAATGGTAGAGCTGGAGACCGACGGCGGGCTTAAGACGGGTCTCGATATCGTCAAAGCGGCGATCTTCGGTGCCGAAAGCTACGCCTTCGGTACTGGAGCTCTGACGGTTATCGGCTGTAAGATCTTGCGGATCTGTCACCTCAATCGCTGCTCCGTCGGTATCGCGACTCAGGAGAAGAAGCTCAGAGAGCACTATGAGGGAAGCGTGGAGCGGGTCATCAACTACTTCACTCTCATTGCCGAGGATGTCCGTGAGATTCTGGCCTCTTTGGGTTACCGGAGTCTGGAAGAGATTATCGGCCGTACGGATCTGCTGCAGGTCATCGACGACGAGCTGGCCAAAAAGTTTGATCTTCAGCAGCTCCTGATTCGCCTGGAGGGCCCCGACACCTGTCAGGTGGAGCGCAACGAGCCTTTCGACAAAAATGAGTACGAAAAGGAGATCCTCCGGGAGATCATGCCTGCGATTCGTCATCCCAAAGACCCCATCGTCCTGGAGAAAGAGATCAGCAACCTCAATCGCAGTTTCGGCACTCTCATCTCCGGAGAGATCGCCAAGTACTACGGCGACAAAGGCCTGCCCGACAAGACCATCGATATCCGACTCAAAGGAACGACGGGACAGTCCCTGGGAGCCTTCCTTATCAACGGCGTGAGTATCCACGTCCACGGTGCGGGCAACGACTACATCGGCAAGGGAATGAGCGGCGGTCGGATCGTCATCACCGGCGACAAGGGTGGCGAAGCCTTTAGCCTGGGAGGCAACACCTGCCTCTACGGCGCCACCGGCGGCAAGCTCTATGTCGCCGGGCAGGTGGGCGAGCGCTTCGCCGTGCGCAACTCCGGTGCCATTGCCATCGTCGAAGGTACGGGAGACCACGCTTGCGAATATATGACCGGAGGCGTGGTGGTGATCCTGGGACGCACGGGGGTCAACTTCGGTGCGGGAATGACGGGAGGTGCCGCCTTTGTCTACGACTACAAGCACGAGTTCGTCGAGTACATCAACCGAGAACTCATTGAGGTGCGCCGGATCGATACCGAAGATACCGATATCGAGCGCTACTATCTCAAGAAGCTTCTCAAAGACTACTACAATGAGACCAAGAGCCCCCGGGCCAAGCAGATCCTGGATAATTTCCGGGTAGAGATCCGCAATTTCTGGCTGGTACGTCCGAAAGATATGCGCGAGCCGCTCAAGATGATCGAGGAGGGAGAGTAAGATGTTACGATTTTTTGACCTGGAACGGATTGACGCCGCCAAGCGGGACGTGGTGGTCCGGATCAAGGATTTTGATGAGATCTACGAGATTTTCCGTCCCGAAAAAGCGAGCGAACAGGCCGACCGCTGCATCCAGTGCGGCGATCCCTACTGTCACAACGGCTGCCCTTTGCATAATTTCATCCCCCACTGGCTCAAGCGCACCGCGGAGCAGGATCTGGAGTTTGCCTTCAGTCTCTCCAATGAATCCTCTCCCTTCCCCGAAGTGATGGGGCGCATTTGTCCCCACGACAGACTTTGCGAGGGAGCCTGCACCCTCAACGACGGCTATGGAGCAATCACTATCGGCTCTATCGAGACCTTTATCAGCGAAGAGGGCTTCAAGAAGGGTCTGCGTCCCCGCTTCTCCGAGAAAAAGGTCGGTAAAAAGGTTGCAATCGTCGGTGCCGGTCCCGCCGGGCTTTCGGCGGCGACTTTCCTCCTGCGGGAAGGGATTGACGTAGAGCTTTTTGACAAGCAAAATCGCCCCGGCGGGCTCCTGACCTACGGGATCCCCGGCTTCAAACTCGACAAGGGAGTCGTAGAGCGCCGGGTCAAGCTTCTCAAAGAAGCCGGCGCAGTCTTTCACCAAAACACGGAGGTGGGTAAAGACATCAGCTTCGAGAGCCTGGTGGAGAATTTCGATGCGGTCTTCATCGGCACCGGGGCTACCAAGGGGCGTCGCCCCGGGATCAACGGTGAAGATGCCAAAGGGTGCTATCTGGCGATGGAGTTTCTCGTCGATATCCAAAAGGAGCTCTTCGGCGAGCCCCGGGATCTGAATATCGATGTCCGGGAGAAAAACGTCGTCGTCATCGGTGGAGGC
>JALSTG010000021.1 GCA_026983875.1 Campylobacteraceae bacterium
AGGGCATCTCTTCCTGCGAGGGTATAGAGATTGATGTCGTAGCTTTTGACCAGTCTGTCGAGATAGTTCCGATTGCCGTCGGCTTTCCAGGCCCAGAAGAGAGCCCGATCGGCCTCTTCCCGTTTGTGGGCTCGCTCCGCTGCCCTGGCGAAATCGTACTCCGCCACGGGTTTCTCCCCCCGCGTCAGGGCTTCGAAACCCAGGCGCATCAGGTAGTCGTAGCGCAGGGCGGTACCTTTCGCGGGACGGTAGTGCAGGATCCGGGAGAGTTTGGGGAGATGCTCCTTGCGGGTGTAGTAGAGCATGAGGTTGGCGCCGTCGTAGCGGCTCAGCTCCTTCCACGCCTTTTCGTCCATAGGATTGTCGAGCATACGGCGGCCCCGGGTTCCGGCATGGCTAAAGACGAAGAGCTTCATTTGGGGTGAGAGCTTCCTCCAGGCTTTTAGAGGATTCGGGGATGAAAGGACCTGGAGAGTGATTTTTTCCTTGCGGGTCAGCTCACGCTTTTGTGCCGGCGTGAGGGCTTGGGCCCTTCTGATTCTGCGTGGGGGATTATGGCCCGTTTTGCGGCGGAAGGCTTTTTTGAGCGAGGGGTTGAGGGCCGAAGCTTCCCGGATGATGCGCTCCGCATCGCGCTTGGTGGTCTTCTTTTGCTTGAGATATCGCCAGATATAGTAGTCTTTTTCCACGCCTTTGGGCATAACGTGAATCTCGTCGTAGTTGAAGGTTTTGGCTCCCAAAGGCAGGAGGAAAAGCATGAGAAGAAGCAGTACCCAAGCTCCCCCGGAGGTTTTGACGAAACCGACGGATCCTTCTAGGGACTTCATGAATGATGACGACACCGTGACCGAGATCTTCCCTACCTTTATGCCCACGCCGATCAGCCGTAGACGAGTTTGAGAAGGAAGGTATCGAGGAACTGAAGCGCCAGTAGTATGACAATGGGGGAGAGATCGATCCCGCCGACCAGGACGAAAGGCATCTTACGTCGGACCCAGGCAAAGGAGGGTTCGGTGAGTTGATAGAGTCCCCGGATGATGGAACGGACCGTGGGGTTGGAAGGATTGGGCTGAACAAAGCTCAAGAGTGCGGCAATGATGATCATCCAGATATAGAGATTGATAACGGTGTGGATAACGGATACGAGTGCATAGATCAGGGCTGACATCGGACGACCTCCGTGATGTAGGATTTGAGATGGGGATAGAGTTGCGCCGGAGCAGGGCCTTGCGATGCGCCGCTCATCAAGCGCTGCATGAGGGGGCCTAGGGCTTCGGAATCGAGTCCGCTATGCTCGGATAGATATGAGAGGAGATCCTCGTAGCGGTCGAAGGCCGGTCCCTCGATAATGAGTCGGGAGAGTCGGCGCATCTTCTCGTCGCAGGATTTGGGTGCGAAGATTTTGGCGATACGTTTTTCGAGTTTGGAGAGTGTGGGGGCCTCATTGAGATAGAGCTTGGCCATACGGCCGATATCGGCGTCGGCGAAGCGAAAAAGCCTTGAGAGAGTCAGATCATCCATTCGTCTCAGATGCTCCCGGTTGATTCTCTCGAGGCGTTGGAGATCCAAAGGGGCGGCCTCGGGAGAGAGATGACATAAGTCGAACCACTCGAGGGCCTCGGGGAGGGTGAAAATCTCCCGGGGCGGAGTGCCTCCGAGACTCAGCAGCGCGTTGATGATCGCGTCGGGGAGGAAACCCGCCTCAAGGAGGGCTTTGAGGCTGTAACGCTCCGGGTGATGGGCGATCTTTCCGCCCTCGGTATCCAAAATAGGCGGGAGGTGGGCGTAGCGGATAGTTTCCCTGTAACCCAAGGCCCTTTGGATATGAATACTCCGGGCGGTTTGCAGGCGTTCGTCCGCTTTGAGCACCGCACTCTTGGTCCCCGAAAAGATATCGCAGCAGGCGGCGGCAAAAGTCTCCGTAAGCGTGCCGTCGGATCGAAGGAGAACGAAGTGGTCGATCTCTTCCGGTTCAAAAAGAAGCTCTCCCCCACATAGGTCGTGGAAACGGATCGCTTCTTTCGGTTTGCGGATCCGAACGGTAAAGGGAACCCCCCCGGCTTTGATCTTTTGAAGCTCCTCCCGGCTCAACTGAGCGCAATGGCCGCTATAGCGGTAGGGACGACCCGATGCTTCAGCCGCTTCTCGCTCCTCGCGCAGCTTTTCGGCGCTGCAAAAGCAGAGAAAGGCTTTTCCCTCTTCCACAAGACGAAGTGCCAACTGCTGAGCGCGGTGAAGCTGATCGCCGTAGTGAAGGATTCGATCGGGAGTAACGGCAAATTTCTCCAGGATGAGCTTCTGCTCCTCATCGCTGCTTTGGGGGTGGTGCGTACGATGAAGATCATCAAAATAGAGTAAGAGCTCGCTCTTTTGCTGCCGTACCGTAACTGCCGCGACGAGGGCGATCCGAAGATCGTCAAGATCCATCACACGGTCTGTCGGCAGTGTAAAACGCAGCATCACGGCTCCCTCTTTTTTTGGCGCATTATAGCAGATCACTCCTCGTCGTTGCCGCCTCCCGTAACGGTATCGACCACCGCACCTCCCGCGGCACCGACCATACCAAACCCCGCTTCTACGACGGAACTTGCCACGGAGATGGGAGCGGTCACGATACTGGTGCATCCGCTCACCCCTATCCCCAAGAGCAATACTGTGACACCGGTAAAAAAACTTCTACGTAAAAACATGGGAAAAATTGTAGCCTAAAGCGGTAAAAAAGAGTGGAATTAAGTGAATGAAGAGTAGACTCTTCCTTTGAAAAAAATCAACCTACGTATGGTAAAGGAAAGGTCGTGAGCGATCTCATCGAAGGATATCTCGGCAAACGGGTCGACGGTACCAAGAGTCGGGTACCGGCGGCTCTGGACCGCTGGCAGAGTATCACGGGTCTGATCCTGGGACTCTTCATCATCGGGCACATGCTCTTCACCTCCTCGATCTTGCTGGGCAAGGATGCGATGTATGCGGAGACCAAATTCTTTGAAGGCAGTCTCTTTCTCGACGAGCCCGAGCCGATACTCGTGGGCTTCGCCGCGACGGTGATCTTTGTGATTTTCGTCATTCACGCGGGATTGGCGATGCGCAAGTTCCCCTACCGCTGGCGGGAGTACAAGCTGCTCAAGACCCACTCGGCGCACATGGGACATACCGATACGATTCTTTGGATGGTCCAGGCGGCGACGGGATTTGGAATGTTTTTCCTCGGTTCGGTCCATCTCTGGACGATGATGAGTATGCCCGAAAAGATCGGCCCCTATGCCTCTTCGGACCGGATCTATACCGATAATATGGGTCTTCTCTACGGCCTGCTCATCGCCCTGGTGATTCTCCACGCCATGGTGGGGCTCTATCGCCTGAGCGTGAAGTGGGGCATTACCGTGAGACGGAATCCCCGGGCGGATCGGATTCGCAACAAGAAGATCATGTGGGGAGCGATTCTCTTCTTCTCTCTGATGGCCTACAGCGCCTTGGGAACCTACTGGCGCATCGGCAAGGAGCATCGCCAGAACTACGGAGAGCGCTATCTCCCCCAGAGCACGAATCCGTCAAACTCTTCCGGAGGTGGGGAATGAAGATCAACTACTGTGATGCGCTGATCGTAGGAGGCGGCCTGGCGGGACTGCGGGTCGCCGTCCAGACCCAAGAGAAGGGGCTAAGTACCGTCGTGCTCTCCCTGGTCCCGGTCAAGCGCTCCCACTCCGCCGCCGCTCAGGGGGGAATGCAGGCGAGCCTGGCCAATACGGTCATGGGAAAAGGGGACAACGAAGATGTCCATTTTGCCGATACGGTCAAAGGAAGCGACTGGGGGTGCGACCAGGAGGTGGCAAGGATGTTCGTCACCACTGCGCCTAAAGCGATTCGGGAGCTGGCCAACTGGGGCGTCCCCTGGAGCCGGGTGCGCCAGGGACCTCGGGAGGTGGTGATCAATGCCCAACGCACGACGATTGTCGAGCCGTCGGAAGCCCACGGCTTGATCAACGCCCGTGACTTCGGCGGGACCAAAAAGTGGCGGACCTGCTACACCGCCGACGCTACGGGCCATACGATGCTCTACGGCGTGGCCAACGAGGCGATCCGTAGGGAGGTGGAGATCCATGAACGTAAGGAGCTCCTTCGCCTCATCGTTGAAAACCGCCGCTGCTACGGTGCCGTCGTCCGGGACCTGATTACCGGAGAGATCGAAGCCTATCTCGCCAAGGCGACCTGCATCGCCACCGGCGGTTGGGGACGGGTCTACCGGACCACGACCAACGCCGTCATCTGCGAAGGAACCGGCCAGGCCGCGGTGCTGGAGACGGGGATCGCTGCTCTGGGCAATCCTGAGGCGGTGCAGTTTCATCCCACGCCCATCGTCCCTTCGGGCATTCTTCTGACCGAGGGGTGTCGGGGTGACGGAGGGGTGCTGCGGGACGTGGACGGTTATCGCTTTATGCCCGACTACGAGCCCGAAAAGAAGGACCTGGCAAGCCGGGATGTGGTCAGCCGTCGGATGATGGAACATATCCGCAAAGGCAAGGGGGTTCCTTCGCCCTTCGGAGATCATCTTTGGCTCGATATTTCGATCCTGGGCCGGGAGCATATCGAAAAGAATCTCCGGGATGTCCAGGAGATTGCCATGACCTTCAACGGTATCGACCCCGCCGACGAGGGCCCCAAAGGGTGGCTACCGGTCCGGCCTGCCCAGCACTACAGTATGGGCGGGATCCGCACCAAACCGACGGGAGAGTCTCCGGATCTCTCGGGGCTTTTCTCCTGCGGAGAAGCGGCCTGCTGGGATCTCCACGGCTTCAACCGTCTCGGGGGCAACTCCGTCGCGGAGACCGTCGTCTCGGGGATGATCGTGGGCAGTTATATGGCGGAATTCTGCCGGGAGAACGACATCGACGTCTCGACCCGCCTGGTGGAGGAGTCTATCGAGAAGGAAGTGCGCTATATCCGGGAGATTTTGGAACGTCCCGAGAGCGAGGGGATGAGTATTTTCGATATCAAAAGGCGCATGCAGCACATCATGGACGAAAAGGTGGGAATCTTCCGGGACGGCACCCATCTTCAGGAGGCGGTGGACGAGCTTCAAGAGCTGCTGAAGCGGAGTCGCAAGGTGGGGGTGCGCTACAAGTGCCTCAAGGCCAATCCCGAGCTGGAGGAGACCTATCGGGTCCCCAAAATGCTCAAGATTGCCCTCTCCATCGCCTACAGCGCTCTGATGCGCACCGAGAGCCGGGGGGCCCACTACCGGGAGGATTACACGATGCGAGACGATCTCAACTGGCTCAAGCGGACGCTGGTGCGCTGGAGCGATCCCGAAGCGACTCTGCCGGAGCTGAGCTACGAAGCGCTGGAGATCATGAAGATGGAGATGCCTCCCGCCTTCAGAGGCTACGGCCGCAAGGGGCAGATCATCGAAAACCCTCTCTCCGCCAAGCGGCAGGAGGAGGTGGAGGCGATACGCAGGAGGCTCGAAGCCGAGGGCAAAGACCGCTTTGCCATACAGGAGGCGCTGATGCCCTTCGATCTGCCTGAGAACTACCGAGCCAAAAACGAACGACTGGGGGTGGGATATGCCTAAGCACAAGATTATGACACCCGATCAAAGCAGCGGCCGGGAGCTGACCTTCGAGATCCTCAAGTACAATCCGCGGGATCCCAACTCCCGTCCCCATCTGGAGACCTACAAGATCCGTGAGACCCCCGGGATGACGCTCTTCGTGGCGCTGAATATGATCCGTGAGGATCTCGACCCCGATCTGGCTTTTGACTTTGTCTGCCGGGCCGGGATCTGCGGAAGTTGCGGGATGATGGTCAACGGCAAGCCCCTCCTGGCCTGCCGGACCCGTACCGCAGACTACCCTGACGGTCGTATCCGCCTCATGCCAATGCCCGCCTTTGAACTGATCAAGGATCTCTCGGTGATCACCGGGCAATGGATGGACCGGATGAGCAAGCGGGTCGAGAGCTGGGTCCACGCCAAAGAGAAGCAAGACATCACCCGGATCGAAAAGCCCGTCGATCCCGATGCGGCCGATGCGACCTTCGAACTGGATCGCTGTATCGAGTGCGGGATCTGTGTCGCTTCCTGTGCCACGGCACTGATGCGGCCCGACTTCGTCGGTGCCGTAGGTCTCAACCGCATCGCCCGCTTCGAAGCCGATCCCCAGGACGAGCGGACCGACGCCGATTTCTATGAGCTCGTCGGTGACGATGCGGGGATCTTCGGCTGTATGAGCCTGCTCGCATGCGAAGACCACTGCCCCAAAAACCTTCCCCTCCAGGAGAAGATCGCCTATATGCGCCGCAAACTCTCCAAAGCCTGATACCGCAAGGAGATCCATACGCCCTCATGAACAGGACGGGAAGTATGGATCCACTCTCTCGGAAGAACCGGGCCGTTGCGCGGGGAGACGCTTATTGGACGAAGGGGATATCCAGGGTGATACTACGCTCCTCAAGGAGCGGAACGATCTGGAGCTTCTGAGCCAAGTCCTGCAAGACTCCATCCTCGTCGCAGTAGCGCCCGTTGGCTTTGATTTTGAGTCGGAGCAGGGGGTAGCGTTTCTCATCGATGATGATGAATTCCCCGATAGTCATCTTGAGGCTTACTTCGATCTGACTGGAGCGTCGGAAGCTCTCCAGGGCTTTGCGTAAAAGTTTGGAGAAATTGTTCTGGTCGATTCGCAGCGGCGGAAGGTCCTGATCGGTCAGCAGGCTCAGTTTTTGCTTGTATTGCATCTTAAAAAGGGTGATGGCCGCTTCCAGAAGGTTGTTGATGTCCGTGGCGATGAGCCGTTCGGGTTCAAGGTGGCGTTTCTCTCCGGCCCGTGGACGATAATAAAGCCGTAAAGCGACCCAATCATCGGAGTTGTAGCTTACGCTGACGGCATAGAAGATTAACTGTTGGTACCGAAGATCCATCAGCGTGGTTTTGCTGCCGTAATCCTTGGGAGCATGGGTCAGGGCAATATCGAAGAGATCACGACTCTCGGTGTAGCCCAGGAGTATCTCCGCCGCATTGTTGAGCCAGAGGATCCTGCCCCGATGATCAAAAACGATCAGCGGCGAGCCGTCATTTTCAAGAATGAACTGAAAATCAATCGATACGGTATTCATGGAGTTTCTTTCTCAGGGTATTGCGGTTGATGCCCAGGATTTCCGAGAGCTTGAGCTGGGATCCGTAACGTTGTAGACCGGCCTGGAGCATGGGGCGTTCCAGGATTCCCAGATACTCCCGGTAGGCGTTGTTGCCTTCGAGATTTCGGGTAAAAAAGTGACGGAGGGCATATTCGATCTCTTCGGCTTCCATATTTTGCAAAAGAATCTCCCGATAGACCGAGGCCTTGAGGGATCGAAGGTTTTGGGAGAGGTCCAGGCGGGAGGGTTCCAAATCGATGCTTCCGTCGTATCCGAAAATCTCCTTTGCTTCGGAAAGGAAATGGGCCAGGAAGGCGTCGATATCCTCCGGGCGCTCCTTCAGAGGCGGCAATTGATAGATAAAAGCGAACTTCTCATCCATGACGCGGGGATGAATCTCCCGATTGGCGAGTGCAATGATCCGTTTGTTTTGGAAATCAAGCTGCTCGGGATTTTTGACGGATTCAAAATTTAGGATGATCAATTCGTTTTCAACCGCCAGGGCGTTTTTGAGCGCTTCGTCATCGGCTCCGTTCACCTCGGGAGTATCGGGGAGGAGTAGACGGACCAGGGTTCTTTTGCCTGTGGCGGGTGGACCGACGATAATGCTCGAGACAAAAAGGGAGTGGGTCAGTTGCAGACCCCGCACGATCTGTCTGAGTGCTTCACTCTCTCCAATCAGTTGTTCTGTCGCCATGGCTTCTTCCTTCTGTTTGTTCATTTATTCTACAAAACTCTAGCCCAATCCATGTTGAAAAAAAGATCAATATAGAGAAATTCGACTCTTTGATCCTGTATAGTTTTTCGTGACGGACCGATAGCCTTCGCAAGCTCATAGGCTTTTTAGCCCCTTTTGAGTAGAATTAAGCCGATTTTCTCCTAAAAAAGGAAAGCTATGTCCACGACCGAAGCCCTCGAAAATATCGATGAGTTGTTGGCGGCCCACAAGTTGAGCCCTGCCGATTATGAGCATATCAAGGAGATTCTGGGTCGCGAACCCAATCTGGTTGAGCTGGGAATCTTCAGCGCCATGTGGAGCGAGCACTGCAGCTATAAATCTTCCAAAAAGTATCTCAACGGCTTTCCCACCGAGGCTCCCTGGGTCATTCAGGGACCGGGGGAGAACGCCGGGGTTATCGATATTGGCGGAGGAATGGCGGCGGTCTTCAAGATGGAGAGTCACAACCACCCCAGCTATATCGAGCCCTTTCAGGGGGCGGCGACGGGCGTGGGCGGAATCTTACGGGATATCTTCACCATGGGCGCCCGCCCAGTAGCCAATCTCAATGCTCTGCGTTTCGGCGATATCGACGGCGTGAGTGAGACGGCCCGCTATCAGCGTCATCTGGTCCGGGGCGTGGTCGAAGGGATCGGCAGCTACGGCAACTGCATGGGGGTGCCGACCATCGGGGGAGAGATGAGCTTCGAGAGCTGTTACAACGGCAATATTCTCGTCAATGCTTTCAGTCTGGGGCTGGCCAAAACCGACGAAATCTTCTACGGCAAAGCCGAAGGCGTCGGCAACCCGGTCATCTACGTCGGCTCCAAAACCGGCCGCGACGGCCTGGGCGGAGCGGTGATGAGCTCTGATAGCTTCACCGAAGAGTCGAAGAAACTCCGCCCCACGGTGCAGGTGGGCGATCCCTTCACGGAAAAACTTCTTTTGGAGGCCTGTCTGGAGCTCTTCAAGACCGACTACGTCGTGGGCATCCAGGATATGGGGGCGGCGGGTCTGACCTCCAGCTCCTTCGAAATGGCGGGACGAAGCGGCAGCGGGATGGTGATGCATCTGGACAAAGTTCCCGCCAGAGAGGAGGGGATGACTCCCTACGAGTTTATGCTCAGCGAATCCCAGGAGCGAATGCTCATCTGCGCCAAGAAGGGAACCGAAGAGAAGATCATCGAGATCTTCGAAAAGTGGGATCTCGACTGTGCGGTCATCGGCGAAGTGACCGACACCGGGAGGATGGAGCTATACTGGTATGGAGAGAAGGTCGCCGACATTCCCGTCGATCCCGTCAGTGAAGAGGCGCCGGTCCTGGACCGACCCACCAAGCGCCCCGCCTATCTTGACGAAATTGCCGGAGCGAAGATCGACGACTTCTCCCCCGTCGACAATCAAAGCGCTTTCGAAAAACTCATCGTATCTGACGAAGTGGTGGACAAAGCCTGGGTCTATGAGCAGTACGATTCGATGGTCCAGACCAATACCGAGAAACACCCCGGCAGCCTGGATGCCAGCGTCATCCGAGTCAAGGAGACCGGCGTCGCTCTTGCCATGAGCTCAGATTGTAACCCCCGCTACTGCTATATCGATCCATTCAAAGGGGCGGCTCTGGCGGTCTTGGAGAGTGGCCGCAACGTAGCCATGAGTGGTGCCAAGCCTCTGGCGATTACCGACTGCCTCAACTACGGAAATCCGGAGAATCCCGAGGTGATGTGGCAGTTCGCCAAGGGGTGCGAAGGGATCAAGGAGGCCTGTGCCCAGATGGAGACTCCCGTCGTCAGCGGCAATGTCTCCCTCTACAACGAAACCAACGGCGTCAGCGTCTTTCCCACTCCCGCCATCGCTATGGTCGGAGTCAACGAAAGCGAGTATCGGGTCTTGCCCAGCGAGTTTCAGGAGAAGGGTAACAGGCTGGTACTGGTGGGTGAGACCCGCGGGCAGTTCGGCGGCTCTCTCTATATGAAGGCGCTCTACGATACCATCGCCGGTAGCCTGGCCGAGATCGACTATGCCGCCGAAGCCCGGCTCTGGCAGCTGGTGATCGATGCCAACAAAGCGGGCCTTCTCAAAGCGGCCAAAGATGTCAACGTCGGCGGGATCGCCATCGCCTTGGCCAAGATGGCCGCTCGCAGCGGCCTGGGCGCTGAAGTCTCCGTCGCCTTCGATGATCCCAGATGGATCTTCGATGAGTCGCAGCATCGGGCCCTGCTGGAGGTCGCTCCCGACAAACTGGAGGAGCTGGCCCGCCTGGCGCTGGATCTTGGCTTGAAGATCCAACCGATCGGCAGTATCGGCGGAGAGATTTTGCGTATCAACGACGTCGAGATGCCTCTTTCGCAACTGAAGGAACACTATTTCAACCGTTTCAAAAAGGTGATCGAACAGGATCTCTAATTACCGATCGAAGGTCCGGAGACGCTAACGGTTCATGCAGGCTGTCGTCAAATTCTGAAAATGCAGAGGGACGTTGAGACAAAAGAGTGGAGCTGATAGCGGGACTCGAACCCGCGACCTCCTGATTACGAATCAGGTGCTCTAGCCAGCTGAGCTATATCAGCGTAGAAGGGGTGAAATTCTATCGCTATTTCCGGCGAAAATCAAGGGCCGGACTCTTGGAAAACCTCTTGCCATTTTGTTTCCATTCGTCTGTAGTGGCTTCCTTTCCAGTAGACTTTTTCGCAGGAGGGGCAGCAACGAAACTCCCGGAAGTGCTCAAGGACAAATGCCGGAAGCGACTCGGGCGGCTTACGGAGGACTTCCAGAGAGGTGTTGCACCGAATGCAGCGAGTAAATGGGGCGTAGTGCGCTGCGAGAGAAAAGCGTTCATTCAAAATTTTCAGGGCTTTGGAAAGATCCGAAGAGGGAAGAGAGATGCAGAGGGCGTGGCTCTCCTCTCCCGTGCGGGCGGAGGTGAGCAGGACGCTTCCCTGCTCCTCGGCGAGACGCAGCAGCTCCCGACGGGAAGCCTGGTGCAGCGTCTGAGTATCAAAACCGGCGAAACGGAGATATTTAACGACTCTTCCCAGCTGGATTTCGGCAATGAAGGTCGGCTTTTCTTTGTCGTTGTTGTAATTCATGATCTTCTTAAGCTCGTTTTCGATACAATCCCGTCCACATTTCCCGCAGAACCTTTCGGCGGGACGCAAACCAATGAAGGATACCTAAAATGAAACGAACCTATCAACCTCACAATACGCCTCGTAAGCGTACTCACGGCTTTCGGACCCGGATGAAAAGCAAGAACGGTCGCAAGGTTATCAACGCCCGCCGTGCCAAAGGTAGAAAAAGATTGGCCGTATAAAACGCTTCCGGACTCTGACGCGACAGCGTGAGTTCGACCGAATCTACAAAGGAGCGGACAGAGTCTGGCACACGCCTTGGTTCGTCCTCTTCTATCGCCGGAGCGAGACGCCGCAAGTGGCCTTTGTCGCCGGCAAAAAAGTGGGCAACGCCGTCAAGCGCAATCGCGCCAAGCGGCGTCTGCGGGCTCTCTTTATCGAAACCCTTTCCCAAATCAATGACGACGCCTACATTCTCGTAGCCAAAGCTCCCATCATCGAGGTCGATTTTTCCCAATTGCGCCAAGGTTGGCTCAAGGCGCTGCAGCGTTCCGGAGCCCTGCGTCAAAAGAAAAACTCCGACGCTTCCTGAACTTTGGCCCTCAGATAAGATCTTGATCGCAGCTCCCATAAATCTGTAATTCAAAAGAGGGTATAATCCGCCACTATTACTCGATTATCCCACAGCGATAAAGGTTATGATTTTGGAAAAACTGGATCTCAACAAGCGATTGCTGATCGCTCTTGTCCTCTCTTTTGTTATTCTTTTTGGATTTAGTTATCTCTCTCCCCAACCGAAAGCGAAGGCCGAAAGCAACACGACAACGATGCGGCAGACGGCGGAGCATCCGAGCTCTGCCACGGCTCCCGCTGCTCCGTCGGAAGCCTCTGCGGCTTCGACGACGGCATCCGCTCCCCAAAAAGCCGCTCCCGAGTCAGCGCTCGGCAAACCCCTGGCAACCGTCGAAACCAAGAAATACAGGCTTAAGATCGATCGCTTCGGCCGGATTGTCAGTACGATCCTCAAAGAGCCCAAATACAGACAGGACGACGGAAAGCCTCTGGAGCTAATCGATCCAAAACGGACCCGTCCTCTGGAGCTGCGTTTTGCCGACGCCACGATCAATACCGAAGCCTTTAAGATCCCCTATACCGCATCGGCCAAGGCATTGACGGTAACGGAAGGGAAGGGGGTTTTGACTCTGACCCAAAAGCTTCCGGGCCTCACGGTGACCAAGACTTTAACCTTCTATCCGGAAGGGCATTACGATCTCAAGGTCGACGTAAGTAAAAAACTCGACTATTTCCTTACGCCGGGCCATCGTCCCGAAGCGGACAAGTCGAAATACCTGATCGTCCGAGGCGTACTGGTCCGGGATAGCGAGGGCATCATCACGACGATCGAGGACGGAGATGCCAAAGAGACGGAAAAGATCGACAAAGCGACGATTCTTTCCTCCTTTGACCGCTACTATGCATCGCTCTTTTTCAACTTCGATCACCCCTTTAGGGTCGTGATCACTCCCGATACGGACAAGGATCCGCTTCCTTTCGTCGCCGCCAAGGGGCCCCTGGAGCTACATGGATATATCGGGCCCAAGGAGTGGAAGCTTTTCTCCTCATTGGATCGGCGTCTGACCGATGCCATCGAGTTTGGCTGGTTTACCTTCCTGGCCAAGCCTTTTTTCCGGGTGATGCTGGCGATTTATGATTTCGTCGGCAATTGGGGCTGGGCGATCGTGCTCTTTACGATTCTGGTGAAGCTGGTGCTCTTCCCTCTCTCCTACAAGGGAATGATGTCGATGCAAAAACTCAAGGATCTCGCTCCCAAGATGAAAGAGATCAAAGAGCGCTACGGCAAGGACCCGGCCAAGATGAATCAGCAGATGATGGAGCTCTACAAGAAACACGGGGCCAACCCTATGGGCGGCTGTTTGCCGATGATTCTGCAGATTCCCGTCTTTTTCGCCCTTTATCGGGTCTTGCTCAACGCCGACGAACTTCAGGGCGCTCCCTGGATCCTCTGGATCACCGACCTCTCCCGCCAGGATCCCTATTTCGTCCTGCCGATTCTGATGGGGGCGACGATGTTCCTCCAGCAGCAGATTACGCCCAATACCATGACCGATCCGCTCCAGCAGAAGATCTTCAAGTGGTTCCCCGTGCTGATGACCTTCTTCTTCCTGACCTTCCCCGCGGGGCTGGTGCTTTACTGGTTGACCAACAACATCCTCTCTATCGCACAACAGGTCTATATCAATCGGGCTTACGAGAAGCATAAGGCGAAGATGAAAACGGCGAAAAAAGCGCAAGGGTAACGGAGTCATATATGAAAAAATTTGAAGCAATGACCCTGGAGGAGACTTACCGGCTTGCCTGTGATGCGTTGGGTTGTAGCATGAGCGAACTACGCTATGAGATCGTTCAGTATCCTAGTAAGGGAATTCTGGGCTTTTTTGCCAAACCTGCAGTGATCGTCGCCATGCGTGAGAACTCTCCCTCGGAAGGGAGAAAGCAGAGGGATTACCAAGCTGCTAGCGCGAAAAAGGCAAAAACAAAAGAGCATCCGGCTACCGACTCCGTGAGAGAGGAAAAGTCCGAAGCCAAGGAGATGAACTTCCCTGGGGAAGAGAAGACCTTGACTACCGAGACTGAGAGCCATGAGGCGATTATTGAGAACTTTTTCGATGAAAGCTCTTCCGAGACGCAGCACAAAAGCGATAGCGGTACGGTGGATGAAGAAGCGCTTCAAAAGGAGATCGAAAATCGGATCAAAGAGCTGATGGAGGTAAGCTGCTTCGATATCGACACGGTCGAGGTGGATGTGGTGGAGAAAACGGCTTATATCTTTCTCGACGGTGAGGATGCGGCGCTCATCATCGGCAAGGAGGGCTATCGCTACAATGCGCTCTCCTATTTGCTCTTCAATTGGCTCCACAGCCGTTACGATCTCTATATCAAGCTGGAAGTGGCCCAGTTTCTCACGACTCAGGAGGAGATGATCCGCCATAAGATCCAACCGGTGATCGAGCACGTCCATCGTGAAGGATGGGGGAGGACTCGGCCCCTGGACGGCATCCTGGTGCAGATTGCCCTAGAGCAGCTCCGAGAAGCCTTTCCCGACAAATATGTAGGGATCAAGCGTCAGCGGGACGGAAGCCGCTATGTTTTGATCAACGAGTTCAACTCTCGGCGTCAATGAATGATACGATCGCGGCGATAGCCACCGCCCACGGCGTCGCCTCTATTTCTATCATCCGCCTCAGCGGTCCCGAGGCACTTTCCATTGCAAGACATATTGCGCCTAAAGCCCCCTTCGTCCCCCGGGTCGCCTCACTTAGCGATCTTTACGATGCACGAGGCGAGCTGATCGACCGGGGTATCGTCCTCTACTTTCAAGCTCCCCGCTCCTTCACCGGTGAAGAGGTCGTGGAGTTTCAGGCTCATGGTGGCTTGATAGTCGCCGAACAGATCCTGGAGAGTGCTCTGGCCCACGGGGCCCGTCTCGCCGAGCCCGGAGAATTCAGCAAGCGGGCCTTTCTCAGCGGCAAGATCGATCTGAGCGAAGCCGAAGCGATCGCCCGCCTTATCGAGGCAAAAAGCGTCGATGCCGCCCGGATTTTGGCGCGTCAGCTCAAGGGAGAACTGGGGAGTTTCGTCGAGGAGAGCCGGGAAGCTCTGCTGAGAGCGATGGCTCATTCGGAAGTGTTGATTGACTACGCGGAGGAGGATATACCCGACGAATTGATGGAAGGTTTGAAAAATCAGCTGGAGAGTCTGCGTCAACGGCTGGAGGGGATTGTCGAGAGCAGCCGTCGGAGACGAGGGCTGATCGAAGGATTTCGTATCGCCATCGTCGGCAAACCCAACGTAGGGAAAAGTTCACTACTCAATGCACTCCTTAGCTATGAGCGGGCGATTGTCAGCGAGATTGCGGGAACGACGCGGGATACTATCGAAGAGCAGATTCGTCTGGGCTCTCACATTGTGCGCTTGATCGATACGGCGGGGATTCGGCAAACCGATGATCGGGTAGAGCGTATCGGGGTGGAACGCTCCCTCCTCTCTCTGGCAGAGGCCGATATCGTCATTGCCCTCTTTGATGCTTCACGCCCCTGGGACGAGGAGGATGACGCTATTCTTCGTCGGATAGAAGAGATAGAAGCCGAGGGTAAAGAGCTGATCGTCGCATTGAATAAGAGCGATCTTCCCCGAGTATTGGAAAATGAAAAACTTGAGCGCTTCCGGCCATTACAGATCAGTGCGCGAAGAGAGTTTGAAGGATTGGTCCAGGCTCTTACGGGGAGACTGGATACGCTTGCCACCGATGAGGAGCTGATGCTCGCCTCAGCGAGACAGATCGAAGCGGTGGAGGAGTGTGCCCGCCAGATCGGCCAGGCCCTGGAGCCGCTGAGCCGCGAAGAGTTGGAGCTCTTCAGCTATCACCTGCGGGCGGCAGTCGAGGCGATCTCCCGCATTACGAGGCCTTTTGAGAGTGAAGAGATCCTCGATCAAATGTTCGGAGAATTCTGTCTGGGTAAATAGAGTGTTAGGGAGCGATAACTTTCCTAGTGTATAATTGTGGGGATTTGCTTTGACACAATACTTCGGAAATATGAGGGAAGTTCGGAATGAAGATTAAAAACATACATACAATAGCGATACTCTTGCTGGCTCTCTTCATGAGCGGCTGCGTCCATCAGGAGCTGATACTACCTGACATGGGAAGCTCAGCAGTTTCGACCCAGGAGGAATCGACCGTCGATGTCTCCGATCTCAACACCACCGTCCAGACAGAACAGGCCGTCCCGAGGATCCCCTTTCCCGTCTCCGAATACAGCCGTCTGCCCAGAAGCGGCAGCGCCACCATCAAAGGTAGCATCTATCTGGTCGGGCCAACGGGGCAAAAGATCTACGGCAAGCAGACACGCCTCTATCTCAATCCCGTCACCAGTTATTCGCAACAGTGGTACCGAGAGAGCTATCTGGGAGGCCGCAAAATGGCCAAGGCAGACCCGAGACTTTTCAACTACCTCAAGTTCACCACCTCCGATGCCAACGGTCGTTTTGCTTTCTACGGCGTTCCGGCCGGACGCTATTATGTGATCGGGGTCGTGCGCTGTGCCGAGGAGTGCGGCTACGATACCCTTCAAAATGTCCGGGTCGCCAAGGAGGTCAGCGTAGGCTCCGGGGGTACGACGGAAGTCGAACTGAGCAAAACGCTCAACTAAGCACTTTCTACTTCGTTTTAACGGGCCTTAAATTTATTGATCCTTTTTTGCATAGAAAGCTTTTCTAAAGGAGTCAAAACGTTTGTGAAGGATCGCTTCGCGTATCTCTTTCATCAAATGTAAATAGTAGTGAAGATTGTGGATCGTCGCGAGGCGGAAGTAGGTCAGCTCCTTCGCCCTGAAAAGGTGCCGGAGATAGGCGCGGGAGTAGTGGCGGCAGGTCAGACAGTCGCATGCGGAGTCGATCGGGTCGTCATCGGTCGTGTAGCGGGCGGCTTTGATGGTGAGCTTGCCGAAGCTCGTAAAGAGCGTGCCGTTGCGGGCGTTGCGGGTAGGCATGACGCAGTCGAACATATCGACGCCGCGAGCGACGTTTTCTACCAGATCCTCCGGGGTACCGACTCCCATGAGATAGCGGGGTTTCTCTTCGGGCATGAAAGGGGTCGTCCACTCTACCGTATCGTACATTTCGCTATTGGCTTCACCGACACTGAGCCCCCCGATGGCAAAGCCGTCGAAATCCAGGGCACAGAGCTCTTGGGCGGAGATGCGGCGCATCTCTCGATCGGTTCCGCCCTGAATAATGGCGAAGATATTCTGCCCGCGGCCGACGCCTTCGGCTTGGCGCCGCCGGTG
Source organism: Campylobacteraceae bacterium (assembly GCA_026983875.1). Classification (GTDB taxonomy): domain Bacteria; phylum Campylobacterota; class Campylobacteria; order Campylobacterales; family Sulfurovaceae; genus Nitratifractor. The sequence goes on from JALSTG010000021.1 coordinate 16,782, forward strand.
GTGGGCGATGGAGCGTTGCGCCCAGCGTGTGGTGCGTTCGATACTCTCACGGATCCGCTCTGACGTTGCCGGGAGGGCGACGAGGTCGTCGAGGATCATCATGATGTCCGAGCCCAGGTTGTACTGAATTTCCAAGACCTTTTGGGGCGTGAAATGGTGCCGGGAGCCGTCTAGATGGCTGCGGAAGGTGATGCCGTCCTCTTCGATCTTGACGTTGTCACTGAGACTGAAGGCCTGGAAGCCTCCGCTGTCGGTCAGGAAACTGCGGGGAAATTTCGTAAAACCGTGTAGCCCTCCCATCTGGCGCACGATCCCGTCGCCGGGTCGTAGATAGAGGTGATAGGTGTTGCCCAGAATGATCTGGGGGACGAGATGCTCCTGTAGATCCGTCGCATCCAGAGCCTTGACGGCTCCGACGGTCCCCACGGGCATAAAGACCGGGGTCTGGATGGTGGAGTGTTTGGTTTGCAAAAGGCCGGCTCTGGCGGCGCCGTCACGGGCTTCGATACGAAATTCCATTGTGTTATAATGCTCCCTTGCGATCCGGAAGCCCGTGGCGTTATACCGTAGCTTTCGGATCATTCTCCCCGGATTCTATCAAAAAAGGTCAAAAAGAGCGTATGAATAACATCCTGGTCCTTGCCGACGGTCTGGTCGCCGAAGAGTTTATCCAAAGCCTCAACAGCAAACGCGTTGCCGACAACGTCTATACCGTCGTCGTGCCGGGAGAGTTCAAAAGACCGGAGAAGCTTCAGGTGCCGATGGAATTTATCGCCATCGATCCGACGAGTTACAGTAAGTTGCGTCAGCTTTTCAACCGCAACGAATTTTCCGTCGTCTTCATTCTTCTTGACTCTCTCGAAGAGACGGGGGAGTCCCTGAAAAATATTCGACGCATCGACGAAAAGGTTCGGGTGGTGATGTTGGACCGATGGAATGCCTTCGGCAAACTCAAACAGGCAAGCACCATCGTCGTTAACGCCAATGAGATGCTCTCGAATCATCTGTACAATTTTCTTCCTGGAGTGCCGGTCGTAGCACGAAACGTGGGACTGGGGGAGGGGGAGATCATGGAGGTCCTCGTACCCTTCGGCAGCCCCTTTGCCTATCGGCATGTCGGTTCGATTCAGCAGATCAAATGGCGGATCGCGGCCCTCTATCGCAACGGCAAGATGATCCTGCCCAACAATGCCACGATGATCCGACCCCAAGATACGCTTCTATTGATCGGACGCCCCCAGGTACTTAACAGTCTCTACTACCGGATACAGCGTCGTTCGGGAATGTTTCCCGAACCTTTCGGCCGTAACCTTTATCTCTATCTCGATATGGACCGGGACGAGGAGCTTGCCCTGGATTACCTCCAACAGGCGCGCCATCTTCTCGAGAAGCTCGAGGGGCGCCAATTGATTGTCCGGATCGTCAATCCGGGCGATTTCGACGTCATCGAAAAACTCAGAGAGCAAGAAGGTCCCCGTATCGATATTCAGATCTCTTACGATCCGGATACGGAGTACTCCGTGATTCTCACCGATATGCAACAGTACGACCTGGGCCTGATTTTTCTCTCCACCCAAAGCTTTGAAAATGAGAAGATCTATGAAGAGATTTATGAACTGAAAAAACTTGTCTATCTCTTTGGAGACACTTCGTTGGAAGCACTCAAAAGAGCGGTAATCCTCATGGGATCGGTGGAGGAGATGGAGGCGATCTCTTCCACCAGTTTCTATGTCTCCGAGACGTTGGGATTGGAGCTTTGCCTATGCCATTTCGACCCGGAAGGGGAGTTTGACTCGGCCAAACAAAGCGTGGAGCATTTCGAAAACCTTTCGCATATTTTCAACCACCCGGTCACCGTGGAACAGAGCCAGGTCAATCCCGTACGTGCGCTCCTGGAGATGCAGTCGGTCCTGCAGATCGTCCCCTTTACCCGTCGCCTCCACAAGCGGTGGCGGATCCCCTTCCTCTCCAGCGACGTGCGGGATTATCTTCTCGATAAAGTTCCGCACCCTAAGCTCCTGATTCCCGTTGAGGTGGGTTAATTCTTTTTCCGCTAAAATATCTGACGTTTCAATTTCAGTGCAAACGGATTGGAATATTAAAAAATATTAATCAGGACTCCGCCCTATGATCGTGCCCATAGAGATCAAACAGTCTCCCATCAAACGCTATGAGATCGCTATCGATCCTCTGCCGAAACTCCGCTATGACCGGAAGGTGGCTATCGTCACCAACCCCACGGTGGCTCCCTTGCATCTTGAGCGGGTGCTTGCTTCCCTGGAGGCTCCCCGGATCGAGGTGATCGAAGTCCCCGACGGAGAGGAGTACAAGACGATGGATACGGTCCTGGGAATCCTGGATCGACTTTTTGAAGCTCGTTTTGACCGGCAGTCTTTGCTGATCGCCCTGGGCGGGGGCGTGATCGGGGATATGACCGGCTTTGCCGCCAGCCTCTATCAGCGAGGGATCGGTTTTGTGCAGATGCCCACGACGCTCCTGAGCCAGGTCGATGCCAGCGTCGGCGGTAAAACCGGAGTCAATACCCGCTGGGGCAAGAACCTTATCGGCTCCTTCTATCAGCCCGAGGCGGTCTATATCGATCCGGCCTTCTTGGAGACGCTTCCCGATCGGGAGTATGCCGCGGGGATTGCCGAAGTCGTCAAAATGGCGGTGATGTTTGATCGGGAGTTTTTCGAATTTCTCGAAGCATCGGATCTCAAAGATCGGGAGACGGCGAAAGAGATGATCGCCCGCTCCGTCACCCTCAAAGCGGATGTCGTCAACCGCGATGAGAAAGAGGCAGGAGTGCGGGCCGTGCTCAACTACGGCCATACCTTCGGTCACGTGATCGAAAACGAAACCGCCTACAGCCGCTATCTGCACGGTGAAGCCGTGGCCATCGGGATGGTCATGGCCAACGAACTTGCCGTCGAGCTTGGGCTCTTGAGCCGCGACGAGGCGGAACGTATCCGAAGCCTCCTGGAGCGCTGGGGCTTGCCGACGTACTATCGGATCGAAGACCCCGAAGCCTTCTACGAGCACTTCTTCCTTGATAAGAAGAGCGCCGGGGGAAAGATCAAATTCGTCCTGCCCAACGGTTCGATCGGGACCCATGTGATTCGTAGCGATATCGAGAAGCCCGCCGTCATGAAGGTCCTGGAGCGTTTCGGAGGAGAGGGATGATCGGGACTGGGCAAATTGCACGACTACTCTTTTTCGTATCGATCGTTTTGTCGCTTCTGCAGGCGCAGGGGGATCTCAACGATACCAAGGGGAAGATAGAGCAAGCAGCCCCGGAAACATTTCGGACCTCCAACGCATCGATCCCGGTCCATCAAGACCGTCTGGATCTTTTGGCTCAGCGCCTTTCTGCAATGGAACAGGAGACGAAGCAGGGCAATGTCTGGACCAAAATCTACAGCAACTATCGAACCTACCGTGAACTTCAGGGACGACAGAATCGCCTCCTGGGAGAGATCTTCCGTCTCAAGAAGAAAAAGAACCTGACCCCTCGGGAACGCGAGCAGCTGGAGGCTTACTTACAGGAGCGTCAGACCAACGAGGGCAAGCTCCAACTTCTCGACGAGTTTCGGCGGGATCCCTTCAAAAAGCTTCTAGAGCCCCCGGCCACGGGCGAGCCCCCGAAGATCGGCAATCCTTTCAGCATCATCTCCGCCATCAGCTATCTGAAAAAGCTCGACGGCGATCGACGGCTCTATGAAGAGAATTTTCTCTCCCTGGATCGAACGCTACGCTCCCTGGAAGCGGAGCGTAAACTCATCGAAGAGATGCTCCGCTATCAGCCCAAGAGTCCCAAACTTCTAAAACGGCTCAAGGAAGTCCGTCAGGAGATCGATACCCTGACGCCTACTTATGAGATCTATAAAACGACCAAAGAGGTCTACAGTAAGAAGATCGACGAGATAGGTCTCAAGCTCAAGGAGGAGATCCGTCGGGAGGTGCAAAAAGCCGCGATGATCGGTGGAATCCTTCTCTTTTTGCTGATTCTATTTCTGATCTTCAAACACTTGCTCCGCCGTTATCTTTCGGACAAGGAGAGCTTCTACACCATCAACAAAGTGGCGAACTTTCTCTTTATCTCCGTCGTCGTACTGGTTTTGCTCTTCGCCTACATCGAGAACGTCAACTACATGGTGACGATCCTTGGCTTCGCCTCCGCGGGTATCGCTATCGCCATGAAGGACTGGTTCATGTCGCTGCTGGGTTGGTTCGTCATCGTTTTGGGCGGAAGTATTCATGTGGGCGACCGGATCAAAGTCATGCGAAACGGCGTCGAGTATGTGGGGGACGTGGTGGATATCTCCTTGATGAAGATGACGATCCACGAGGATATCACTCTGACGACTTATATGCACAATCGCCGTTCCGGTCGGATCATCTTCGTGCCAAACAACTACATCTTTACCGACATGATCGCCAACTACTCCCATGCCGGCCTCAAGACGGTCTGGGACGGGATCGATTTTACGATTACCTTCGATTCCGACGCTTCCAAAGCCGCCTCCATCGCCAAGGAGGTGACCAAGAAGTACTCCAAGGGCTACACCGACATCACCCGCAAACAGCTCAATAAGCTCCGAAGCAGTTATCATCTGAAAAACACCAACGTCGAGCCAAGAGTCTTTACCTTCATCGAGGAGTACGGGATCCGCGTCAGCGCCTGGTATCTGACCAACGCTTTCGCAACCCTTACCCTGCGCAGCACCATCAGCAGCGAGATCCTGGAGCGTCTGCGCTCCGAGCCCGATATCGCTATCGCCTATCCCACCCAGTCGATGTATCTCGACCGGCCGATCCCCGCGCCCAAACTTCCCGAGGCGCCTCAGACGGGTAGCACGGAGGAGAGGGCATGAGTCGGGAGAAGGTCTACTTTAAAACCTTCGGCTGCAGGACCAATCAGTTTGATACCCAGGTGATGATGAGCCGTCTGGAGGATTTCGAACTTTGTGCCAGCGAGCTGGAGGCCGACGTCGTGGTGGTCAACTCCTGTACCGTTACCAACGGGGCCGACGCTACGGTGCGGGGCTATATCAATGCACTCAAGCGTAAAAATCCGGAGGCTCGGGTGGTCTTGGCGGGCTGCGGCGCCCACTCCAAAGGGGAAGAGCTACTGCGTCAGAGGAAGGTCCACGGCGTCATGGGGCACTCGGAGAAGGAGCGGATCAACGAGATTCTCCAGCGTCCCGAGGGCTTTTACGAAATCGGGGACCTGAAGCATATCGATCAGACGGTGGTCAGCGAGTTTGTCGGCAAGAGCCGCGCCTTTATCAAGATCCAGGAAGGGTGTGATTTCCGCTGCAGTTACTGCATCATCCCCTTTGTCCGAGGCGATGCCCGCAGCCACGATGAAGAGCAGATCCTAGAGCAGGTGAGGCGCCTGGCGGCCAACGGCTTCGGGGAGTTCATCCTGACGGGGACCAATGTGGGCAGTTACGGCCGTGAGCGCGGCAGCTCCATGGCCCGCCTCCTCAAACGACTGTCGATGATCCGGGGAGTGCGGCGTATCCGTATCGGATCCATGGAGCCGATCCAAATCGATGCGGAGTTCAAGGAACTTTTGAACGAGCCCTGGATGGCGAAGCATCTGCACATTGCGCTACAACATACTTCCGACCGGATGCTGGAGCTGATGAACCGACGCAACCGTTATCCCGAGGATCGGGCCCTTTTCGAGGAGCTTGCCGAGGCGGGATATGCCCTGGGGACCGACTTCATCGTCGGTCATCCCGGCGAGGGTGAGGCGGAGTGGCGCCAGGCGATCGAACGCGTCGAGGCACTGCCCCTGACCCATCTGCATGCCTTTACCTACTCTCCCAGAGAAGGGACCGCCTCCACTGCCCTAAAGGAGCCCACGCCGCGTGGGGACATCGCCAAGGCGCGTCACCGGGAGCTGACGGAGATCGTTCGGCATAAAAATCTAGCGTTCCGGCATCGCCACGACCGGGACTTGACGGTGCTGGTGGAGCAGGAACACGAAGGGAGCTATCTGGGCTACGATCAGTACTACAATCGTGTCCGAATCAAAAGCGACGAAGACCTTAGCGGTAGTTGGGTTCTGCTCAACGAAGTCACCGTAGGAGAGAGGGAGAATCATGCGTTTTTTGCGTTCTAAAAATCAGATGATCGCCGCCGCACTCTTGGGGGTCCTTCTCCTGCTGGGGCTCTATCTCGCTTTGCGCGACGGCGCAAGACTCATCAGTGCCGATCAGTTGGAGGTGCTTCGCCAGAAAAAGCTCATCACCCGCCTGGTGGAGCGAGATCCCTGGCTATATGTCCGCACGCCCAAGACCCTCTACCGCCTTCCGGTCTCTACGGTGGATTTGCGAAAGGTAGGGGCCGAAGTGCCGCTGGAGATCGAAGAGAAATGGGGAGTGCTCAATCTCGGGCTTGTGCTGCT
>JALSTG010000022.1 GCA_026983875.1 Campylobacteraceae bacterium
GTAGCCAAAGTCGTGGGCCCCTTCGACGAAGTTTTCGTAGTATTCCCGTTCGCTGATCCGGCGATGCTTCCAGCCGTCCTTTTCGGCTTTCCAGGCGTGGTAGCGGTTGTAGAGGGTGATGTGGGCCGGGGTGAGGCTGGGGGACAGGACGATGATGCGGGTTTCGCGGTTCTTTTTGACGACGCGTTTTTGGGAGCGGCTGGGACGGAAGGCTTGGGCGTCGATACGCAGACTCTTGCATGCGTTACAGCCTTCGCAGATGGGATGGAAGAAATAGTTGCCGAATCTCCGCCATCCCCGTTGGATCACCGCCGATGCGAAGGCGCCATCGGCTTCCCGGATGTAGCGGTAGTACATCCGGGTTTTTTTCTCCGGCTTGTAGGCACAGTCGTAGTCGAGCATGCAGAAGTCGGTCGACTGGGGATTGAGGCGGTCATCACTATGTTTCATGGGATGGATTGTAGCAAAACTGGGTAAAATTGCCTCCAAAAAAGCGGAGAGGGTATGTTTCTCTATCAGCCGCCCGGCGGATATTGCTACAATAGCGATTCGATCTTTCTTGTTGATTTTGCCCGCCGCTTTGCACCCGGGGGCAAGCTGCTGGATGTCGGGTGCGGTGTGGGGATCCTTTCGCTGCTTCTGGGGCGGGATTATCCGGTGGAAGTGCACCTCTCGGAGAAGCAGCCGAGAATGCTTGCCTATGCTCGGCACAATTTTGCCATCAACGGCATCGCCGCCAGGGAGCATCCTGGGGATTTTTTGGAAGCCGAGTTCTCCGAGCGTTTCGACTGGATTGTCTCCAATCCTCCCTTCTACGATCCACGGGTCACCCAGAGCAAGGAGAAGTGTCTCAATATCTCCCGCTACGCCCACCACCTGCCCCTGGAACCCTTCGTGGCAAAGGTAGGGCGGCTGCTTGCACCCCGGGGGCGCTTCATCCTCTGCTACGATGCCAAACAGAGCGACCGGCTGCTGGAGGCTCTGCGTCGTGAGCGGCTCACTCCCGAGACGATCCGCTTCGTCCATTCCAAGATCGACCGGGAAGCCAAAATCGTGATGGTCCAGGCCCGGGTCGGCTCCCGATCCCTTTGTCGGGTCCTGCCGCCTCTGGTGGTATTCGGCAGCGACGGGGAGTATACGTCTGAGGCGGCGGAAGCCTTTGTCCGGGCGGGGACACACAGTCTCAAAGCGGAAGGCTTTGATGAACGGAACATGGAGCAATAATCATGGAAAACAAGAAAGAGTCGAGCAACGGCATAGGTGGGATCAGTGAAGAGTCTCTGCCGATCATAGAGAAGGAGGGCTTTGCCTACCGATTCGATCCCAACGCCTGCGCCGGATGTCAGGGAGCCTGCTGTCGAGGTGAGAGCGGCTATATCTGGATGAAACGCCCCGAGATCGAGGCAATGGCGGAGTATCTGGGGCTTGGTTTGGAAGATTTCGGTAGAATCTACCTCCGGAAGGTGGGGCACCGTTACTCCCTCACGGAAAAGCGTCTGGGGGAGGGGGATTATGCCTGCATCTTTTTCGACGAGACGACCTATCGCTGCAGCGTCTATCCCGTCCGGCCGAGGCAGTGCCGGACTTTCCCTTTTTGGGAGCAGTTCAAAAACGACGAAGAGGAGCTGAGAAAAGAGTGTCCGGGTATTTTATAAGGATCGTACTGTTATCGACTCTCCTGGGGTGCGTAGGGTTTTCGAGTGCCCCGATCTCCCCTCGTGAAGACGCTCTCATCGTTCGGGGCCTTCTCAAGGAGGAGGCGACCCGATACCGGGAAGCCCAGAAAATTTTTCTCGAACTTTACCGGCTGACGGCCAAGCCCGAGTATCTCTACCAGGCTGCCCGGGAAGCGATGATGCCCGGAGGGGATCCCGAGAGGGTCCTTCCGCTGCTGCGCCGTCTGGTGGAGACGAAGGGGCTTAAAGAGGATCGACTGCCTGTTCGTCTGTTGGTGGCGCTCTATGCCCGAAAAGGAGCGCTGAGAGAGGCCGAACCGGTCGTCAAGCGTTGGCTGGCTACGAGCAACGACCCCCGGGATCTGAAGCTTGCCGCCACCGTCGCGGCGGATCTGGGGCACTATGAGGAGGCGGTAGCGCTTCTGCAAAAGGCCTACCTGAAAAATCGGGATGAGAAGCTGCTCCTTGACGAGGTGACTTTGCTGCAAAAGAAGCTCCACGACCCCGACCGGGCGATCCGTCTGTTGGAAACCCATCTCCGCCTCGATCCGGAGGCTTCGGTGGCGGTCTATTTCAAGCTCATCGAGCTCTATGCCCGCCGGAACGACCTGGCCAAGGTTCAGGAACTCTACAAGAAACTTTACGAAAAAGACCCCCAGGACTATTTCCTCAAAAAAATTATCAAGCTTTCCCTCTACCGTCGGGATTTCGAAGGGTTGGCCCGCTTCCTGGAAAAGCACCCCGACGGGAACGAGGAGCTTCTCTATACCCTCTACAAAGAATTGGATCGTTTCGACAAAGCGATCGCCCTGGCCCATCGGCGTTATCAGGAGACCGGCAAGCCCAAATGGCTGGCGGAAGAGGCGATCCTCACCTATGAAAAGGCGCGTAAAGCAAAACAGATCACTCCCGATCTGCTCCGGCGCTTTCAGCGGCTTTTCGATCGGGCGCTCAAAGAGGGAGTCGATGAGAGTCTCTATCTCAACTACTACGGCTATACCCTCATCGATCACGACTTGGACGTGCAGCGGGGGATGGCCCTGGTGCGCCAGGCGCTCAAGCAGCAGCCGGACAACCCCTTCTATCTCGATTCCCTCGCCTGGGGTCTCTACAAGGAGGGGCGCTGTGCCGAGGCCCAGAAAGTGATGCAAAAAGTCATTGCCGCCGAAGGAATCAAAGAGCCCGAGATCCGCATGCATGCCGAGAGTATTCGCCGCTGTCTCGAGCAGCACAGGACTCCTGCCGACCGGGCGGAAAAATAGAGACTACTATCATAGAAGGAGACGTGCCAAGATGGCTGACATACTTGACGAGATTATCCGTAAGACCCGGGATGACCTGGAGCGGCGTAAAAAAGAGTATCCGATGGAGTGGCTTGGCCGATCACTGAGCTTCAATCCTTTCGTCCCCCGAGACGTCCACGGCGCTCTGAGATCTACGCCGGAGAATCCCTACCGGATCATCGCCGAGATCAAAAAGGCGAGCCCCTCCAAAGGAATCATCCGGGAGGATTTCGACCCTATGAGCATCGCCCAGGCCTACGAGAAGGGTGGTGCCGACGCTCTCTCGATCCTGACGGAACCCCACTGGTTCAAGGGTGACGTGGAGTACTTGGGGATGGTGCGGCGTTATGTGGGAATCCCCCTGCTACGCAAAGATTTCATCGTCGACAAATATCAGCTGGTCGAAGCCCTGGCTTTCGGAGCCGATTTCGTCCTGCTCATCGCCAAGGCCCTTAGCCGCAAAGAGCTCAAAGAGTTGCTGGAGTATACCCGTCACCTGGGGATGGAGGCCCTGGTGGAGATTCACGACAAGGCCGACCTGGTCAAAGCGATCTTCGCCGGAGCCGATATTATCGGCATCAATCACCGAAACCTGGAAACCTTCGAGATGGATATGAGCCTGAGCGAGCGGCTCGTTCCGCTCATTCCTAATGGCAAGATCATCGTCGCCGAAAGCGGTATCAACGACCACGAAACCGTCGTCGCACTCTCCAAAATCGGCGCCGACGCCTTCCTCGTCGGCGAACACTTCATGCGTCAGGAAGATATCACCGGCGCGCTGAAGGCATTAAAATACGGCATTGAGGAGTGATCAGACTCCCCTCTTTCTCAATTGACACGGTCTGCGTTATACCTTCAAAACTCTCTCCGTTAGAAAGTAAAAATAAATAAAGTATAATGATTATAATATTTTATATTATAAGGATAAATGATGAACTGGATAAGGTTCTTTAGACTCCTGTTGACCGGAGCAACTCTCTTCCCTCTGGTACTTTTGGCCTGGAAGTTGGATCCTTACGGTGAGTTCGCTTTTCGGCAAATGGGAAGTAGCAATGTCTGGATTATGCACGGCCCGGCGATGGAGCCCAATCGGCAAAATAAGGGATTCATGAACAATCCGGCCTTCATCGAGGGCAAGAGGGGGCTCATCGTCATCGATCCGGGGGGCAACGCCTTTGTGGGCGCCAAGGTCCTGGAGGAGATCGAAAAGGTCAGCAAAAAGCCGATCGCAGCGATTCTCAACACCCACAAGCACGGAGATCACTGGTTCGCCAACATCGCTCTGGCCCAAAAATATCCCAACGCCCCCATCTACGCCCATCCCAATATGATCCGGGAGGTCAAAGCCGGGGAGGCGGAGAAGTGGTATGGGATTCTGGAGCGTCTGACGGGCAATCTCCAAGGCACCCGGCCCTTCCGCTATCCCGCTCATGAATTGCGAGACGGGCAGGTCCTGGAGATCGACGGGGAGCGTTTTAGAATCTTTCATCCCAAGAGGGCTCATACCGATACCGATTTGCTGATTTTGCATGAAAACAGCGATACGCTCTTTCTGGGAGACAATGTGATGAAAAACCGCCTGGGAGGCTTCGACGCCAGCTCCAGCATCCTGGGCAATATCGAGCTGCTCGAAGGGATCATGAAGGGTAAGGAACATAGACTCTATGTTCCCGGCCACGGCCCCTCGGGAGCCAGGGAGGAGACGGTGGGTCCCTTTTTGCGCTATCTGAAGCTGCTTGCAGACGAGGCGAAAAAGGCCTACGAAGCCGACGAGGAGTATTACAGCGTCAAAAAAGAGGCGATTGCCAAAATGAAGGAGTTTCAAAACTGGGATGCCTTCGATCACCAGATGGGCAAGCATCTGGGCAAGGTTTATCAGGAGATCGAAGAGAGGGATATGCAGTAGTGCGGCGGCAAGAAGCCACCGCAGATAGATAAGGGATTACTCGTTGAGCAACTCGTAGGCTTCCAGGATATCGAGGCCGGCTTCGTTGATGCTAGTGTGACCCACAAAGTGGGTATTTCTAGCGACGGTGAGGGCCTTTTCGAAGGTTTCGGGATCCAGGCCCGAGATCTCCATCGCCTCTTTGATGTTGCGGGGCAGGATGCGGACTTTGCGCTCTTTGACGTAGAGATT
>JALSTG010000023.1 GCA_026983875.1 Campylobacteraceae bacterium
CTCTCCGTTGTTGATGTTGACGATATCTACCTTCTGTCCCACCCGCATCCCGGAGGCATCCAGCAGCTCCCGATCGACAGTGATGGAGCCGACGTAGTTCAGGTTGGCATCGGTGACCGTCGCCCGGTGGATCTTGCTGTGAAGCATCGTGATCTGCATCTTGGCATCACTCCTTCTATCGGCCCTCCCGGCCAAGAGTTCAGAGGCGAAAGCCCCGCGGGCTCTCCCCTCTATTCTCTTCGATTATAGCAAAACGCCGCAAACGGCTCCGTCTCAGCGAGCCATCTCTGCGGGATTGACCGGCTCGCCCCAGAACTCTTCGGGGATGACATACTCTTCGACCACCTTGCCGCCGAGGATGTGCTCTTCGATGATCCGGTCGATCTTCTCCTTGGTCAGATCCACATACATCGTATGGCCGGGTTCGACCAGCATCACGGGCCCCTGCTGACAGCGTCCCAGGCAACCGGTCTGTACCGGCTGCACCGTCCCAATAATCCCTTTCATCATCAACTGTTGGGCAAGATGCTGAAAGAGCTGCTGGCTCTCGGGGTCGTTCTGGCTGACGCAGCTGGGCTTGGGCATCCCCGGAGGGGCACTCTGCTGGCATTTGAAGATATAGTAGGCGGGTTGAGGCATTCCTTGCATCATCGGCTCTCCTTTAAATTCTGAGTAATTTTGTCTGATTTCAAGGAATTTTAGCATAAAATGCTGAATCGATTGACCCGCGTCATGGCATCGGCAAATCTCTGTTGTTACAATAGCGTTACTTTTCTTTCAAGGATGACTTATGCAGACACCCGATTTTTTCGACCAGGCTCCTCGCCTGCGTCTCTACGATCCTCTGGGGGAATTTCTCGGGGCCTTCGAAGAGGGAATCGTGGAGATTAGCTATCTCGACTGCGTCAAGCTTGCCGGTCATTCCTGCCCGACAGTCGCCGGAGCCTTTCTCCTGGCCAAGCGAGGCCTGGAAGCCCTCTACGGCATTGAGGAGCTTCCCGCACGGAGCCGGATCCGGGTTGAAATGCGCGAAAGCAAGAGCGAAGGGGTTACCGGGGTCATCGGTACGGTGGTCGCCTTCATCTGCGGCGCCGGTGACGAAGGGGGCTTCGCCGGCATCGGTGGACACTTCTCTCGCCGCGGGCTGCTCCACTACGGCATCGACGATATCGGCGGCGACCTGCGCCTGACCCGACTCGATACCGGTGCCTCCGTCAGCCTCCGCCTCGACACCTCCGTCGTCGCCGCTTCTCCCGAGATGATGCCCCTGATGCAGAAGGCCCTACGGGGGGAAGCCCTTCCCGGGGAGCAGAAACATTTCCGAGAACTCTGGCAGGGGCGTGTCGAGGCGATGCTCACCTCCCCCGAGCTCTGGGAGCGGATCGCCGTCGTCAGCGATTGAAACCCAAAAATTCCATGACACAAAAGGAGTCTCCATGCAGATCTCAAACTACATGACCCACGAACATCGTGCCTGCGATACCGTCTTCGCCGAAGCGGAAAAAGCCGCTGCAGCCGGAGATTGGGCAGAGGCTGAAAAAAAATTCCTCGAATTTGCCAACGAGACCCTCCGCCATTTCAAGAAGGAGGAAGAGGAGCTCTTCCCCGCCTTCGAAGCCAAGACCGGCAGCAGCGAAGGGCCCACCCAGGTCATGCGCTTCGAGCATGAGCAGGTGCGGGGACTGGTGGGGAAGATGGCCGACGCCATCGAGAAGCAGGACCGGGATGCCTATCTCTCCCTGGCGGAATCGATGATGATCCTGCTCCAGCAACACAACATGAAAGAGGAGCAGATGCTCTACGCCATGTGCGACCGGGTACTCCCGCCGGAAGAGAAGAGCGGCCTTGTGGACAAAATGGAGAAGGTCGAACTGTGAAGCGACACTTTCTCGACGCCCGGAAGCTGGAGCATCCCGAACCTCTGGAGCGCTCCATCGCCATCCTAAGGGAGCTGGACGAAGGGGCCTATCTCTATATGCTTCACCGAAAAGAACCCCATCCTCTGCTGGCGCTGGCCCGGGAACATCGGCTCAACTACCTCAGCCGCCAACGGGGCGAAGAGTGGCATATCCTTATCACGCCGAATCGAGAGATCGATTTGGAACCTTTGCTTTCGTCGCCCCCTGAAAAGCATACGGACCGATAGCAGAACAAATTTTTCGCTTGTCAAAATCTGTCAAGCTTTATATTGAGACACTTGACAAAAAGGAGAGATGAATGTTCCAAAACAGCGGTCTCTCCCTCGACCAGGCGCCGCCGATCTCCGTCGTGCTGCGATTCTTTCTCGGAGGGAGTCTTTGGGGAGTCGTTGCCGGGCTCTGGCTGATGCTCCATGGCGAGGAGGCCCTCGATCCCGCTGCACCCGCTGCCCTGATCCTGACCCATCTGCTGACCCTGGGCGTTATGCTCTCCTTCATGCTCGGCGCCCTCTTTCAGATGCTTCCGGTCCTCGCCGGCGTCTCCTTCCGGCAGCCCACACTGATGGCGATTCGCACCCAGTGGCCACTCTACTTCGGCATCGTAGCGCTGATAGAGGCCTTCTCCACGGCACAAAAAGCCCTCTATCTTCTTGCACTTCTGTTTCTGGGCGCCGGGCTGCTGCCCGTGGCGTCGCGGATGCTCGCCCGCCTCTACCACCTACGGAACCACTCCCCATCTTCCAGGGGAATGGGCTTCGCCCTCTACAACCTGTTGCTGCTTTTCTTCGTAGGAGCCTGGCTCGCCCTGCTCGTGGGCGGATGGGTCAGTCGGGGCGACCTCCTCGCGCTGCGTCAGCTTCACCTGGGTCTGGGACTCTTCGGCTGGATCGGGCTGCTGATCGTCTCCGTCAGTTTCCAGGTAATCGAAATGTTTTACGTCACCCCGCCCTATCCGAAGTTCTGGGCCCGCCGGCTGCCCCTGGGCATCACGGGCCTGCTCACCCTGGAGCTGGTAGCCGCTCTCAATTTCCCGTCGCTGCTTCCCTGGATCGAAAGTCTCGTGTTGCTCTTGCTTCTAATCCATGGGCTCCTGACTCTCCGACGACTCTCTCAGCGTCAACGCCCCCTTGCCGACGCTACCGTCTGGTTCTGGCGGACGGGGATGGTCTCCCTGGTTCTGGCCGCTCTCCTTATCGTCACCGGCCATCTCATGCCGCTACCCCGACCGTTTCAGGATCTGAGCTACGTGCTTTACGCCTCCTTTGCCTTGAGCGTCGTATTCGCCATGGCTTACAAGATCGTCCCTTTCCTCACCTGGTTTCACCTCAATGCCCAAGGCTACTTCACCGCCCCGATGATGCATGAGGTGATTCACCCCCGCTACGCAATGCGCCATCTGGCGATCCACCTGACGACTCTTTTTACCGCTATTGTCGCCGCCTTCATCACCCCCGAGCTTTGGCGCGTCACCGGAGTACTCCTCGCCCTGGAGTTCTCCTGGATCGCTCTGGCGATCTACAAGGCATGGCATCTCTACCTGCACGTTCAAGCGACGGAAGAACGATTTGATTTTGGTGGGATGGAGGCAAAGTAATAAGTAATAGATAAAAAGGAAAAGGCATCGGTGGAATTTTAAGGGGCTTGACGGGCCTATCAAAGTCTCAGCGGCTGAGATAGTCCTTCAGGATCTCGGTATGATCGAAACATAGCTCTGCCCAGGGAATCTCCTCCAGGGCAACGATGAAGGCACGCTTGGCATCGTCACCGCCCCGGGGCTCTCCCGAGGCTTTGCAGAGATAGACTGCGCTGGCGGTATGAAAGCGCGGATCCCGGGAGGGATCGGAGTAGACCCCCAACAGACGGCGAAGTTCCACCTCCAGCCCCGTCTCCTCCCGCATCTCCCGCACGCAGGCATCCTCGATCCGTTCGCCCACTTCGACAAACCCGCCGGGCAGTGCCACGCCCCGTGGCTCGTTTTTGCGCTCGATCAACACAATCCCTCGGAAACGATCGCCTTCGTAGACCTCGATGATGCCGTCGGTCGCCAAATAGGGTGTCCGGATCATCTCTCGGTCCTCTCTCCTCGCTTCTGAGAGTCTGCTGCCAGCAGCTCCCTCACGACTTCACGATCATCAAAGGGGATCTTCTGGCCTTTGATCTCCTGATAGCTCTCATCCCCTTTGCCCAGGATCAAGAGGATCTCCTCATCTTCCAGCTCCGCCAAAGCCCTGGCGATCGCTTCTCTGCGATCGGGAATCGCCGCCACATTCTCTTTGCCCTTGAGGCCGGAGAGGATCTCTGCGATGATTGTCTCCGGATCTTCGCTACGAGGATTATCGCTGGTGACATAGATCTTTTTGGCAAAACGCCCCGCCACTGCACCCATCTTCGGACGCTTTCCACGATCCCGATCGCCGCCGGCACCGAACACCACCACAAGATCCTTATCTTTTAGACTATCCAGGACCCGATACATTCCGTCGTCGGTATGGGCGAAATCGACGATGACCGTCGGCCGGACGCTGACGACTTCCATCCTCCCGCTGACACCTCCAAAATTTTCTACGACTTCGCAAATCTCCTTCATCGGTCGTCGCGTCAGGATCTTCACGGCGCTGATCGCCGCCGTGAGATTGTAGAGATTGAAAAGCCCCATCATATTGGAAAAGAAAGCCTCCTCTTCCTCTCGATGCTGAATCACCGCACTGATGCCCTCGTTCAAGCCGTAGGCCATGATTTTGAACGTTGCCGGTTCTTCCACCCCATAGGTGTAGGCTCCGATAGGGTTGTAGCTAACGGTTTTGATCTCATCTTTATTGAGGAGTTTGGGACTATCATCGGCGAAGAAACAGCTCTTGACCCGGCGATACTCTTCTACGGTACCGTGGTAGTCAAGATGGTCCCGGGTCACATTGGTATGGACCTTTAAGGCGAAGTCGATCCCTTCGATCCGCTTCTGATCGATGGCATGGGAACTGACCTCCATGACAAAATATTCCGCTCCGGCCTCTTTGGCCCGTTTCATATTCCAAAGCGTCTCGAAAATCGACGGCGTCGTCATATGCTTCGCTTCAATCGGCCGATCATCGACGAAAAGCCCTCGGGTCCCTTGCAGGGCACAGGAGTGCCCCAGGTCGATCAGAAGTGAATAGAT
>JALSTG010000024.1 GCA_026983875.1 Campylobacteraceae bacterium
CGGCGTCCTGGTAGCCGCCGAGTGTGACAAGCCCGAGACCTGTCCTGCCGTCAAAGAGGCCCTTAAAAATGTGGCGATGCACGCCGCGGCCATGAATCCCGGCTATCTCAACGAAGCGGCGGTTCCCGCCGAAGTGATCGAGAAAGAAAAAGAGATTGCCAGGGAGCAACTCCTCAAAGAAGGAAAGCCTGAGAACATTCTTGAGAAGATTCTTCCCGGAAAAATCAAGCGTTTCTTGCAGGATAATACTCTGGAGAATCAAAAATTCGTCATGGATGACAAGATCAGCGTCGGAGAGTACATCGCCAAGGTCGCCAAGGAGGCCGGCGGTAGCGCCAAGCTGGTGGATTATATCCGTTTTGAACTCGGCGAAGGCGTCGAGAAGGTCGAAGAGGACTTCGCAGCAGAAGTCGCCAAGCAGATGGCGAAATAATCGGTCTCCCGACCGGGAGATCAGAAAAGCCTTGACAATATTTTCTCCTATAATAAAATTCCTAATTCCTAATTCCTAATTCCTAATTCCTAATTCCTAATTCCTAATTCCTAATTCCTAATTCCTAATTCCTAATTCCTAATTCCTAATTCCTAATCTTGCTATAATTCTCAAAATCTATCGACAGGAACGCTTCGATGTCCCAGCCTCTGCTGCAGGCAATAAACCTCTCCCATGCATTTGACTATCCTCTCTATCACGACGTTTCACTCCAGATCTCTGCAGGGGAGAGTATCGCCGTCATGGGACGCAGCGGCAGCGGCAAATCGACATTGCTTCATACTCTGGCAGGTCTGATCGAGCCTCTTTCGGGGGAGGTCCAGCTCTTTGGCGAAAATCTTTATGAGATGAAGGAAGAGCAGAAGGAGAGACTACGCCGTTATCGAACGGGAATTGTCTTTCAGCAGCACTATCTTTTCAAGGGTATGACGGCTCTGGAGAATGTGGAGATAGCTGCCCTGCTGGCGGAAGAGCCGATCGATCCGGAACTTTTCGAGCGTCTGGAGATCGCCGAAGTGATGGGTCAGAAGGTCAGCGAGCTCTCCGGCGGTCAGCAGCAGCGTGTTTCTCTGGCCCGAGTCCTGAGTAAAAAACCCGAGATCATTTTTGCCGACGAGCCAACGGGCAACCTGGATCGGGAAACCTCCGAACTAGTCATGGCTATGATGATGGAATATATTCGTAAGCATGATGCGGCACTCTTCATCGTCACGCACGATGAAGAGATCGCTTCACTTTGTGGCCTGTGTTATCGCCTTGAAGGGCAGAAGCTTAGTCGCTGCGAAAAGGAAGTATAATACCCGCAAAAACTTTGGAAGGTAGATTAAGATGAGCCTTGACAGAAGATTTGTTCGACAGGGAATAGTTGCGGTTAGCTTGTTGCTAGTTGCAACGGGTTGTGTCTCAATTCCCGAGATTCCCGGGTTGGGGGATAAGGTTCAGAACATTCCTCTCCAGGAGGTCGGAAAGAGTGTCAAAAGCCAATTGCCGATTGTCAGAAAGGCATCCTTCGGAACGGTAAAAATCGTGGGGATCGGCATGGAGGCGGGATCGAAACCGGATCGCCTGGAGATACCGGTACGGTTTGTTCTTACTAGCTATGAAATCCCGGAAGGGATCGATGGAATGGTTGTTTACGAAGGTGGATTACGTTATTCGTCCGAAGATCGGGGGCTCTATCTCGCCGGTTTGAAGCTTAGGAGGTTGGTCTTCGGAAACAGTTCCTTGGAAGAATATGTATCTCCAGGGGCAAAAAGAGGAGTAGCCAAGGTGGTTGCCACCGAATTGGCGGCGCGACCCATCAAGAGGATGCCCACCACTTTTCAGGCGACACAAATTAAAGATTTTCACTTGGAAAAAGGGATGCTAAGTATCACCTTTCAATAAGCGATTATGACACTTGGGACTTCTCTTCCGGGGCAGCCTGGGCGATGAGAACCCCCTCGAGGAGTTTGTCGATGTCGCCGTCCAGGATGGCGTCGACGTTGCTGAAGGCTTGGCCGCTACGGCTGTCCTTGACCTGCTGGTAGGGCTGGAGCACGTAGCTGCGGATCTGATGCCCCCAGCCGATATCGCTCTTTTCGATGCCGTCGATCTCCGCTTGTTTCTTGGCCATTTCGTATTCGTAGAGGCGGGATTTGAGCATCTTCATGGCTGCGGCTTTGTTTTTGTGCTGGGAGCGGTCGTTTTGGCACTGGACCACGATGCCGGTGGGGAGGTGGGTGATGCGAATGGCCGATTCGGTCTTGTTGACGTGCTGGCCGCCGGCGCCGCTGGCCCGGTAGGTGTCGATGCGGATATCCTTGTCCTCGATCTCGATCTCGATGTCGTCGTCGATCTCTGGAGAGACCATCACCGAGGTAAAAGAGGTGTGGCGCTTGGCGTTGGAGTCGAAGGGGCTGATGCGCACCAGGCGGTGGATGCCATTTTCGACCTTGAGATAGCCGTAGGCGTTTTCGCCTTTGATGATGAAGCTCACGTCCTTAATCCCCGCCTCTTCGCCGGGTTGGTAGTCGAGGACCTCGACCTTGAAGCCGTGGCGCTCGGCCCAGCGCAGATACATCCGATAGAGCATGCTGGCCCAATCCTGGCTCTCGGTCCCTCCGGCTCCCGGGTGGATGGTGACGATGGCGTTGGCGCTGTCGTGCTCGCCGCTGAGCATGATGGCGATCTCGAGTTGCTGGATATGCTCTTTGAGGCTCTCGGCATCTTCGTAGAGCATCTCCAGTGTCTCTTCGTCTCCTTCGCTCTTGGCCAACTCGAAATACTCCCGGGCGTCCTCGAGGGCCTCTTTGGCTTCGTCATACTTATTGAGGGTTCGCTCGAGACGGGTTTTTTCTTGCGCGACTTTGGCTGCTCGCTCATTGTCGTTCCAAAACTCGGGATCTTGCTGCATCTGCTCGATCTCGTCGAGCCGGGCGCGGATTTCATCGGGTTTGACGATGTTGGTGATGTTCTCCATCTTGTCGGAGAGGGATTTAAGTAGTTCGCCGTATTCGTAGGCATCCATGGTGAAAAGTTCCTTTTCAAAATTAAAAGTTCAAAGTGAAGAGTGAAAAGTTGAGGCAACCGCCTTGCGGCGTCTTTTTATCGATCACTCGGAAAAATTGATGTATGATTTTAGCAAAATCCATCAAAGGCGGGGTGATGATCGTAGCCAGGAATAACGAGAGATTGAAAAATTCGAGAGCCAAATTGACGGGAAGCATCGGCTTCGTCCCGACCATGGGGGCGCTTCACGAGGGACATCTCTCCCTGATTCGCAGGGCCCGGGAGGAGAACGATCACGTGATCGTCTCGATCTTCGTCAATCCCACGCAGTTTCTGCCGGGAGAGGATCTGGAGAAATATCCCAGAAAAGAGGAAGCCGATCGGAAGATCTGCGAGCTGGCAGGTGTCGATCTACTCTATATGCCCACGACCGATCAGCTCTACCATGAGGACGAGCTGCTGATCTCGGCTCCTAAAATCAGAGGCTATATCCTGGAGGGAGCCAAGCGTCCCGGCCACTTCGACGGAGTGCTTCAGGTCGTCATGAAGCTCCTCAATCTCACTCGGCCTACCCGGGCCTACTTCGGCAAAAAAGATGCCCAGCAGTTGGTCCTGATCTCCCGGATGGTTCGGGACTACTTCATGCAGACGGAGATCGTCTCCTGCGAGATTGTCCGGGATCCCGACGGCCTGGCTCTGAGCAGCCGGAATATTTATCTAAGTCCCGAGGAGCGTCAAAGAGCCCTGGCCCTTTCTCGTTCCCTGAAGCGTGCAGCCAAAATGATCCAGAGCGGAGAAAGAGATACGCGGCGGATTACGGCGGTGATGCGAGGTATCTTGGAAGCGGAAGTGGACGGATTGGAGTATGTGGCGATCGTCGATCGGGATTTTCACCCGATCGAGAGGATCGTAGAGGGCGAGAGCATTATCCTTGTCGCTGCCCGGGTCGGTTTGACCCGGCTGATCGACAATCTTTGGGTCTAAGCGGGATTTAGCCGCAGTGACCTCCCCCGCAGCATCCGCCTTCCCGGGGGCGTTCGGCAACGCCGATGAGCAGGGTATTTCCCTCTTCCTGGACGCGGAACTCATGCTTTTGGCAGAAGGTTTCGTTCATTTCGTTGCTTAGACGCATCGCCTCCATCAGCGCCGCGTCCTTATCCTGGAAAGCGATATTGTTTTTCATCCCGCTTTTGCGGAAGCACCCGCACTCTTTTTCGACAGTGATTGTATACATAATTTACTCCTATATTTGGTTTTTGGAGCCCCATCCTATCGGAAGAAGTTGAGGGGAAAATATAATCGGATAAAATTTGTCATGATTAATATATTTCTAAGGTTGACCTCTCGGGGGAAATTGGGTTAAATAGGGCAAAAGTTTCCCAAGGAGTGCCATCTATGTCCGAAACCAGAGAGCGAATGGAGATCGATAGTGTCTGTACCTATTGCGGAGTCGGATGCGATATCGTCGGGGTAGTAGAGGATAACCGGATCGTCAAGATCTATGCCGACAAGGAGGGGGTGGTCAGTCAGGGCAAGCTCTGCATCAAGGGCAAATACGGCTACGATTTCGTCGCCTCGAAGGATCGGATCCGTGCTCCCCGAGTCAGTAGGAGATTTCTGGAACGCCATCCGGAGCTTGCGGAAAGATATGCCGCCAAACTGGTGCCTTTGAATGAAGCATGGGTGCAGACGGATCTGGAGACGGCGACGGATCTGGCCGCGGCCAAACTTACCGAGGTCCGTTCGACCTACGGCTCCCATGCTTTCGCCGCCATCGGTGGAGCTCGAACGAGTTGCGAGAGCGCCTATGCCTTTCAGAAGTTCTGTCGTGAAACCATGGGCTCGCCCCATGTCGACAACTGTGCTCGTGTCTGCCACTCCCCCAGCCTCAAGGGAATGCGCGCCACCATCGGAGAAGGGGCGGCGACCAACCCTTACAACGACATCTACGAGGCCGAGTTTATGATCGTCATCGGCTCCAATACCCTGGAGGCCCATCCTATCATTGCCAACCGTATCGTCGATATGGCCCGGACCCAGAACAATCTGGCGGTGATCGACGTACGCCGGACCAAGCTGGCCAAGCAGGCCAAATACGACTGCATTATCCCCTTCGAAGCCAACCTTCTGATTTTGAACATGATGGCCTATGTGATCCTCGACGAGGAGCTCTACGACAAGGAGTTCGTCGCCAACCGGACGAAAAATTTCGAAGAGTATCGGGACTCCATTCTCAAGGACCCCTACGCCGACCCCGCCTTCTTCCAACAGATCGAAGGTTACGAATATCTGGCCAAGATGATCCCCAATATTGCCAGAGAGTATGCGGTAAAACGCTCGATGATCTTTTGGGGCCTGGGAATCACCGAACATCTAGACGGCTCCTACGCCGTCATGGCGATCACCCATCTGGCGCTTTTGACGGGGAATATCGGTAAACCCGGTGCCGGGCTCATGCCCCTACGGGGACAGAACAATGTGCAAGGTGCCTGTGATATGGGCTGCCTTCCCTATTATGCTCCCGATTATCAGCCTCCCAAGGAGGTGGGGCTGATGACGCCCCAACTCATCGATGCGATGAACGATGGCAAGATCAAAGCTCTGCTCAATATGGGAGAGGATATCGCCCACATCCACCCCAATCTCAACAAGATCGACCGGGCGTTGGAGCAATTGGACTTTCTCATGGTGCAGGAGCTCTTCATGACAGAGATCGCCCAGAGGGCCGATATCGTCATCGGGGTCAAATCGGCCTACGAGAAGACCGGCGTCTATGTCAACGCCATGCGACGCCTACATCTCTCCCAGCCTCTGGTACAAAGCGACCTGCCCGACGACTGGGAAGTGCTGACCCTTCTGGCCCGAAAGCTCGGTGACGGAGAGAATTTCGCCTTCTCCTCCAGCGAGGAGGTCTGGGATGAAGTGCGCCGCGTCGCGCCGGAGCGTTTCAGCGGGGCAGCCTATTACCGCCTTCAGCGCCACCGGAAGCGGGGAATGCAGTGGCCGATCTACCACGAAGATACGCCGATTCTCCACCTGCTGGACTTCCGGACCGAAGACGGGCTGGGGCGCTTCGTCTACCATCCCTGGCAAAAGCGCGGCATGGTGGAGGATATTCTGGAAGGCCGCTTCTATCATCAGAGCCTGGAGGGGTACTACCTTACCACCGGTCGGACGCTGGCCCATTACAACAACGCGGCTCAGACGCTGCGAAGCGACAAGCTCCGTACCCGCCACGAGGAGGATCTGCTCTGGGCCCATCCCGACGAAGAGGAGCGTTTGGGAGAACGGGTGGTCCTGCGTTCGTCTTATGGAGAGAGTGAGGCGTTGGCCGTGCGATACAGCGATGCGATCCGCCCCCGGACCCTCTATGCGACCTTTCACCATGCCCGAAGCCGTATCAACGCGCTTTTTGGCGACGAAAGCGACGAACTGATCCTTACGGCCCGCTTCAAGTCGGTACAGGTAGAGGTGATCCCGGTCGGAGAAGCCTGGGCGGGAAGCTGATGCCAAAGGGAATTTTGGATGGTGGATTTTGAATTTTGAATTTTGGATGACGGTTTGCGCGCAAGGGGGAAGCGATGCGGCGTAATCTCCTGCGGCAGTTCGGTAACGAGGCGGAGGATCTCGCGACCCGTTTTCTCCAAGAGGCAGGCTACCGTATCGTGGAACGCAACTATTATGCCCGCAAACTGGGGGAGATCGATATTGTAGCCATGAAAGAGGGCGTGCTGCATTTCGTCGAGGTCAAGAGTGCGGCTCGGGATTTCGATCCGGTCTACAATCTCACGCCGACGAAGCTTCGTCGGGTGATCAATTCTGCCCACTATTATCTGAAAGAGAAGCGGCTCGATCTGCCTTTTTGTATCGATGCACTGATCATTCGGCGCGGAGAGGTGGAACTGATCGAGAACATCACCCTTTAGGCCGGACCGCGGTTTGTGAAAAGGGATGCCTGAGGCGAAAGGCGATAAGATACGGACGACGGTGTTTATCCGAACCAAGGGGAAGGGGCATGGATCCAATGAGACATAAGGGGGCCAAAGAGAAATTTGAGACTGAGGGATATCTCATCCTGAGAGAAGCGGCCGATCCCCGCCTCTGTGACGCCATCCGGGAAGTGGGAGAAGTCCACCTGAAGTACGGTATCGCTCCGATCGAGACCGAGGCGGAGTATACCGGCAGCGATCGGCGGGAGTATCGGGAGACGATCCGTCGATTGCGTCAGGTCTACGACCGGGACATTCTCTTTCGGCGCTGGATGGAGGAGCCCTCCTTGCGGCCGCTCCTGGCCGAGTTGCTGAAGAGTATGCCCGTGCTTGTAACTGCCCATCACAACTCCCTGATGAGCAAAATGCCCCATACCAGCAGCGAAACCCGCTGGCACAGGGATCGGCGCTACTGGCACTACCGGGACGATCGGCTCATCAGCGTCTGGCTGGCTCTGGGAGAGGAACGGGAGGAAAACGGCGTGCTGGAGTTTATTCCGGGATCCCATCGGGAGGAGTTTCCCGAAGACTCCTTCGACGAGCGCAGTTATTTTCGAGAGGATTTTCCCTGGAACCGGCCATGGATCGAGAAAAAGGTGCGTTTTGAGCTACAAAAAGGGGACGTAGTGCTCTTTCATTGCGGGCTGCTCCACCGGGCGGGTCCCAACCGCACCGAGCAACCGAAGCTCTCGCTTGTCTACACGGTCAAAGCGGCAGAGAATGAGGCCCTTCCGGGTACGCGTTCGGCTGCTTATCGAGAGATACCGCTTCCCCCGGAACCCGGGAGTGTCACCGAGGGAGAAAAAATCGGATAAAATTTATCCGATTAATCCCGGATTAATCCGGAAAGTGGCTATAATCACAATACCAAAATTCACTACCAAAGGATAAAAAATGGGTAAATACCTTGAACTGACCAAAGAGAATTTCGACGAGACGATCAAAGAGGGCGTGACCCTGGTCGACTTTTGGGCTCCCTGGTGCGGCCCCTGCCGTATGATCGCTCCCGTGATCGAAGAGCTGGCCGAAGACTACGACGGCAAAGCCAAGATCGCCAAAGTCAACACCGACGAAGAGCAGGAGATCGCCGTCAAGTACGGGATCCGTTCCATTCCTACGATTCTCTTTTTCAAAAACGGTGAGCTTGTCGATCAGATGGTCGGCGCCGCGGGCAAAGACGTCTTCGCCCAGAAACTCGACGCTCTGCTGGCCTAAAGGCCGCTTCTCCCCTCTCGGGGAAGAGATTGGTCACCGGCCGCCGCCTTCGGCCTGTGGCCAATCTTTTTGAAAAGGGATGACGATGCTGGATTGTGCAATTATCGGAGGCGGGCCCGCAGGACTGACCGCCGGCCTCTATGCGACCCGGGGTGGTCTCAAAGAGGTCGTGATGTATGAGATGGGAATGCCCGGCGGGCAGATCACCCAGAGCAGTGAGATCGAGAACTACCCCGGCGTCTTTCGGGAAGGATTGACGGGGATGGAGCTGATGGAGCCCTGGCCGGCTCAGTGTATGCATTTTGGCCTCAAACACGAGATGAAAGAGGTGCAGCGCGTTCGCAAGACGGGGAAGCATTTCACGGTAGATCTGGGCTCGGAGCAGGTGGAAGCCAAGACGGTCATCGTCTGCACCGGCTCGACGCCCCGCCGTGCCGGCTTCAAAGGCGAAGATGAGTTTTTTGGCCGGGGAGTGAGCACCTGCGCTACCTGCGACGGCTTCTTCTACAAAGACAAAGAGGTCGCGGTTCTCGGGGGCGGAGATACGGCGCTGGAAGAGGCGCTCTATCTGGCCAATATCTGCTCCAAAGTCTATGTCATCCATCGCCGCGACAGCTTCCGTGCCGCGCCGCCGACGGTGGAGCGGGCGATGAAAAACGAAAAGATCGAGTTTATCCTCAATGCCTCCATCGAAGAGGCCTTTGGGGATGCGACAGGTCTGCAGGGGATACGCATCGTATTCAAAGACGGCCGGGAGCCGCTGACCCTGAATGTGCCGGGACTTTTCGTTTTCGTCGGTAACAATGTCAACAATAAGGTCCTCAAACAGGAAGACGGCAGCTTCCTCTGCAAAGTCAATGAGCAGGGGGAAGTGATCGTCGACCTGAAGATGCACACCTCCGTCCCCGGCCTATATGCGGCGGGAGATATCCGTATCGAAGCGGCTAAGCAGGTCGTCTGTGCCGCTGCCGACGGGGCCGTGGCGGGCATGCAGGCACTCAATTTTGTACAGGAGCTTGACGCGTGAGTATCAAAGTAGGAATCCTCGGCGCCACAGGGCGGATGGGGGCCCATCTGATCAAGAATGTTCAAGAGGACGAGGCGCTGGAGCTGGCGGCCGTTCATGTTTACGATGAGCTGAAGACACCGGTGCCCGAGGGAATTCTGGTCACTAACAGTATCCAGGCCCTTCTGGAAGCCAGCGACGTGGTCATCGACTTCTCCGCGCCGTCGGCGACTCAGGAGCTCTGCGAGCGGGCGATAGAAACTCCTCGGGCTCTGGTCATCGCCACCACGGGGCTGAGCGTCCATCAGCAGAATCTGATCGAAGAGTGCGCCGCCAAGATGCCGGTCCTCTACGCCTCCAATATGTCGGCGGGCATCGCTCTGCTCAAACAGCTGGTCGAGAAGGTTTCGGCGACTCTGCGGGATTTCGACATCGAAATCGTCGAGATGCACCACCGCCACAAAGTCGATGCCCCCAGCGGGACGGCTCTGACCCTGGCGGAGTTTGCCGCCAAGGGCCGAGATCTGGACCTGGACAAGGTTCGTGTCAGCGGCAGGGACGGGCAGATCGGCCCCCGGAGCAAAGATGAGATCGCCGTCATGGCTCTACGGGGAGGCGACATCGTCGGCCGCCACACCGTGGGCTTTTACAATGACGGGGAGTATATCGAGCTGACCCACGTCGCCACCAGCCGGGAGACCTTCTCCAAGGGCGCGGTTCGTGCCGCCCGATGGCTTTCCCGGCAGGAAGCGGGCCTCTACAGCATCAACGACTGCCTCGGAATCTGATGGGATCATGATGCAAACCGAATATCTTTCACTTCTTTCGCAAAGGCAGAGATAATGTGTGCCGTCGTAGGAGTCTACGGTAGCAATACCGCAGCCAAAATCGCCTATTATGCTCTCTTCGCTATGCAGCATCGGGGGCAAGAGTCCAGCGGGATTAGCAGCGCCGATGGGGAGAAGATCCGCTTGATCAAGGATCGGGGCCTGGTCACCGAGGTTTTCGACGAAAAGAGTTTCTCTCTCTTGGAGGGACGCTGCGCCATCGGCCACAACCGCTACTCCACCGCGGGGAAGGATTCGGTGCTGGATGCCCAGCCGGTCTTTGCCCGCTACAAACTAGGGGAAATCTCCGTCGCCCACAACGGCAACCTGGTCAACAAAGAGGAGGTCCGCCGCCGGCTCATCGATCGGGGGGCAATCTTTCAGACCGATATGGACACCGAAAACATCGTCCACCTCATCGCCAAGAGTCAGGAAGATCATCTGGTCGATCGGATCAAAGATATGCTGGGCAAGATTGAGGGAGCTTATTGTCTCATTATCCAGAGCCGCTCGAAGATGTTTGTCATCCGCGACCGCTTCGGGATTCGTCCCTTGAGTCTCGGGCGCCTCCCCGACGGAGGTTGGATCGTCGCCAGCGAGACCTGTGCCTTGGATCTGGTGGACGCCGAGTTTGTCCGGGACGTACGCCCGGGGGAGATGCTGATCTTTGAAGAGGGGCGCGAACCTCTCAGTGAGCAGATCTTCGAGCCCGATTATCGCCCTTGCGCTTTCGAGTACATCTATTTTGCCCGTCCCGACTCCATCATCGACGGCAAAAACGTCTATGAGACCCGGGTACGAATGGGGCGCCGCTTGGCCGAGGAGCAGCCTGCCGATGTGGATCTGGTTCTGCCGGTCCCCGACAGCGGTGTGGCGGCGGCTATGGGTTTTGCCGAGGGGCTGGGGATCCGCTTCGAGATGGGGATCGTGCGCAACCACTATGTGGGCCGCACTTTCATCGAGCCGACCCAGCAGATCCGGGACCTCAAAGTCAAGCTCAAGCTCTCTCCGATCCGTTATCTCATCGAGGGCAAGCGAGTCGCCATCGTGGACGACTCCCTGGTGCGGGGGACGACTTCGCGCCAGATCGTGCGGATGCTGCGCCAGGCGGGGGCGAAGGAGGTGCACATGCGTATCGCCGCACCGGAGATTCGCTTCCCCTGCCGCTATGGCATCGACACCCCCACCCAGGCGGAGCTGATCTCGACCCGCTACACGCCCCAAGAGATCGCCGAATATATCGGTGCCGATAGTGTCGGCTTCCTCAGTATCGACGGTCTTGTCGATGCTCTGGGTCGGGAACGCCGCTACTCCCTGGTGAGCTTCGACGGCGATTACTTTGCCGGGGGCTGCGCCGAATCCACCAACTGCAGCGGAAACTGAGCCGTGAGTGCCGCCAGGGGGCTGCGGCCCGTCACTACCTACGGACGCTATCTCAAGGAGCGATTCGGGGAGCGGGTGCGCAAGATCCCCGTAGGCCTCAGCGGCTTCACCTGCCCCAACATCGACGGCACCGTGGCCAAAGGAGGCTGCACCTTCTGCCTCAACGAATCCTTCAGCCCCAATCTGGCTCAAAACGCCGGTAAGACCTTCCTCAGCCTTCAAAGCAAGAGCAATCCGATCCTCTCCAAACAGCTCGCGGAGCTCCACGAGCAGGTGACGACGACCCGGGAGCGTTTCTTGCGTGACTACGGGGTGCGGAAATTTCTGGTCTACTTCCAGGCCTTTACCAACACCTACGCCCCCTTCGAGACCCTGAGGACCCTCTACGAACGGGCCCTGGGGTATCCCGGCGTCGTAGGGTTGAGCATCGGCACCCGCAGCGACAGCGTCACCGATGAGACCCTGGAGTATCTGGCCGAGCTCTCCAAAGAACATGAGATCTGGATCGAGTACGGGATCCAGTCGATCTATGACGAGACCCTCCGGCGGATCAACCGGGGTCACGACGCCCTCAACGTGGAGCGGGCGATAAAAGAGGCCAAGGCCATGGGTCTTAAGGTCTGCGGGCATCTGATCTTCGGCCTGCCCGGAGAGAACAAAGAGATGATGCTGAATTCGGCCCGGGCCGCCTATGAGTGGGGGATCGATTCGGTCAAGTATCACCCCCTCTATGTGGTCAAACAGACCCTCCTGGCCAACGAATACAAACGGGGAGAATTCACCCCCATTAGCCGGGAGGAGTATCTGGAGGTGCTTACCGAGGCAATCCGTCTCAAGCCCGACTCCGTCAGCGTCCAGCGAATGACGGCGGGGATCGAGGACGAGACCCTCCTGGCCCCGGCATGGTGCGGCGAAAGTAAGAACGCCCAGATGGAGGCGATCCGCCGGGCCCTGGCCGAGGCGGGCTACGTTATCTAGCCCCGGTGCTTCAATAAGCGAAGGAGAAGGGATGATCCTCAACACCCATAAGGCGATCGACGAAAGTCTCTGCGGTCGTCTGACGAAGCTGGAAGAGAACTATGCGGAGGTGTGGCTGCACACTTCGGCTGCTATGCTTGCGGATGAGAAGGGCCTGATCCACGGCGGTTTTCTCTTCGGTGCCGCCGACTATGCCGCCATGGCCGCCGTCAACGATCCCAACGTCGTCCTAGGAGCCGCCGAGGTGAAGTTCCTGGCTCCGGTTCGACACGGCCAAACGGTGTGTTTTCGTGCGAAAGTGACGCAGCAAAAGGGCAAAAGGCATCTTGTTACCGTCACGGGAGTGTGCCAGGGCAGGCGAGTCTTCCAGGGTAGTTTTACCGCTTTCGTGCTGGAGCGGCACGTACTGGAGAATTAGAAATATCTTCGCTACACATTAAAATCCAACGTTTATGTTATAACTTCTTATAGTGTGAAATAAGGAGTTTTCATGAAACTATTTTTTTCGTTTATGCTATCCATGCTTATTCTCCATGCATCCGACACGATCGTAAGTGCCCAATGGCTTGAGAAACATCTTGGCAACTCCGATGTCAAAATTATTGAAATGTCCGACCGGCAAAGTTACGAGTTTGCCGGGCATATTCCCGGGGCGGTTTTGACAAGCAAGTCGGATTGGCGTCAGCTTGACGGGGACGGTGCACTGGTGCATCTTCCCGTCAAGCGTCTGGAAACAATGATTCAAAAGCTCGGTATAGACGACAAAGATCAAGTGGTGATCTATGCGAAGGGACAGAATCTTAACGAACTGCTCGGGGCTCATTATCTCTTCTGGATTTTTCATTATCTTGGACATACCCGTGTATCGATGCTCGATCGAGGATGGAGCGGATGGCTCGAAAACAATGGGACGATCAGTGAAGAAACTCCTCCCGTCGGAAATGGAAACTTTATTGCGCGTCCATTACGGGCCTTGGAAGTCTCCACGGCGGAGCTCCACGCTATTCGGAGTTTTTATACCGTCATCGACGGTCGACCTGCGAGCCACTATCAGGGAGAAGAAAAGTTCCCTGCCAATACACGATACGGCCGTATTCCCGGAAGCCTTAGTCAGCCCTGGGGAGATTATATCCGCAACGATGCGATAGGGCGCCTGTTTGTGGATTATTCCCGTTTGCCGCCCCTGCTGCGTCGTCATACGATCGATCCCAGGGAACCCCTCATACTGACTTGTTTCGGGGGCACCGGGGCTTCTGTCGACTATGTACTCTTTTTTCATTATGGATATCGAAACATCCGGCTGCATGACGAAGGAATCCGAAAATATAATGCCTGGCATCTTCCTCTAGTACGCAGTGAATTCTGAGAGAGTTTTTTTCAAGAAAGTTGATCGGAGCTGATGTCGTCTCCAATATGGATGAATATATCCTCCCTTTATCCCCTCCTACTCACCTCTTCAATCCAGAAAGGAATGTTCCTTTGTTCCCTTTTTAGCGTGCTTGTAGGCCCGTGGCCGGGGTAGAGGGTGTAGTCGCCCCCGATCGTGGCGACTTTTTGCAGGCTGCTTAGCATCTGCCGGGCGCTGGAGTAGGGGAAATCCCAGCGGCCGATGGAGTCTCGGAAGAGGAAATCCCCGCAAAACCACGCATCGCCGATTTCGATGACGGAACAGCCGGGGGTATGACCGGGGAAGTGGCGGTAGCGGACGGGAATCCCCCCGATCTCCAGGCTCTCGTCGCCCCGGATCTCGATATCGGGGATGCTGGGGGGTATCTTCTGGCCCAGGGGGTCGGATGCAAGCATGAAGGCGTCGCCGGTGGGGCAGTAGATGGGAATATCCAGTCGATCCTTGAGCTCGGCGTTGGACCATACGTGATCGAAATGTCCATGGGTATTGAGGATCGCTACGGGGTTTTCGGCGTGGGCCAATACCCACTCGCTCGCCCCGACGCCGGGGTCGACGATCAGGGTCTTGCCGTCGATGGTGACGAGGTAGCAGTTGGTCTGATAGGGCCCCATGGGGCGGCTTTGAATCTCCATCGGCTATAATACCTCCATGAATGGATATGATGAGCTGGAGACGGCCCTAAGAAGCGGTGACCCCGACCTCAAAGAAGGCATCGTCGGACAGTTGCTGAAGCATTGTAACACAGAGGAGATTTGGCGTTCCGATACCGGTGGGAGTCCCCAAAATTTCTCCGAGCCCTCTTATGCGGATTTTTGCCGGATCGTCGACCCCCGGGATCTGCCCCGGCGTCGGAACTTCGCCAGCGATGAAGGGCTGGCGGTGCTGGTACATTCGATTCTACATATCGAATACAGTGCCGTCGACCTGGCCTTGGACGCGGTCTACCGCTTCCGGGAGATGCCGGCGGAGTATCGGCGGGACTGGTTGGAGGTAGCGGCCGATGAGATCCGCCATTTCAAGATGCTTCGAGAGGTCTTGGGTTCTTTGGGATATGACTATGGGGATTTCCCGGTACATCGGGGCCTTTTTGACGCCGCTTCCCACACGGCGGGGGATGTTCTCGATCGCATGGCGGTGATCCCCCGCCACTACGAAGCGACGGGTCTGGACGTCAATCCCCAGATTGTCCGCAAGCTCCTGCCTCACCGATCCCGGCCTGAGGTGGGCCGGCTTCTGGAGGCCCTGGAGGTCATCTACCGTGAAGAGATTGAGCATGTGCGCAAGGGAGACCGCTGGTTTCGTTACCTCTGCGAGCGGAGGGGTCTGGAGCCCGGCGAGACTTTCCGGAAGATTTTGGAGCGTTACGATCTGAGGAAAAAGCGTCGCCCAGGCCTCAATGTCACAGCCCGAAAAGCGGCGGGATTCGCTTGCACTGAGCTCAGGGAGCTAGGGGCTGAGCGTTGCGAAGAGTGAATCCTTCGTGTTCGCCGGCCGATTAACGAAACCGAAACAGAACTTGCGTTAAAATCAACAATTAAGATCAACACAAGCCGGAGATGAACCGGCGTAAGGACTGAGACAGAATGGTCGAAAGAATCAGCTTTTATGGAGAGGACCGGCTGAGTCCGGAATTGGTAGAGGCGGTCTCCCGGGCAGTCGAAGAGGGGACGGGAGAAGCCTCCGCCCGACTGGAGGCGGCGGCGCGTGAGGCCACGGGTGCCCCCTATGCTCTGAGCGTATCGAATTCCGGTACGGCTTTGCATCTGGCGATGTGCGCCCTGGATCTCAAGCGAGGCGACAAAGTGATCTGCTCGGTCAACGCCTTTCCCGACATTCCCGAGTCGGTGCGCCATTTCGACGCCGAACCGATCTTTGTCGATTGCGACCCTTTTAGCTACAACATCGCCCCCGATAAACTGGAGGAGGCGCTGGAAAAGAACCAAAGCAAAAAACTCCGGGCCGTTATCGTCAATCACATGGCGGGCCTGCCGGCGGAGATGGATCGGATCCACGCCCTGGCCAAAGCCTATGACGTCGAGGTGATCGAGGATGCCACGGACGCTCCGGCGGCCCGCTACCGGGGCCGGCCGATCGGCAACCTCGAAGGCACATTGATGACCGTGCTCTCCGTGGGAAACAAGGTCGACAACCGTTTCGATGCAGGCCTGCTGCTTACCGGACATCCGGAGTGTTATGAGCGGGGAGCGTTGCTGCGCAATCACGCTCTGGTGCCCGGAAGCAAAACGGTGGAGTATCTCTACGACGTGGTCGATATCGGTTGCCAGTTCCGCCTGGACGAATACTCTAGCCTCTATGCAGAGCTGCTCTTCGCCAAAAGGGAAGCCGAGATGAAGCGCCGAAAAGAGATCGCCGAGATCTATTTCCGGGAGCTGGAGGGGACGGAGCATCTGCGTCTGCCGCTGCGGCATGAAGATCACAGCTATTATTATTATATCGTGGAGGTGGATCGCAACCGGGATGCTTTCGCCCGCCGTTTGGCGGAGCGAGGGATCGAAACGGCTCTGCATTACGTGCCGCTGCACAGCACCCGCTATTACAAGACCAAATATGAGATCAAACTCTTCGACTACCCCTGGGCTATGGGGGCTTATCAGCGGGTCCTCTCCCTCCCCAACCGCCCCGATCTGAGCGACGAGGAGATTCTGCGAGTCTGCGAGGCGGTCCGCGAGATAGACGCGGAGCATATTTAGCCAAAAGCGTGGAATCTTGAGGGTCGCAAAGAGAGAAAGCGAAGGCGTCGTCGTCCCCTTTTTTGAAAAAATGTTCTATGAGCCGGGAATGGTGCATAAGGTCTGTTCCTCCACACTGCTGCCGTTCTCCTGGCTCTATGGGACGGGGATGTGGCTGCGACGCAAAGCGGCGAAGCGGCGGCGCTTTCCCATCCCGATCGTCAGCATCGGCAACCTGGTCCTCGGCGGCAGCGGCAAGACCCCCTTTGTCATTGCCCTGGCTTCCCGCTACGAGGGAGCCTGGATCGTCTCCCGGGGCTACGGACGACGCAGCCGAGGTCTGGTGGAGGTGAGCCGTCCGGGCAAGATACTCTGCGACGTGGAGGCTAGCGGCGACGAGGCGATGGAGATGGCCCGGGCACTTCCCCGATGCGGCGTAATCGTCTCGGAAGATCGCCTTGCAGGGATCAGGCGAGCTATGGATCTGGGAGCGCAGGTGCTTCTCCTCGACGACGGCTTCAACCGGGTGGAGCTCGAAAAGTTTGAGATCCTCCTGGAGCCGGAGCGCCTTCCCAATCGTCGGGTCCTGCCCGCCGGACCTTTCCGAGAGTTTCCTTCGGCGAGCCGGGAAGCGGATCTATGGCTCAAAGAGGGGAGGGAGTACCGCCGGGAGGTTTCGATCAAAGCGCCGACGGAGCGGATGCTTTTGGCGACCTCCATCGCCCGGCCGGAGCGCCTCGAACCCTGGCTGCCTCGGGAGGTGGTCGGGCGTTTTCTCCTGAGAGATCACGGCTGGTTTGATGAAGAGCGGCTCCGGAAAGCCATGAGGCATCATGGGGCCACGAGCCTGCTGGTGACGGACAAGGATGCGGTAAAAATCGGAGGCTTTCAGCTTCCCCTCTCCCGGCTGAAGTTACAATTAGCTATCGATTCAGGAGTCCTCGACACCGTGGATCGCTACGTGAAGGAGTATCATGCAAGATAAGATCGAGATCGTCCAGACTCTGCTCGAAGCGCTTCCCTATATCAAAAAATTTCGCAACGAAACCATCGTCATCAAATACGGCGGATCGGCTCAGGAGAGCGACGAGCTCAAGGCGAAGTTTGCTCAGGATATCGTTCTGCTCCACACCGTGGGTATGAAGCCAGTCATCGTCCACGGAGGCGGTAAAAACATCACCCGTCTTCTGGAAGATTTGGGCGTCGATACCCGCTTCGTCGACGGGCAGAGAGTAACGACCCGGGAGGTGATGCGTATCGCCGAGATGGTCCTCAGCGGCGAAATCAACAAGGAGATCGTCGCCCTGCTCAACTCCCAGGGAGCCCGTGCGGTAGGAATCTCGGGCAAAGATGCCAATTTCCTGGAAGCGATCCCCAAGGACAGCGAGAACTTCGGCTACACCGGCGTGATCGAGTCGGTCAATACCGAAATCGTCGACAATATTCTCGACGACGGCTTCGTCCCGGTCATCGCTCCTATCGCCGCCAGTCAGACTCTGGGACATCCGGGGTTCAATATCAACGCCGATTTGGCCGCCAGCCGCATCGCCGTAGCCTTGGGAGCCCGGAAAATTCTCTTTCTGACCGATACGCCGGGGGTTCTGGATGCCGAGGGTAAGCTGCTCAGTCTGTTGAGTATCGAGCAGACCCGCCGCCTCAAGGAGGAGGAGGTGATCCGGGGAGGGATGATCCCCAAGGTCGACGCCTGTATCGAAGCCCTCCGGGGCGGGGTCAAAAAGGCGCATATTATCGACGGGCGGGTCGAACACTCTCTGCTCCTGGAGATCCTCACCAGTACCGGTGTGGGGACCTGCATCGAGCTCTAAGGGCCGATTTTCGCTATAATCCGCCTAAAAAACAGGTGAATCCTCATGCAATTTATCGAAACGAGAGGAAACGACGGGAAACTTCCCGCCGCCGTTCCTTTCTCCAGTGCTATCCTCAACCCCCGGGCGAGCTACGGCGGACTCTATGTCCCGGAGGAGCTGCCCGACATGAGTATCGGCTTTCTCTCCGAATTTCTCCAGAGCGACTACAAGACCCTGGCCTTTGCCCTGCTGAAGGCTTTTGAGATAGATGTCGACGACGAGCTACTCCATGAGGCTTTGGAGCGTTACGACCGTTTCGACGATCCCAACAATCCCGTTCCCGTGGTCGGCCTGGAGGAAGATCTCTATGTCAGTGAGCTCTGGCACGGCCCGACGCGGGCCTTCAAAGATATGGCCCTGCAGCCTTTCGGGGTGATTCTCAGCGCTCTGGCCAAAGCCCGCAAAGAGCAGTACCTTATCATGGCGGCGACCAGCGGCGATACGGGTCCGGCGACCTTGGAGACCTTCAAAAATCGCGACAATATCAAGGTCTGTTGCCTCTATCCCGCCGGTGGAACCAGTGACGTCCAGCGGCTTCAGATGGTGACCGAGGATGCCCCCAATCTCAAAGTGATCGGCGTGGAGGGCAACTTCGACGATACTCAGCACGCCCTGAAGTCCCTGTTGGCCTCCGAGGAGTTTCGCAAAGAGCTCAAAAAGCGTGCCATTCACCTCTCCGCCGCCAACTCCGTCAATTTCGGGCGGATTATTTTTCAGATCATCTACCATATTCACAGCTATTTGGAGCTGGTACGCCGGGAAGCCATCGCCTTGGGGGAGGAGATCTATCTCGTAGTTCCCAGCGGCAATTTCGGCAATGCCCTGGGGGCCTACTACGCCAAGAAAGCGGGCCTGCCGGTACGCAAGATCCTCATCGCCTCCAACGCCAACAATATCCTCACCGAACTTATCGAGACGGGAGTTTATGACCTTCGGGGTCGGGAGCTGATCCAGACCGAATCCCCGGCGATGGATATCCTGGTCAGCTCCAATGTGGAGCGGGTGCTCTACGACAAATTTGGCCCGGAGCGGACGCGGGAACTGATGGAGTCCCTGGCAGAGGAACGCGTCTACCGTCTCACGGAGGAAGAGCATGCTCGTCTGCGGGAGGACTTCGCCGCGGTTTACAGCACGGATGAGGAGGGAGAGAAGGCCCTGGCCCACTATGCGGCTAAAGGTTATCTCATGGATCCCCACACTGCCACCTGCCTTAAAGCGTACCGCGAACTGAGGGACGAGCCCCTGCCGACGGTGATCTACTCCACGGCGGAGTGGACGAAATTCAGCCCCACCGTCGCCCGGGCCCTGGGCCTGGATGCGTCCAACGACCGCGAGGCCCTTCAGGCGGTCAGTGAAAAGATGGGAGTGAAGATCCCCCCGGTGATCGCCTCCCTCTTCGACAAGCCGATCATACACGATCGGATCGTCAAGCCGGAAGAGATCATGCAGGAGATGCTCTCGTTTCTATGAGACCTCTATCGGAAGCCGGAGCGAGCCGGCTACTCCTGACGGTGCTGCTACTCGTCGGGAGCCTCGAAGCCGCCGATCGTCTTCCGGGATCTGACTGTCGGGATCGGGAGAGCTTACGGCTCCTTAAGCGCTGTAATCCCTATGCCACACATCTAATCAAGGTTAGTCTTCGGGATCTGAAACCTTCTCCCAGGGTTCCCCGGCGTTTTGGAAAGCGCAAGCCCGAAAGCTTCCCTGTAGGGTCCGGCCGTCGGCTCAGTCTCGGGCATCTTGTCGAGAAATTTATCGATTATGAGGAGCGGATCCTGCGTTACCGCCGTAAAGCGGTCTCTGAGCGTAAATCCCGGACACCTGGAAAGTACCGAAAAGCTCATGAGAGGAAGATCGTTTCTCAGACGAAGAAATTATCGAGGCCCGAGAGCAACGCGTCCCAAAGCCTTCCTGTCGTACCGACCGTGACCGTAGCGGAATATTTCGGTTCCCGGGATCCCTCACAGCTGGTGATGAATCTCCAGCAACGGACCGTCTCCTATCCGGGAAAGTTCGAGGAGATTCAAGCCGCACCGTCCCCCAAAGCAAGTGGCCCCATCGTTCATACCGTCGGACCGGGAGAGAGCTTTAGCGCATTGGCACGGATCTATGGGACGACCGTCTACGACATACGACGCTGGAACCGTCTCAAACGGAATCATCTCCTTAAAGTCGGGGAGAGGTTGACGATCCATCCCGGAGTCCGTACTCCGGCGGAGCAGATCTGGGAAGCCCTGCGGCGGGAGAATTTCGGTTACTACAAAGTTCAAAGGGGTGACAGCCTCATCGCCGTTGCCAGGCGCTT
The DNA here is from genome assembly GCA_026983875.1 of Campylobacteraceae bacterium. Lineage (GTDB taxonomy): Bacteria > Campylobacterota > Campylobacteria > Campylobacterales > Sulfurovaceae > Nitratifractor. The sequence continues at coordinate 20,653 of JALSTG010000024.1, forward strand.
CGGTGTTAAAGTAAAGGATATCCGGCTCCTGAACGAGCTGAAAAAGCATAGCCATCTTCGCATCGGGCAAAAGCTGATGCTCCCACTGGAGCAGAAGAAGATCGACGAAGTATTGAAAAAGGAACGACGCTTCAAATATGCTTCGGATAAGCGCTTCCGTCATAAACTTCGGGTCGTTGCTACCGCCTACACTTCTCACCGAGGTCAGACCGACCGCACCCCTTTTATCGCCGCATGGAACAACCGGATCCGCCCGGGGATGAAGATCATCGCCGTCAGCCCCGATCTGATCCGCCGCTACGGGATCACCAACGGCACTAAAGTCAAGATATCCGGCTTGCCCGGGATCTATACCGTTCGGGACAAAATGCATCCCAAATGGCGGCGGAAGATCGATATCTACATGGGGACCAACCGCCGCAAGGCCCTGCGCTGGGGACGTCGCAGCGTTATACTCTATTGGTAGGGTCGGCTTTTGCATTTCGACCCTATTGCGATAAAATTCTAATTCCTAATTTCCTCCTCCCCATTCTCCATCGCTTCCACTTTCTCCAGCAGGCCCAGATAGCGATCGCTGAGTATCCCGTATTCGATTTCAAGAGCTGCCAACTCCTCGCTGACGGCACTCAGACCGCGACGATTGTAGCACTCCGGATCGGCGAGGCAGGCGTTGAGAGCGTCGATTTTTTCTTCGAGTTCTTCGATCTGATCGGGGAGGATCTCCAGCTCCCTCTGATCCTTGTAGCTTAGCTTGACCCTCCGCCGGTGTTTTCGTTTCGGCGCATCGGGAGCCGGAGCTGTCGTTTCGCGCTCCATCGCTTCCAGATCCCGGATTTCCTTTTCGAGTTCCAGATATTCGGTGTAGCTCCGGTGGGACTCTTCGACGCTGCCGTCGCCTCGGAGGATCAGGAGCTTTTGGGCGATTTTGTCGACGAAGTAGCGGTCGTGGCTAACAAAGATCACCGAGCCTTGATAACTGAGGAGCTTCTCCTCGAGGATGTTGATGGTCTGGATATCCAGGTCGTTGGTGGGCTCGTCCAGGATCAGGCAGTCGTAGTGTTTGGTAAAGAGCAGGGCCAGGGCGACCCGGTTCTTCTCTCCGCCGCTGAGCTGACCGACCTTCTTGTCGAGATACTCCTTGGGGAAGAGGAAGCTCTTAAGATAGCCGAAGACGTGCATGTTTCGTCCCTGCACCTGGACCCGGTCGCCGCCGTCGGGACAGAAGGTTTCGATGAGGGTGGCGTCCTCCTTGAGCATCTCCCGGTGCTGGTCGAAGTAGCCGATGGAGATATCGACGCCCTGCTTGATGGTGCCGGCATCGGGTTGAAGTCGGCCCAGCAGGAGCTTGAGTAGGGTCGATTTTCCGCTGCCGTTGGGGCCGACGACGGCCAGTTTGTCCCGTTGGAGGATTCGGGTGCTGAAGTCCCGGATCAATCTGCGCTCACCGATAGAGTAGGAGAGGTGTTCGATCTCGAAGAGCATCTTCTTCTTGGCCAGGATCTTTTCACCCTTCCAGCCCCGCTTCTCCCGTTCAAGTTCCACTCTCATCTTGCGGATCAGGGCCGGGTTTTTTTTCGCGGCTTCTCTGAGCTCGTAGACCCGGGCTTTGCGTCCCTGGTTGCGGGTCTGACGGGCCTGGACTCCCCGGCTGAGCCACTCCTCCTCTTTTTTGAGAAGGCGCAGGAGGTTTTCATGCTCCTTTTGCAGCGCGGCGAGCCGCCGTTCCTTCTGTTCGAGGTAGCTTTGATAACCGCCTTTGTAGTTGACG
>JALSTG010000025.1 GCA_026983875.1 Campylobacteraceae bacterium
ATGAGACTGGAAACAAAGATCGCCATATAAAAGAGCCCGGTGATCGCCTCCATATATGTCAGAAACTCTCCAATACGGTTGGCCGGGGATATGTCTCCGTAGCCCAGAGTCGTAATCGTGACAAAGCTATAGTAGGCCATCCTAGGAAAGAGCGCTCTCCATTCCGTGATCTCTATCCCGTGAAATGCCTGTGGATCATAGAGGAAAAGCAAGAGATACGACACGGTCCAAATCAGGCCCAATAACATATAAAGCGAGAGGGAGCCGACGATTTTATTGGAGTCGATGGGACCGTCGAAGAGGATTTTGTGCATAGCTAAGCGAAAAGCCCCCAGGAAAGAGACCAGAAGCACTATCAGGATCAATGCCGCCGTCCATCGACTTGGCTCGAGGCGCCATAGCAGCATCGACGCTCCCAAAATAAGTATAAAACCGTAAACAAGACGACGAAGCGCCAAACCGGGACGGAGACTCTTCAGGGCAAGGAGCCATATGAACACGGTGATGAGAGAAAAGAGATCTCTTCCCCACTCTTTGGAAATCTCACCGGCCAGAGCACTGCTCAATAGCAGAGCGGTCAGAGAGAAAAAGAGGTAGAGAAAATTATTGCGTTCATTGAGCGGTTTGATTGAGGCGATACTCCTTTTTCTCGTGCTTGGATTCTCCCCTACTCCCGTGATCCAAAATTTCGATCACTCTTCCGGCCTCTTGAATAAAAAGGTCTATCTGCTCTTCCGAGGCTTCCAGGTTCCAGAGGATTTTGGCTTCCTCAAAGTGAATTTCCCGTTGTCGGATTCCGTGTCGATCAAGCCAATAATGAATCTGCCGCTGAGTAGAATAATCGCTACTAAAGCTCAGACGTAAGTGCGGAATCCAGGCGTAGAGTTTCGCCTCTTCGATCACCGCCCGAGCCGCGCCGCCATAGGCCCGGATCATTCCTCCGGTTCCGAGCTTGATCCCGCTGAAATATCGGACGACAAGGAGCCCGCACTCTACGAGTCCTGCACCTCGCATGGCATTGAGAATCGGTTGACCGGCGCATCCTCTGGGTTCACCGTCGTCGTTGGCCTGCTCCACCACCTGATGATATTCGTTGATCTCTCTTCGGGCCCAGGCGATGTGGTTGGCTTTGGGGTGCTCTGCTTTCAAGCTCCGTTGGAGTATCTCAAATTCGCCCATAGGCACAAGATAGGCCAAAAAGCGGGATCGTTTTACCTCCCATTCCGCAAGATGAGTTTCCTTGAGACTCTTCATAAACTCCGGCTCGATCCATACTTTTGGGGTCCGGAATGCTTTGAAGACATCACAAAAGCCTCCTGAACAGGATAATAAGGGAACTGACCCTAGCGACTGAGAATAGATTAGGCAAAAATATCTCAATCCAACGCAGCAATCTTCGCTCCTATATAGTCGGCAAACTCCTCTCGATCATTGGGACATCGGGCAACGCGATAGTCCGTGTAGCCGATCTTTTCAGCTATCATGCGATGTTCCCTCTCCAGCTCAAAGACGGTTTCACTATTGTCGACCGTGAAGGCCAGAGGGAAGATTAGAACTTTGAGATTCTCCGGACAGCGTAAGAGGTCGGCCAGATTGGGCTCCAGCCAGGCGGCATTGCCCACCTTGGACTGGTAGGCAAGTTTTATATTTTTAAATATAATTCCTGATTCCCGCAGGACGATCTTCAGTGCCGATACGTTGGCCTCGACATGTTTTTCGTAGGGGTCGCCGGAGTGGATGATACTCATAGGCAATCCGTGAGCCGAGAGAATCAGATCGTAGTCGCGGCTCTCGGCCCCCTCCATCGCCTCCGCTACCAATGCCGCCTGGATCTTCAGATAGTCGTAATCATCATAGTAAGGATCGACGATCCGTAGCTTCGGACGATAGTCCATCATCTCGCACTGTGCCCGGATATCGTCCAGAGAGGAGAGCGTCGTCGTCGTCGAGTAGTGAGGATACATAGGAAACAGGACGATCTCTTCGATCCCTTCGGCACGAAACTCCTTGAGCGCCGTAGAGGCAAAGGGCGGAACATAGCGCATCGCCGGACGCACCGGCAGACCGCTGCGCTCTTCAACTTTCTGGGCCAGGGACCATGTCAGATCCGTCAGGGGCGATTTTCCTCCCAATTCTCGGTAATTTTCCCTCGCTTCTTCCCGTCGTTTTTTCACGATCCTGGCGCCGATAATACGCCTAAGCCAGGCAGCCATCGGCAGGATGCGGGGATCGGCGAACATGTTGCGTAAAAAAAGCTCAACTTCGTCAAGATTGTTCGGACCGCCCATATTAAGCAGCAAGACGCCTCGTTTCATCACCAAAACTTCCTTGCATCTTTTGGAAGAAGTGTAACATATCTGTCCCCTCTCCTCCGCACAATCGTCGTCACGTCAGAGATTGGAGCCTTTGTTATTCTAAATTGAACCGATACATCTCTTTGCACTATAATGATGCAAGCTAGATATACATGATATATAAAAGGATGCTCCCATGCCCTACCCTACCTTTCCCTCCGATTGTTCCTCGGCCCTTTGTCGACATCTGAGTCCCGAACTCTATGCCCGCCTCAAGGATCTCAAAACCCGATACGGTTATACCCTCGATCAACTGATCCGCTCCGGGATGGAGAACCCCGACAGTTCCATCGGCGTCTATGCCGGCGACGAAGAGAGCTATCGCCTCTTCGCTCCACTACTCGATCCTATTATCCGAGAATACCATGGCTTCGATCCCGAAAAGGAGCGTCATCGCAGCGATATGGATCCCGCTCACCTCGATGCCCCCGATCCCGATCCTGAAGGGAAGTATGTCCTCTCTACTCGCATCCGCGTAGGACGAAATCTCCACTGTTTTCCTCTGGGAGCCAACCTCGCACGAAGGGAGCGGCTGATCGTCGAATGTCTCGTCTCCGATGCCCTGAAAAGCCTTGGGGGAGATCTCGCCGGCACCTACTACCCTCTGGAGGGGATGGACGATGCGACCAAAGCCCGGCTCATCGAAGATCACTTTCTCTTCAAGGAGGGGGACCGTTTCCTCGAGAGCGCCGGACTCAACCGGGATTGGCCCGAGGGACGCGGTATCTATCACAACCACGACAAATCCTTCCTCGTCTGGGTCAACGAAGAGGACCAGTTGAGAATCATCAGTATGGAGCCCGGTGCCGACATCGGCCGGGTCTTCGAGCGTCTCTCCCGGGCGGTCTCTGCTCTGGAGCGCAAACTCTCCTTCGCCTACGACGAACGCCTGGGCTATCTGAGCAGCTGTCCGACCAATCTCGGTACCGCCATGCGTGCCAGTGTCCATATCCGTCTACCAAAGTTGGGAGAGGATATGGAGACTTTTCGGGAGATCTGCGACCGATACGAGCTACAGATTCGCGGTATCCACGGAGAGCACAGCGAGAGCGAGGGCGGCATCTACGACGTAAGTAACCGCCGCCGTCTGGGTATCACGGAAGTCGAAGCGGCAGGAGAGATGGCGAGGGGGGTCCGGGAATTGATCGAGAAAGAGAAGAGACTTTAAGAAAGATGGAAATCACCTTCCTCGGAACCTCCGCCGGCGTGCCTACCCGTGAGCGCAATGTCTCTGCTCTGGCTCTGCGTCCCGATCAGAGCTCAGGCTGGAATCTTTTTGACTGTGGTGAAGCGACCCAGCATCAGATTATGCGCTCCGAGCTGAGTCTCTACCGTTTGGAGCGTATTTTCATCACGCATCTTCACGGCGATCACGTCTATGGGCTTTTTGGACTCCTCGCTTCGCGGGGAATGATGATGTGTGAAGCCCCTCTATCTCTCTACGGCCCCCCGGGCCTGAGGGAGCTTAGCGACACGGTCATGCGTCTTAGTGAGCTCCGACTCCCCTACGATTTGGACATCATCGAATTGGAACCCGACACTACGCTTTCTCTTCCCGGCGTGGAGATCAAAGTCCTCACCCTGTCTCATTCCATTACCTCCTACGGCTACTGCTGGATCGAGGCGCAACGCCCGGGACGCTTCGACCGGGAGCGGGCTCGAGCCCTGGGACTCCCCGAGGGGCCGCTGTACGGCAAATTGAAGGGGGGAGAACGGGTTTTCCATCAGGGAAGGATAATTGATCCGGCAGAAGTCCTCGGTCCTACCCGGCCCGGCCGGCGTATCGCCATCGCCGGAGACAACGACCGCCCGGAACTCTTCGGCCCCTGCGGACCTCTGGATCTCTTGGTACACGAAGCGACCTATCTGCAGGCGGATTTCGACAAACTTCCCCGAAAGTTCAAGCACACCACGGCGCTACAGTTGGGAAAGGCAGCCGAGGAGATTGGAGTACGTCACCTGGTAGCGACTCATTTTAGCCCGCGTTACGGTACCCCCCAACAGATGCAGAAGATTAAAGAAGAGATTGAAATATACTATACCGGTAAGTTGACTTTGGCAGAAGATTTTATGAAAATTATTCTATAAATGAAGAAGAAATGCTCCCCGTAGGGAACAGAAATCAGGCTTCTCTTTTCTTCCGAGGTTTGGGGAGAAGCTCTTTGAACCGCGCATAGGTGATCTTGCGAACCCGTCCGCTTTTCATGACGGGAAGCCGACCCGCCTCTTCGAGAATCTCGTTGAGCTTCTCCCGCGCTTCGGTCTGAGACATATGCTTGACCAGATAGCGTGCGGTCTTTTTGACTTCGGGATCTTTGAGGAGCTGATCCATCTCAGAGAGTTTTTTCTTTGGTTCATTCTTCTTTTTACTCTCTTTGACTACCTGTTTTGCCTTTTCCAAAAGTGACATTTCTATTCCTTTATTTGAGGTGTTATTTTGGAATTATATCTCAATAAACACTCTTGAATCCTGAAGAAGTATTTTTATATTAAAACTCTCTTTTATAGATGATATCGACGCTCTGAGATTCGCTTCCGATACTGATATCCGTTTCGGTTCTTTTTGAATGTTGAATACGTACGACGACCTTGGGTTCCGCACTCTTTTGGTCGTAAATGATTGTAATTTTGTCGGTAATTTTTTTGCCGACTTCGAAACCTTGACCGGTGAGTACGAGTGTGTCGACTTTCAGGCCGAGATTTCCCAGAATCGACTTGGCGATACCTCCTCCCACCATCGTCAACATATCCCCTGCACTCTCACCGGAATCGACCGTATCAAAAAGAATAAAAGAGAGAATCTGTTCCCTCGTCATATAGGGATCGCTGGAAAAGTTCAGAATAGGCTCTGTTGCCGGACCGTTAACACTGATATAGACGGTACGGCTGTAACGGCGATAGACCAGATTGATATCCAAGAGAGGCTGGGTAGGTTTGCCTGTGAAGTTGATGCTACTTGGCCGTAAGGTGAAGCGTTTTCCCTCAAAAATATAGTAGCCGTCTTTGGCCAGAGGGATAGAGCCCATGAGCTGTAAATCGCCGTCAAATCCTTTGAGAATACTCAGCTGTGGACGAAGCTCTACATAAGCATTTTTCTGCTTAAAAAGTAGCGGTTTTTTTGTCTCGATGTAGAGAGTCAGCTGCACATTTTTCCTGAAAAAGCTCTCTTTGTTTTTTTTGAGGTGCTGAAGAATGACGATGTCCTCGTCGCTGGCATAGCGCTTGGCCTGAATATCGTACATCACCGTGCCGCCGAGTAGAGTGATTTTTCCCGATGCATCGATCTTCTCTCCGATGATCCTGGCCCGGATATCGATGGCCGCCTCCAGGTCGGCGTTTTGATGTTTGACTTTGAAACGAGCGGACTTGGCCGTCACTTCTCCTTTGGCTTTTTTGAGATCGTAATATCCTTGGGCCTTGAGAGAGTCGTTGATCCATAGCTCTTTGAGAATGAGGCGGTTTTTTTGACGTTGCAGGATCGAAGGTTTGTCGGCGAAAAGTTTCATCCCGGCAATTTCGAGATGGTATTTTTTGACGATCAGAGATTGGCCTTTTAGATCGATCCACAGAAGAACGAGTATGTTTTTGATTGGACTTTTGATCCGGGCAGTTGCATCGGGAACGAACTGTTTGGAGCGCAGTTCCAGCGTCATCTTGGAGAGTTTTTCTACTTTGAGAGTCACGGCTACGTCACCGTCGAGGCGGGGAACTTCCACGGCATAAATCCTTTGGATCCCGGAGATGAGCTTTTTGACCGAAGGGCTCGAAAGTTTAGCGCTTATGGTCTCTTTGAGACGTCCCGAAAGGTCGATCCGCGTTCCTGCGATGCGGACTATCCCTAGGAGTTCGTCATCGGTCAAATCGTAGTCAGTCTGGATATTCAGCACTTTGCTTTTGGCCAGAAGGTGCCATTTTTCTCCCTTTTGCTCCAGCTTCAATCTTAGGGGGTTAAGTGCGGAGAGCTTGAACTTGGGATCGAGCTTTTTCAGCAGAGAGTTTTTGGGAAAGGTCGTCACCAGATCCATCGTCAGATTGCCGTCGTAGCCTATCCGGCCCTCGATCTCGGCTAGATTCGAGTGCAGAGTCACGTTGGCATCCAGCGGCAGGGGTTTGGTGAAATCGATAGGTGAAATGAGCCGGAAGGAGACCGTCGCCTCCTTCAGTTTTTTGGGAAGTTTGAAATATTTAGAGGGCTTCAGGAGTTTTTTGCTTCCGATCTCCAGCCGACCCTTTTTGAGATCCCGACTGACGAAACGCCCCCCCAGAATCCCCGCATCGAGTGTGGCTTCGAGGGAGTGGAGATCTCCGGCAAATTCGATGCGGGGTTTTGAGAGTATCCGCTCGATCTTCTCCTCCCCCAGCTTCAAGGCACCGACTTCGAGCCGTCCCTGATAGTGTAGAGCCTCACCCCGTCTGCCGAGTGTCGCCCTCAGAAGCATGGAGGGAGCCTGAGGAGTCGCAATACGGCTCTCATGCTTCACCTGCAGCGAACCGTCGGAAAAGCGATAAACTATTCCCGTCACGGAGTGGTCGATGTCTACATTGAAGGAGGCATTCCTATCCGTCAGAATTTTATGGGCGCTGAAGGAGAGATTCAGATCCAGGGTATTGGGATCTATCTTCCCGGACACCCCGATGGGACTGAAGGCTTCAGTACGCAAAGGAGTGCCGAGGATTTGAAAAAGCCCTTGCTTCAAGCGCAGTTTGCTTTCCTCGCCTGAGTCCAAGGTCAGGACGTTGTCTCGGATCTTGCCGCTCAGGCGACCGGTGGCGAGATTGCTCCGCAGGTCAACGGCGACTCGCCCCTGCGTCGCGAGCCTCTTTGTCAGATTGAGACGTAATCCTTTGAGAGAGGCCCGCGCCTCCTCCAGTTGCAGAGGGGCAATCTGATAGGGGTCGAGACGGATCAAACCCTCTTCCAGCAGTATCGAAGAGGGAACAAAAGGAAGTGTTATTCCCAATTCTTGACCGGGGGAGCGATTTGTATTTGAAGGGATAGAGGCCGAGGGTGAGGAAAGTCCCTCGCCCTTTTGCGCGGAGACGAACTCTCGGATCGCCGTGAGGTTAAGGTCGTTGATCTCCAGTTGTCGAATCCGAATCATCTTCTCGTCGATAGCGGCATCGAGATTGAGGTGGGCCTGGGGCGTGTCGAGATTCGCCGAAATTTTTTGGGCGACGATACGCTGGGTATGTAGGTTCGCCCGAAGGTTTTTGATCGACAGGATAGTATTGCGGTATTTCACTCCTGCATACTCTCCCGGTTTCAGCTCGATCCGAAGCTGTTGGACTTTGAGGCCGGGCGGAACAAAGGGGAGTCCGTCGAGAGGCTCTGTCGAGGCAGTGCTTTTCTTCTCTTCTTCCGTGACGGTTGCCTTCTTCTTTGCCTTGAGCAAAGAGAGGATTTTGGCCAGATCCACCCTGTCGAGAACCCCCTCTTCGAGCGTAGCATTTCCCTCCTCGTAAGCGGCCTTCACTCGGGCATTGCCCAAGTCGCTGCGCAGTTCTGCCGTGATCACCCCTTCCCTTATCCGGTAGCGCTTGAGATCGATGAGCAGCCCCCTCCCCTCCATCTGGGCCCAGTCGATCTTGGCGACCCCTTCGATCTCATAAGGTCGTAGTGTCAGCCAGAGACGATCGGCATGGATTTTCAAGGGGAGAAAGATATCCTCTTCCAGGGATGTTGTCGTTGCGCCGGCGGCGGGAATCTTTTCTCCCTGGACATGAGCCGCCGCAGGTTCTTTTCCCTCGAAACTCTCCAGAGTTTTGAGTAGCTTCTGAAGCTGACTAAGGTCCAGATCGTCGATAGCCAGGAGCTTGACATCGAGAAAACGCTTGTGATAGGTCCCTTCCAACTCCACGGTCCCCAGGGAAGTCTCGGCGATCTGTCGAAGCCGGCCTACATTGAAGACCCCCGAATCGTAATAGATCGAATCAACAGAGAGCTCCTCTTTGTACACCTCCACACCGTAGCGCCTGAAGGGCAGAAGCGTCAAATGAATCTTTTGGGCCTCGATGGCCAGGGGCAGAACCATACCTGAACTCTGGGATACATTTGACTCTGACGGAGGTACCGTGAAGTCCAGAATGACTTGTTCCAGTACCGGTACATCGACATCCAGGAGGCTCAGCTTCGAGACGGTAAGCTCCTTTTTCAGCAGAGTGTAGGGATTGACCCGGATGTGGATCCGACGGGCCAGCCTCTGGCCTCTGTAGCTGAGATTATCCAAGATGATCCCCTTCAGAGGATTGCCCGAGATCCGCTCATAGTCGAAGCCGTATTTCGGTGCGTATTTCCGGGCAAATTTGTCGACCACATAGGGGGAGTTGAGCGCCAGATAGAGCGTGCTCAGGAGCAGCAAAACAACGAGGATGAATCCGATCAAAAACTTTTTCAAAAGGACTGTCCTATCATGATGGAGATTCGATTTGTCGAGAGATCATGAAGGTTGACTGCAAAGTCGATCTTCATCGGTCCTACGGGCGTCATGTAGCGGAGTCCGACTCCCGCCGACTGGACCCAGGCGAAGCTAAAATCGTAAATATCCTCCGAGAGCATCGTCGCGTCGTAGAAAATTCCGCCGTAGAGATCGCCCCAGATGGGATACTGCAACTCGGCGGTAAGATTGAGCCAGGTCCGGCCTCCCAGACTTCCGTCGTCGGCAGAAGCGTAGGTGATACCGATCTCCCGATCTCCGTAGGCCCGGTTGCTGAAAGAGCCTCCCGCATAGAAGTACTTTGAAGCCGGCAGCGCCGCAACACCGCCGTCGTCCACGACGCCCAAACGCCCTACCGTCGCCAGGGTGAAATCTCCAAAGCTCTTGATGAGATGAGCCTCAAGAAGCATCTTGTAGTAGGGGTTGTTTCCGTCGGCTCCCTGACTGTAGCCATACTCCAGGTAGCCCGAAATGTAGTAGCCGTTGCGGGGGTTGAGCTTTGAATCCCGCCGGTCGTAGATGATGCGGCTATAGCCGTAGAGGAGATTGAAGTTTCCGGGCAAAATCCCCTCATCCTCGCCCGTCAAAGTGATATTGATCCGCTCCAGAGTCAAGCCGAGATCGTAGCTCCAGGTCCCGTCATTGTGGTTGAGCCAACCGTTGAGATAGAAACGGTTTTCATCGTAGGTATCGTAGCTGTGCTGCGTATAACCGCCGTCGAGATAGAGATCGATATAACGGTCTCCCAGTTCAAAGATCGCCGGCTGGAAAAAGTTGGCCGTGAGGACTTTATCCTTGCTTGAATATTGGGCCACCAGGCCGACTTTGCGCCCGCCGCCGAAAAAATTGAAGTGATCGTAGGTCCCCCGTGCTCTGAAGCCTACGGTCGTATCGTAACCTACGGAGAGTGTGTATCGGTGCATATGTTCTTTGTATTTGGCACTGACTTGGGGACGGACCTCGTTGAAGTATTTGATCTCGGTGTTGATCAGGGTTTGACCGAAAATTCCCAGTCTGTTGAGGGCGGAGTAGCTTTCGTTGACCCGTTCGGTCGTGAAGATGTCCCCCGGCCGGTAGCGCATACGCGAAAGGATCACAGCATCCCGGAGATCCTCGGGCTTGGAGACGACCGTCGTGTTGCCGAAGTGGCAGAGTCCCCCTTTTTTGAGTCGATAGAGAAGATCGACGGTTCGTTTTTCCAGATCGACGTAGGCTTTGGTATCCAGGTCGTAGCTGCAGTATCCCTCTTTGAGAAGGGCCTTTTTGATCCGGCTCTTGATGGAGATGAATCTATCGGTATCGAACGGTTCGCCCTTTTTGAAGGTGATGTAGTCCCGGATCGGAAAATCGCTGCTGACGTTGATATCCTCGACGGTGACGGGCCGGTTCTCATGAATGATGATCTTGACCCCTTTGGGAGAGACCTCGACCCTGTAGTCGGCATCGTAGTAGCCTTTGCTGTCAAGATAGCCTCTGAGAGTATCCTTGATGGCCGGGATCAGCTCCACGGGGATACGCTTTTCCTTATCTTTCCAAAATTCGAACCAGCTTCCGGTTTTGACGCCCAGGACGTTGTAGAGTCCATCCAGGTCGAGATGCTTCATCCCTTCGATCACAATGGGGAGCGTTTTGATCTCTTGCGCCCTTTTTTCCCTTGCCGTGGCGCTTGTCACCGGCTTCGCCTTCTGGGCAGCGAGTAGGGAGAGGGGGACCCCAAGCAAAAGAGCGCTCAGAAGCGATATACCGAAGTATCGTTGCGTTTTCATGCGCTGAGTCCTAAGCTCTCCCGTGCTTCCTGCCGCACCTGGAGATCGACGATCCGGTCGCAGGCCCAGCGGGCCAGATCCAGGTCGTGGGTGATGAGGAGGATCCCTACCCGGTCGAGAAAGCTTATGAGTATTTTCATCGTCTCCAGCTGGGTGATGTTGTCCAAAGCGCTGGTGGGTTCATCGCAGAGCAGCACCTCGGGATCCATACGCAGGGCCCGCAGGATGCTGCAGCGTTGGAGCTGCCCTCCCGAGAGTTCGTGGGGCAGGCGTTCCAATAACGAAACGTCGAGATTCAGAGCTTCAAGCACCTCCCTCTCCTGCGGGACGGCCGCCACCTCTTCGATCTGTTCGGCAATGGAGTATGAGGGGTGAAAGGAGCTGTAGGGATCCTGAAAGATCCAGGCGATCCGGCCGTGACGGATCGAACCCTCCTGAGGAGCAAGGTTACCGGCAATCAGCTCGAAGAGGGTGGATTTGCCGCTGCCGCTGGCCCCCACGATTCCGATACACTCACCACGATGCAGGCTCAGAGAAAACTCCTCGTAAAGCGGCGCTTTGCCCTCGTAGGCGAAGCGGAGCTTTTCAATTCGGAGTACCTCGGGGGCCTGATCTTCCGTCATCTCAGCGCACCTGCCCCTTACCGTAGATTTTATATTTGTAGGTGGTCAGCTCATTGATTCCCATAGGGCCGCGGGCGTGGAGTTTGTTGGTGGAGATCCCCACTTCCGCACCGAATCCGAAGGCTCCGCCGTCAGTAAAACGGGTCGAAGCGTTGAGATAGACGCAGGCGGCATCCACCGCATCGAGGAAGCGCTCTGCGGCGCTGTAATCTTCGGTAATGATCGCTTCGGAGTGCCCCGACCCGTGACGGCGGATATGTTCGATGGCCTCCTCGATACCCGAGACAATCCGTATCGAGAGAATGTTGGCCAGGTATTCACTCTCCCAGTCCTCTTCGCTTGTGGCCTTTGCCTCAATGATTCGTTGGCTCTCCTCGTCGGCCCGAAGTTCCGTCCCCTGCTCCACAAAGGCGTCATAGAGTTTGGGCAGAAGCTCCAGGGCGATCGCGCGATCCACGAGAAGGGTCTCCATGGCGTTGCAGACGCCGGGACGGTCGCACTTGGCGTTGACGGCGATGCGCAGGGCCATCTCCCGGTCCGCAGCTTCGTGGATGTAGGTATGGCAGAGCCCCTTGTCATGTTTGACCACCGGGACGGTGGCATTTTCACTGACATAGCGGATCAACGCCTCCCCGCCTCGCGGGACGATCAGGTCGACATAGCGGTCCTGCCGGATGAGCCAGGCAACACCTTCCCTGGAACTGTCGGGCAGCAGGGAGACGATCGCCCGGGGGAGGCCGTGACGCTCCAGGACCTCCTGCATCACCCCGGCGATGAGACGGTTGGAGTGTTCGGCCTCTTTGCCCCCTTTGAGAATCGCCACATTACCGCTTTTGAAACAGAGAGCTCCTACGTCGGCAGTGACATTGGGTCGCGATTCGTAGATCACGCCGATGACCCCGATGGGGACGCTGACCTTTTCGATCCGCAGGTCGGCGTCGTTGCGCCACCCCTCCAGCACCCGTCCCACCGGTTCCCGTAGCGCCGCGATCTGACGTAGAGACTCGGCCATACCCTTTATACGCCCTTCGTTCAGAAGGAGCCGGTCTTTCAGAGCACTCCCCAGGCCGTTCTCCTCCGCCGCAGCCATATCCAGGGCATTGGCTTCGAGAATCGCCCCACATTCCGCCTCAAGAGCTACAGCCATTCCTTCGAGGATTTTCCGTTTCGTTGCACCGTCGAGTGTCGCGGCAATTGCAGCAGCATCTTTCGCTTTTTTCAAAAATTCCTGCATATATTCTCTCTTTCTAATCAATCTGAACTATTTGCTAATATGTTATCCAATATCGTATAAAAGCTGCAAAAGTCCGAGAGGAGTAAGCAGAAGATTTCTATAGAGAAAAATGGGGGACTGACAATGAGTAAAAGAGTGTACATAATGCGGCATGCCAAATCGAGTTGGAAAAAGCCCCTCCCCGACCGGGAGCGGCCACTGAACCGTCGGGGGAAGCGTGCGGCCCGCCTGGTGGGGCATGCCCTTGCCCGGCGAGGTATTCGCTTTGATCTCGTCCTCTCCAGCCCCGCGCGCCGCGCCCGCTCTACGGCTAAAAAGCTTCTCAAGGCGCTCGGGGACGATCCGGCACGCCTTACGGAGCAGCCCCGGCTCTACGGGCATGCCGCCGATGAGATTGTCGAGATTCTTCGTCAACTGGATCCCCGTTACGACGATATACTCATCGTCGGACACAATCCCGAGATCAGCGAACTCGCCGTCTTGCTCAGCGGTGATACTCGCTTCGAGTGGCTGCCCACGGGAGCCCTCGTCGCTCTGGAGTTTCCGATCGAAAAGTGGGAGGAGTTGAAAGGGGGGACGGGCAAGGTGCTTTTTACCCTTTACCCCCGGAGTTTGGAGAAGGAGTCTTGAGAGTTACTTCTGCGCTTTTTTCGCGGCAGTTTCGAGCTCTTTGGCCCGTTGATCCACCTCGGCTCGAATCTCCTTGGCGTGCTTGGCGATTTGTGCTTCGGCCATCCGCTTGCTCAGTTGCCCCAGGACCGGAACGAGCATCATCGATTTCTTTCCGAGATCCGTGCTGTAGAATTTGGCCAATTCGTTCATCTCTTTGGGGCTAAAAGTCTGACTGACGATTTTTGCCAGCTCTTTTTTGATCTGATCCCACTGAATATATTTGTCAAAAGCTTTTTTGTAGATGTCTACATAAGGAGCCATCGCCGGCTGCCGTTTGACCTGAAGATTCAGACTCTGCTCCATCGCTTTTCGGATGCCCTCCCGGGTCATGTTGAGGGCATCGAAGAGTTTATAGGCGGCCTTCTCCGCTTCGGGAGTCAGAGGCTTCATTTTAGGCGTTTCGGCGGCAGGAGCTTTGGCCTGTTCCGCCATCAGGGCACTGCCGCCCAAAAGCAGCATAGCACTCACTGCAAATTTCAGGGTCGTTTTGATCATGGTCATCCTTTGGTTATATGATAGTGAATTGTGCATATTCTATCTGAGTCTGGTTAACTGAAGGTTAGTGGGCAAAAGTCTGCCGATCACTTTCCGGTGTGCCTGGATGAGGAGGGGGTGTTTCCCGGGGTCCAGCCAACGCATGATCGATAGCAAATCACCTTCTTCCATCGCAGTGCAGCCCACGGTGGGCTGGCCGCCGGGCTTTTTGATATGCAGGAAGATACAGGAGCCGGCACCGGGGATATTGCGGGGGTTGTGTGCAACGGCGATACCGTAACGGTAGAGACCGCTGGAAAATTTCATCTTTTCGCTGCTGCGGTAGTCTCGGGGCACTCGGCGGCTATCGACGATACGATTGTAAAAACGGGAACGGGGATCATCGACGCAGCGGTGAGACTCCGTCATTCGACGGTAGGGGTAAAGAAAGCCCTCCCCTCTCCCCTCGCCAAAAAGATAAGAGAGAGCAAAAATCCCCGCCGGCGCCCTCCCGTCCCCCTCGCGCTTGACCGGTCCCGATCCCAGGCGAAATCCGTGAAGACCCCGTCCCCACCCCAGACCGTTTTTTCCCAGCATCACCGAAATACTCCTGCCTACCTGCCGCCATGAGTCTCCACGCCTCTCCAATCGATAAAGCCGCCCATGATCCGCCCGCCAATCTTTCGAGATGACCACCAACAGCTGCCGGCTCTCCGAGGGCACGGAAGAAGCTGCAGAAAAAGACGACAACAGAAGCGTCAAAACGACAGCGATACTCCCCAAAACTTTCCTCTTCCGATTCATTCTCCATTCTCCATTCTCAACTTTCCATTACTCTTCACTCTTCCGGCTCTTCCAGAGCGCGCCGCTGCGCTTCCTTGATATAGGTAAAGAGCGCCCGGATCTCCTCGTCGGTCAGAAAGTAGCGCGGCATCACCCCCGGCCCCTTCTCCAAAGCCTTTCGCAGATCCTTTTCCGTCACCTGGCGGATATCGGGTCCTCTGAGGACTTTTGGCTCCTTTTTGCTCCCGTAGCGGGCAATGATCGCTCCCTCTCCGTTGTCTCCGTGACAGGGGACACAGCTGACGCCTCGGGGATTCTGGTAGAGCATCTGGCCATATTCAAACTCGGAGATAAAGTCCTCCGCGACACTCCGACTACCGATCAAAAGAGCCAATACCGCCAATTTTCTCCACTGCATATTCCAAGTTCTCCAGAGCGTTTTCGATATAATACCCCAAATTTTTTCAGGGCGCTCTGCGCCCCCCGGAAGCGAGAAAGCATGCAACTGATCGACGGCAAAACCTTGGCGGCGAAGATCCGCAGCCAGGTCAAAGAAGAGGTAGAACGCCTCAACGACGAGAGCGAGATCGTCCCCGGACTGGCGGTAATCCTGGTCGGCGACGATCCCGCCAGCCACGCCTACGTCAAGATGAAGGCCAAGGCCTGTAAAGAGGTGGGCTTCTACTCCATCGTCCACGAGATGCCCGACACCATCAGCCAGGAGGAGATCGTCGCGACGATCGAGATGATGAACGCCAATCCCCGTATCGACGGGATTTTGGTCCAGCTGCCTCTGCCTCCGCATATCGATACCGAACGCATTCTCGAAGTGATCGACCCGGCCAAGGACGTCGACGGCTTCCATCCCTACAACGTGGGACGCCTGGTAACCAAACTCCCCGGATTCGTCCCCTGTACGCCCCTAGGCGTCATGAAAATGTTTGAAGAGTACGGCATCCAACTGCAGGGCAAAGATGTCTGCGTCGTGGGCGCCAGCAATATCGTGGGCAAACCCATGGCCGCCCTGCTGCTCAATGCCGACGCCACCGTCACCGTGACCCATATTTACACCCGAGACCTTGCCGCTCACACCTCGACGGCCGACATCATCATCGTCGGCGTCGGCGTGCCGGGGCTGATCAAAGCCGAGATGGTCAAGGAGGGGGCCGTCGTCATCGATATCGGGATCAACCGCCTCGAAGACGGCCGGCTCGTCGGAGACGTTGACTTCGACGCCGTCGCTCCCAAATGCAGCTATATCACGCCCGTCCCCGGCGGCGTCGGTCCCATGACTATCGCCATGCTGCTCTCCAATACTCTCCAAGCTGCCAAAGCACGAGCTGCCCGATGAAAAAGTTCGCCCTCGGACTCTACCGCTTCTCCAGCTCCTGGACCGGGACGATCCTTATTGTTCTGCTGCTGATCTTTTTCGTCGCCCAGTCCTTCGTCATCCCCAGCGGTTCTATGAAGCGTACCCTACTCATCGGCGACTTTCTCTTCGCCAAGAAGTTTGCCTACGGCGTGACGATTCCCGAACTCCCCTGGATCGGGCTCAAACTATTGCCCGACTTCCGCGGCGACGGCCACCTGATCGACGGCCCCCGTCCCAAGCGGGAAGATATCGTCATCTTCTATGTCCCCAAGGACCGCAAGACCCACTTCGTCAAGCGCTGTGTCGCCGTCGGCGGTGACGAGATCCTCTTTTATGCGGACCATCTGCTGATTCATTTCCATGAAGGCGACGCATATATCCGTGCCCACTATCCGGAGAAAAAGATTGTCTCGGCCCTGGGCAAGCTCTGGGTCGTCAATCCCTACATGGACAAATACCCCGGCATTCAATACAAACCTGAGTACAACGGCAACAGTTTCGACATGCTTCTCTATCGGGCTAGGGAGGTCGATATGAAACCGGTATTGGTCCCGGAGCTCAAGATCCCGGTCTATTCCCTCGGCGGAATACCGGTCAATGCCTTCTATAAAAAGGTCGAACCCGACCACTACTATATGATCGGGGACAACCGGGACAACTCCGAAGACAGCCGTTTCTGGGGATCAGTCCCCTATAGCCTCATTATCGGCAAGCCCTGGGTCATCTACTTCAGCATCGAGTACCGTAGCTATGAGCGGGTGATGTACGGCCGGGGCGGCGGACGAGATCACCAGGCCCTCTCGGCCGTCTGCGGTAAGCTTCCCCTGGAGTCCAAGGAGTGCGAGGCGGCCTGGAACCGTCATCGCTTTAGCGTCCGCTGGGACCGAGTCGGCCGAAATATCGATCGCTTTCAGTTCGAAATCCCCAAGGATGATTGATGAGTGAACTCCAAATCCTCAAGATCGTCGCTTCGATCCTCGCTCTGGTCGTCGCCGTCGTCGGACACGAGATCATGCATGGCTGGGTCGCCTACCGCTACGGCGATATGACGGCCAAACTGGCGGGACGCCTAAGTATCAATCCCATCAAACATATCGATCCCGTCGGTACGATTCTCGTTCCGGGGATTCTCTACGCCACCGGCGCACCGTTTCTATTTGGATGGGCCAAACCCGTCCCGATCGATATGAACACCGTCATTCGCAACGGAGGCTACGGCGGCGCCATCGCCGTGAGCCTCGCGGGCATCACCTACAACTTGGCTCTAGCGGCTCTTCTGGCGACCCTTCTGCCTTTGGCCTATCCTCCCCACAGTATGACGGGCGCTTTTATCTACCTCTTTTTGGTTCAGAGCGTCATGCTCAACGTCGTCCTGGCCGTTTTCAACCTCTGGCCCATTCCTCCCCTGGACGGCTCACAGGCCTTGCATTTCCTGGCAGCCAAATTAGGCTGGCGGGGCTTCGTCGAAGCCTACGAAAAGGTCTACCCTTACGGGATGTTCATCCTCTTTGCGATCCTTTTTACCCCACTCTCGCAAATCCTCTTTGCCCCCGTGGGCTGGATCCTCAAGGTGATCATCCCCGCCTGATGCAGCGCAAAAAAATCCATCGAAGGAGACAACATGAAATTCTACATCGCTACCGATCACGCCGGATTCCACTATAAGGATCAGGTCAAAGAGTATCTATCTTCCAAAGGGATCGAAGTAATCGACCTGGGGCCCGAGACGGCGGATCGGGTCGACTATCCCGACTACGGCCGCAAATGCGCCGAAGCGGTTCGAGACGATGCGGGCAGCTTTGGTATCGTCATCTGCGGCACAGGCATCGGCATCTCTATGGCCGCCAACAAAGTCCCGGGCATCCGCGCCGCCCTCTGCCACGATGCTTACACGGCCACCATGGCCCGAGCCCACAACGACGCACAGATCCTCGCTTTCGGTGAACGAGTCGTGGGCATGGGAGTCGTCCAGAGCATGATCGACGCCTTCGTCTCCACGGAGTTTGAAGGAGGTCGCCACGAACGCCGGGTCGAGAAGATCAACGCCATCGATGAAGCCTATTGCGAGTAGGCTGTTGATTATTGGCGAGAGAGGAATCCGCTCCTGCACAGGCAGGAGAATCCACGAAAGACCCCTCTGAATAATTGCCAATTCGTTCTTTGTATCAAGGAGCGCTCATCCCGTGAAACGGGCTGGACGTTATCGATGCCTTCGGCATAGGCGATGCGTCGTGCGAAGCGATGGAAGCAAAGCAGTTTGCTTCTGCTGGATACTCCTCCTGTTCGCGACTGCCAGAGTATTTGACCCCAAGAACGAGATTATTCAGAGGCCTCGATACATTATTGAGTGCACTTTGCCGGATTTTTCTTTCTTCGACAGTAGCGAATGCAGAGTGAAATCATGAACAATCCCAAAATTATAGGATAGGTGAAGAGATAGAAACTCCAATAGACCCATCCGTTGTCAAAGCGGTTACGCGGCCAGGGATGGGGATCCCCCATAAACTTCAAGAGATCAACTGCCTCATACTCCGAGATATACCAGCGGTTTCGATCATGGGTGTAAATTGCATGTTCGTATCGAAGGATATCGGGATTGTTATGGCAAAACTGCTCCTCGATCTTGGGGCGTCGCTTCTGGAAGTAGCTGCGCAGCGGCGCGAAGTCCGGCGAATCGATCTCCAAGAGATAGGAGATGCCAAAATCGGGATGTCCGGTAACGATCTGCCGCCGAAAACGGATCGTCGCCCCTTTTTTCAGAGTGAAGATTTTTTGCTCTTTCCTCGATAGATCCTCGTAAGGCACGGTTTCGAAATCGAGTTCGTTGATGAAAAAATGGCCGTAGGTGTAATTCAGATCCCGAGGGATTCGGTACTCTTTGGCAAGTTTGGGATAGACCAGGGCATTGGCGCTGCGATCGAAGAGGATGAAAAAGAGCGCGACACTCAATACCACGATATGGAGCAGTTTGACCCAGACCGAAGTCCTGTGTAACAGCAAATCGGCGATCAAGAAAGCGGCATAGGGAATCCCCAGCATATATCCGGAAAATCCGTCATTGAGAGAGGCTTCGAAAACATAATAATAGGCGACGGCGTAGAGCAGAAGATCCAGAGGATGCAGCCCGTGACTGAAGATCCTACCCGGGGTTTGCATTGTCACTTTCTCACATTTGACGCCATCGAAGCTTTAGGCCAGGCCACCCTTAAGCTTCATCCTTTTTTCCAGACGGTGTCCGATGAAGGAGAGGATCGAGGTGATGGCAAAATACATCGCCGCGACAATGAGCCAGGTCTCAAAGGGGCTGAAGGTATTGGCGACGATCTCCCGGCCGACTTTGGTGAGGTCGGTGATGGAGATGACCGAGACGAGGGAGGAGTCTTTGACCAGGGCGATAAGCTCCCCCACCAGGGCCGGGAGCGCCCGTTTAAAGGCCTGGGGCATGACGATATAGGCCATTGTCTGAGTCCAGTTCATCCCCAGAGACTTGGCCGCCTCGTGCTGACCCCGGTCGATGGACTGGATCGCGCCCCGAAGGACCTCGGCGATGTAGGCGCCGTAGAAGAGCCCCAGGGACATCGCCCCGGCGTAGAAGCGGGGCATCTCGAAGATCGTGGCGATGATGAAATAGAAGATAAAGATCTGCACCAGCAGAGGCGTGCCCCGGATCACGGTGATATAGGCCGAGGCGATATACTGAAGGACAGGATATTTGCTGATGCGCATGAAAGCCAGGAGTATAGCGATAGAGAAGGCCAGCAATGCCCCCAGGCCCGAGATCTTGAGGGTGACGATGAGGCCGTTGATCAAGGGACCCGGGACCCAATGCTTCGTCTCGGCCAGGGCGTCGCCTTCGTAGATCTCCTCCCCATCTTTCACGACGGGTTTATACCCTTCCGGAAGCGTGACAACCCTTTTCTCCCCCTCATGACCGATGAGGATAAGCCGATTCCCCTCGACTTTGACCGTACCGTCGAACTCGGCGGGAATCGTCTCTACCTTTTCATAGGCAAAGTATTTCGGGACGCTGTTCCACTTCCACGAATAGTTCATTTTCGTCGCGGCAAAAAAGAGACCTGCCGCCAGGAGCAGATAGAACAGCGCCGCCCCCACCTTGCCGAAGGTAGGGTTTTCGAGCAGGCTCTGTCGATGACTAGACATAGTTTACTGTACCCGCTTGAGCCATGCGCTGTCGATCATCCACTTCTTGTAGATCTTGTCGTAACGACCGTCGTGCTTGATCTGATAGAGGAAGTTGTTGAGCCAGTTGAGGAAATCGGGATCGCCTTTGCGCACTGCCCAGCCGAAGGGCTCGAAGGTCAGGTCTTTGTCCCAGTGCACAACGCCGTGACCCTTGCCTTTCTTGGCCATAAAGAGCACGTTGTAGGGCTTGTCGTAGATAAAGACGTCGGCCTTGCCGTTGAGGACCTCCTGAGCGGCGTCGGCCTCGGTCTCGAAGGTGCGGATCTTAGCGTGCTTGAACATCTTGCGCGCAGCGATCTCGCCGGTGACCCCCAGTTTGGTGACGACGGTGATCTCGGGCTTGTCCAGATCCTTCCAGGTTTTGGCCTTCTTGGCGATCTCTTCGCGCAGGATCAGCGTCTGTCCGGCGGAGATATAGGGGTGGGAGAAGTTGACTTTGAGATTGCGCTTCTGGGTCATGGTCATTCCCGAAGCGATGATGTCGTACTTGCGGGTCAGGAGTCCGGCGATGATCCCGTCCCAGGCGGTGGGGACCAGCTTGAGCTTGACCCCCATCTCCTTGGCCATGAGGCGCACCATATCGACATCAAATCCGATGATGTTGCCTTTTTTATCCTTCATTTCGAAGGGCATATATCCCGGCTCCAGTCCGACCCGGAGTTCTCCTCGCTTGAGGATTTGATTGAGGGTCGATTTTTCCCAGAGTTGGGGATCGTCGGCCATCGCCGAGAGGTTAAAGAGCACGATCAGTGCCAGTAGAATTTTTTTCATCATCTTCATTCCTTTGATCTTTTGATCTTTGACTTCACCGTAGCGAAGCACCGCCTCCGAAAAGACCCGCAGAAGCTCCCATAAGCCTCCGGGGCTCTTTTCGTGCGCCCTCAGTGGGTGAGGATCTCTTTGAGGAACTTTCGGGCCCGTTCGCTCTTGGGGTTTTGGAAAAACGCTTCGGGCTTCTCCTCCTCGATAATCACCCCCTCGTCCATGAAGACGATCCGATCCCCCACCTCCCTGGCAAAACCCATCTCGTGGGTGACGCAGACGATGGTATAGTTCTCTTTGGCCAAGTCCCGCATGACGTCCAGAACTCCTCCGATCATCTCCGGGTCCAGAGCGCTGGTCGGTTCGTCAAAGAGGATAATCTTGGGCTCCATGGCCAGAGTACGAGCAATGGCGACCCGCTGCTTCTGTCCACCGCTGAGGGCACTGGGGTAGTCGTGAGCCTTGTGGGCCAGCCCCACACGCTCCAGCAGTACCATGGCCCGTTTTTCGGCTTCGGCCTTGGGCACCTTCTTGACCTTGTTCTGGGCGATAGTAATATTTTCTAATATAGTCAAATGGGGAAAGAGATTGAAGTGCTGAAAGACCATTCCTGCTTCTGCCCGGATCTTGTTGATATCGACCCCCTTGGCGTAAATGTCTTCTCCGTCAATGACGATGCGTCCCTCGTCGATATCTTCCAGACGGTTGATGCAGCGGATCAGCGTCGATTTGCCGCTGCCGCTGGGACCGCAGATCACGACGATCTCTCCCCGCTCCACCTGAAAGTCGATATCTTTCAGTGCGTGAAACTCTCCAAAATATTTGTTGACCTTCTCCATCCTGATGATCGGATCTTGAGCCATAGCTTCCCTTTGGCGCTCTATCGCCGTACTTTTGCCAATATTGTAGTAAAGATTCACTAAAATACGCCAAAGAATCGGGAGTTTTGACGATTTTTCCCATTTGTCTATTTTAATATTGGAGAATATTAATGACCAATTCGCGCCGAATAATGGCGGATCTGCTGCTCCTCTCAGTCGCCGTCGTCTGGGGCAGCACCTTTGTGGTCGTCAAGGAGAGCATCGCCTCCGTCCCGGTCTTTTCTTTCCTCTTCTTGCGTTTCGGTATCGCCTTTCTCTCTCTGATGCCTTTCGTCCTTTTGCGGAGGGAGCTACGTGATCCCGGCTATTGGAAGGCGGGTTTTCTCCTTGGGACGCTCTACTTCGCTGCCTTCGGCACCCAAACCCTTGGGCTACTGAGCGTAGGGGCTTCCATGTCTGCCTTCTTGACCGGGCTCTATGTGATTCTGGTCCCGTTTCTCCTCTGGGCGATC
>JALSTG010000026.1 GCA_026983875.1 Campylobacteraceae bacterium
GATCTTGCTTCTCTTTGCCGTCGTCGCCTTTCTCCTGCCCGGCTGTGCTTCGAAAGAAGCGCCTAAGTGCCAAAGCTGCGAGAGCGTGATCATTCCCCCTCCTCCGGGTGATCCCACTCTGCCTCGCTTCGAGACGACGTCCCAAGAACTGTGAAGCTCCATTAGCTCTTTTTCAAGGCCTTGGCGATAGAATCGTCTTGATCGTAACGATTGAAAAGGAGGGTCTTACATGAAACACCACTATCTCAAATCCCAACCTGACGAAAAAGGGTATTTCGGAGAGTACGGAGGTGCCTTTCTGCCTCCCCAGCTGGTGGAGGAGTTTGAAAAGATCACCGAAGCCTATCTAAAACTACGCAAATCCCACGACTTCCTCGCGGAACTGCGCCGGATTCGTAAGCATTACCAGGGACGCCCTACCCCCGTTTATCACGCCAAGCGCCTCAGCGAAGCCGTCGGCGGAGCCCAGATCTACTTCAAGCGGGAAGATCTCAACCACACGGGTGCGCATAAACTCAACCACTGTATGGCCGAAGCCCTGCTGGCCAAAAGCATGGGCAAGACCAAGCTTATCGCCGAGACCGGCGCGGGACAGCACGGCGTTGCTCTGGCCACCGCCGCGGCGCACTTCGGACTGGAGTGTGAAATCCATATGGGCGAGGTGGACATCGCCAAAGAGCATCCCAACGTCGTGCGGATGCAGATCCTCGGCGCCCAGGTCGTCCCCGCTACCCACGGGCTCAAAACTCTCAAAGAAGCGGTAGACTCGGCCTTTGAATCCTACCTCTCCCAACTCGATACGGCCCTCTACGCCATCGGATCCGTCGTCGGACCTCACCCCTTCCCCATGATGGTCCGGGATTTCCAGAGCGTGGTGGGGATCGAAGCCCGAGAGCAGTATATGGAGATGACCGACGGCGAGCTCCCCGATCATATCGTCGCCTGTGTCGGCGGCGGCTCCAATGCCATGGGAATTTTCAGCGGTTTCATCGACGACCCCGTCGAACTCTACGCCGTGGAACCCTTGGGCAAGAGCACCCGCCTCGGCGACCATGCCGCCACGCTTGAGTACGGAAAAGCCGGCGTGCTCCACGGCTTCAAATCGATCCTGCTCCAGGATGAGAAGGGCGAGCCCGCTCCGGTCCACTCCGTCGCCAGCGGTCTGGACTATCCGGGCGTCGGCCCCGAGCAGGCCTATCTCCATGAGATCGGTCGGGTCCAGGTCCGGGGAGCGACCGACGAGGAGACGATCGACGCCTTCTACGCCATCAGTCAATACGAAGGAATCATTCCCGCCCTCGAGAGCGCTCACGCCATTGCCTACGCCATGAAGTTGGCCACCGAAAAGCCCCATGACGCTATCCTGGTCAACCTATCCGGTCGGGGCGACAAGGACATCGATTATGTCGTAGAGACTTTCGGTGTCCGTCAGTGGAATGCCTCTTAAGTCCCGGGTCGGAAATGCTGACTTCCACAGGGATAGCGAAAGCGATTTGAAGCGACCCGGCCGAAAATAGTCAAGGAAATCCCCTCCTCTTGGGCAATCCGTAGAAGCCTGTCGAGAGAGGAGGCTTCAAAAGCGATCAGCATCTCATACTCTTCTCCGCTCTCCCCAATCTCCGCCGGAATTTCCTGCAAAGGCTCCAGCCCCAGACCGTTGGCATCCAGCAGTTTGTTTACGTCACAGTAGAGCCCGTCGGATATGTCCATTCCTGCCCGGAGAAAAGGCCGGGCCTTTTTGACGAAATCCCGCCGCAAAACCGGCTCGTAGAAGCGGGAATCGGCAGGAATCTCTTGGCCGCGCATCAATCGCTCCAAATCCCGCTTGGAAGTTCCCAAATTCCCCGTGTAGGCCAGAAGATTCCCCGGCTCTACTCCCCGACGCAACAACGGGGCATCGCTACGGGAGATCAGAGTGATACTCAGATGCAAAGCGTCTCCGCCGACGGTATCTCCTCCGATGATTTCACAGCCGTATTCGGCCGCCGTACCCTCCAGGGCCTTGATCAGCTCACTGATCACCTCTGTTTCTATCTCTCTTGGTAGCATCACCGTTACCAGGGCATAAAGAGGATCGGCATTCATCGCGACGGCATCGGAGAGGTTGACCAGCATCGCCTTGCGGCCGATTTGCGCCGGGCTCATCCACTCCCGACGGAAATGGCTCCCCTCGCAAAAGGCGTCGGCACTATAGATCCACTCTCCGACCACGGCGGCGTCGTCACCGACATACCGGGAGTGCAGACGGGAGATGAGAAAAGCTTCCTTGTCCATCCAATTCCTTTTGAGTGATGGGGCATTGTAACACAGGAGGTTTCAAAGGAAGCCTAGGCGATAATCTCGCAATAGATGAAAGGGTTCCAGAATGATATTTAAAAATATAGAAGCCGTGGAAGATTGGGATGAGCATCGCAAAAGAGCAGAGATAGGTACCAAGCGCAAAGCTCTCTGCTCCCATGGACGGCACCGATCCAATATGATGCTCAACCCCTTGCGGCTTCGCCATCTCAACCGTCTTGACACTCTCGATGCCGACTGGGTAACTCTCAATCTCGAAGATGCGATCGCCCCCTCAAAAAAGAAGGAAGCACTGCTCAATATCGTCCTCTTTCTTAGTCATCTGGAGAAGTGCCCCTCTTGCATCGTCGTGCGAGTCAACCCCCTCGATCGGGGCGGGGAGGAAGAGATCCGCTTTCTCAGGGACTTCAGTTTCGATGCGATCCGACTGCCAAAAGTCCGTTATAGGAAAGAGATCGAGCGGGCCCTCAGCCTGCTACCGGAAGATCGGGAGCTTCACATCTCCCTAGAGACCAAAGAGGCCTTTCGGGATCTGGCACACTGGGGAGGGATCGATCCGCGGCTGACGACGGTGAACCTGGGCATCCTCGACCTACTGGCAGATCTGGGATTGCCCCAGCGTCTCGTCACCGACGGACCGGGGAACCCCACTGCCGAAGCGCTCTTGGCCAAGTTTCTCCTCGACGCCCGGACGGCAGGGCTACTGCCGGTCTCTTTTATGTATCAGGACTATCGGGATCTGGAGGGATTCCGCCGCTGGTGTCTCAGAGAACGGGAGATGGGCTTTGACGCTAAGGCCTGCATGGGCCCCGCACAAGTCGCCGTAGCCAATGAAATTTTTGCTCCCGATCCGGAGGCAATCCGTAGGGCCCGGGAGATCAAAGCGGCATTCGAAAAGGCAAGTCGACGAGGTGAACACGGCATCATGCACACGAAGTACGGCTTCATCGACGAGCCCATCTACCGAGATGCCCTCAATCTTCTAGAGTGAAAAGGCCAAGCTGTTAAAGAGATCTCATTCCCCAGTCTCAAACGGTTTCTCCGCATGTTCCACACTCCGTGCCACACGCTTCGCATTTGTGCATAATCTTTTTCCAATCCCGATCAAAATGACGTAGGATAAAGCCTCGTAAATGGGGTAAGAAGCACTGTGAGCAATCCTGATGTATCGCCGTTTCGGTCTCAAAACGCCTCCCCTGTTTTGCATCGATAGCACACAGGCTGTAGCGGATCTTGCCGTCGATACGGTCGATGCCTTCATCACAATAGCGAAAATAGGGACAGCCGCAGAGGTAGCAGTTGAGACCTTCCAAATCGTGACACTTCTTCTCCTCTCTGTAGAGAGGGCAGAAATCCGGATGACGCGCTTTCATATTTTCATAGTCAAAGTAGTCGTATATCGTTTCGGGGCTTTGCCCATCAAGCATTGACAGAACCTCTTCGTGACGCCGAGCAAAGCTTTCGTACCACTCTCGATAGGTCATAACGACTCCTCGCTATAATTAGTCCAATCTTTTTTTATAGAAGGATAACAAAGCTTATGAAACTCTCCTCAGAAAATCTCATTCGCGCCATTGAGAATCATATCTCCAAGCCGCTGGGGCGCCTCAAATGTCCCGAAGCCCTCGATGAGATCTTGCGTAGGCGACTGACCAAAAAAGAGTATAAGCTTTTTATCGCCGAGAGCGAGGGCAAACCTCTCGAACCTCTCATGGAAAAACTCCGCCTCGACCGTGAGAGAGCCGAGGCATTGCGACGCTCAGCCCGGCAAAAACTCAACCTCGACCGGATCAAGCGCGAACTCTACGAGGTCGATGCGTGAAACTCCTCGTCAGTGCCCTCGAACACTCCGCCAATCTCCACCTTGCCGAGCTCAAAAAGCACCTGCCCGAGTCGGTAGAGATAGAGGGGATCTTCAGTGCAGAGCTGGGAGAGCCCATCGTCGATCTGCGTTCCCTTGCCGTCATGGGCTTTGTAGACGCTCTTAAGAAACTCCCCTTTTTTTATCGGCTTGCCGACCGGATGGTGGAGCGGGCTGCCGATGCGGACAAGGTCCTGCTTATGGACGCCTCGGGCTTCAACCTCCCCCTGGCCAAGAAGATCAAAAAGCGCTACCCCGACAAAGAGATTCTTTACTACATTCTCCCCCAGGCCTGGGCTTGGCGCAAGGGCCGCATCCCCGTCCTCGCCCGGACTTGCGACCGCTTATTGAGTATCCTGCCTTTTGAATCGACCTACTATCCTACCGATGCACCCATCGAGTATGTGGGCCATCCTTTACTCGATGAGATCAAACGCTTTCGCACCCCGGAGAAGCCGCGAACTACAGGCATCATCGCCTACCTTCCCGGAAGCCGTTCGGGAGAGATCCGGAGGCTGATGCCGCACTTTCGTGCCCTACGCCGCATCTTACCCCAGCATGAAGCCCGGATCGTCATCCCTCCCTATTTCGATGCGGCTCGCATCCGGGATCTCTACGGTGACCTGTCGGGCTTTACTCCCGTCCACGATATCCATGCCACGCTTTATGAGAGTGACTTCGCTTTCATCTGCAGTGGCACGGCCACCCTCGAAGCCGCCCTGATCGGCACCCCCTTCGTCCTGGCCTATCGGGCCAAGGCTCTGGATGCCTTTTTGGCCCGGCGC
Organism: Campylobacteraceae bacterium; assembly: GCA_026983875.1. Classification (GTDB taxonomy): domain Bacteria; phylum Campylobacterota; class Campylobacteria; order Campylobacterales; family Sulfurovaceae; genus Nitratifractor. The sequence continues at coordinate 4,945 of JALSTG010000026.1, forward strand.
CTGGTCGATCTGCAATACGCCGGATTGGCCAATCTCTTCAGCCTCGACTTTCAGGGACGCCCCATGCATCCGGAGCTTCTCCAGGAGGACCTGAGCCCGGAAGCTCTCTTCCGGGCCTTTGAAAGTTTCGACCGCACAAGCTACGGAGAGGATGTAGAGAAACTGCGGGCCTATCTCGGTCACGGTAGCAGCCGGCGGGTAGCTCGGATCCTGACGGAGGGATAGCCACGACATCCCGGCCCTGATCGATATTTCCTTAGGATGTGCAAAAGCGGGCTATGGAGAAAGTAGTGATACCAGGTGACACATCCATTCATCCTCTTCTGCCTTCCTTTGCCTCTTTCGTGAAATTCAAGATCCCCTAAGCTATAATCTTCCAACTTGTGATCTCCAAAAAGGATCAAGATGAAACATAAAATCTCTATCGAAGCCTTTTTCTTCGATGCCCGAAAAGATTACCTGCCTTACAAAAAGCACTTCACTTTCCATCTGAGCGACACCGTGCCTCTGCGAGACGTGCTGGAGATGATCGCCCGCAGGGAACGGGAGTTCGCCTATCCCCGCAGCCGTTGCTGGTTCCGGACCAACGGCCGTGTCGTCTCCGGTGCGCGGACCGTAGGAGAAGCCGTCAGACGGCTCGGCAAGGAGTGGCGAATCACGCCTCTCTCGGAGCGAAGAGCCCGTCACGGCCTGATCATCGACGATAGAGACTTCGAACAAGCCTTCGATCTCATCGCCCCCTGGGCCGATGCGTCGGACCGGGCCTACTACGAGAGCCTCTATCCCCTCCACTACGCCTCCGAGAGCTTTCGCTTCACTCCCGAATATATCGGCGATGCAGTGCTGCTGACGGCTCACCGGATGATCGAGCGTGGCCACGAAGCCGAAGAGGAGATCCTCCTTGCCCTAGCCCAAAGCGACTGCGGCCTCTACTGCGCCGAGTATGACAACAACCTCTTCGACCCCCGAGACGAAAACACGGCCTTCCAAGAGCTTAGACGCCGGATCTTTCGCCCCCGCCGCAGGCCTCTGATCCGGAAGCTTGGTGAGAAGCTCTGCCGCAAAACTCCTCCCTCTTTTGAAACGGAGTCGATCGAAGGCGGAAGTTTCGCTCTCTATACCGGCCCCGAAGCTACCGGAGAATACGAGCGTTTTGCCCAGCTGCTGGAAGCACGGGGAGCCCATGCCCTCGCTTTCGGGCGCTCCGACCGTCTCATCGGCCGTTCCCTCATCGAGTGCAATCCTTCCTTCGCCAGACTCAAGGCCGGAGCGATGATTGCCGATGCCTTCGACAGCGGGGCGACGGCCCTGGTCTTCTCCCGGGAGGTAGATCTGGCCTATGTCCGGGAGCAGTTCGCCGGCATCGAGCGGGAGATGAATCGGCAGCTACCACTGCCCATGATCGCCTTCTCCGACTTTGCCGATCGCTACCTCTCCGACGCTCCTCGGAGCGTTTCCGTCGCCTCCTGAGCCTGGGGCATATCGTAACACCTCCCGACTTTCTCTCCTTCTTCTACTTCACTATTCAACATTCTTATATTGCCTCGCCGCTATAATGGATCGAAATCAATTCGGAAGGATCGGGTCCTATGGAAATGAACGATGTAACCATCTACCAATACGACGCGGTGATCGTCGGAGCCGGGCTGGCGGGGTTGGCCGCTGCCAAAGAGCTCAAAGAGGCGGGCAAAAGGGTCGCCGTCATCACCAAGCTCCATCCCTTGCGGAGCCACTCCGGCGCCGCCCAAGGTGGAATCAACGCTGCACTAAGCGACGAAGACGATACGGAGCTGCACCAGTTCGACACCGTCAAGGGGAGCGACTACCTCGGGGATCAGGACGCCATCGCCCTCATGTGCGACGGCGCCCCTGAAACGATTCGCTGGGCCGAGCGCATGGGGGCGATCTTCTCCCGCCGCGAAGACGGACGTATCGCTCAGCGTCCCTTTGGCGGCCAATCCAAGCCCCGGGCCTGCTACGCCGCCGACCGGACGGGTCTGACTCTGCTTCAGACGATCTACGAGCAGGCCTTCCGTGCCGGTATCGAAGTCTTTGACGAGTGGTACTGCGCCGACCTGCTCTACGACGGTAAAGGCAAAGTCAAAGGCATCGCGGCCTACAACATCCGCGACTCCCGCCCCGCTATTTTCAACGCCAAAGTCACGATGTTTGCCACCGGTGGCTACGGCCGGGCCTTCAAAATCAATTCCAACGCCCACGCCAATACCGGAGATGCCCTCTCCATCGTCGCCCGCCGGGGCCTGCCCTTGGAGGATATGGAGTTCGTCCAGTTCCACCCCAGCGGGCTGGGAGGCTCGGGAATCCTCATCTCCGAGGCGGCCCGAGGCGAAGGGGGACGCCTCTTCAACAGCGAAGGGGAGCGTTTCATGTCCAAATACGCCCCCAACGCCATGGAGCTGGCTAGCCGCGACGTTGTCAGCCGGGCCATCATGCAGGAGATCCGCGAAGGCCGAGGCGTCGGCCCCAATAAGGACGCCGTCTACATCGATCTGACCCACCTGCCCAAAGAGACTATCTTAACCAAGCTCCCCGAACTGCGGGATCTGGCCATTACCTTCCTGGGCCAGGATATGCTCAAAGAGCCCATCATGATCGCCGCGACGGCCCACTACTCCATGGGCGGCATTCCCGTCAACATCCGCTGCCAGGTCAAAAAGAGCCCCACCGAAACCGTCGAGGGATTCTACGCCGCGGGAGAGTGCTCCTGCGTCAGCGTCCACGGCGCCAACCGTCTGGGAGCCAACAGTCTGCTCGAAGCCCTCTTCTTTGGGCGCCGGGCCGGTCGATCGATGATCGAGGATCTCGACTCCATCGATCTGGAGCCCGCCAAAGCCGCCGACGCCGAGGAGATGATCGCCAAGGTAGAGGGAATCAAAAGCAACAACGGCGACGAGCGGGTCCCCGCCCTGCGTAACGAGCTCCAGGAGAGTATGACCATGGATGCGGGCGTCTTCCGGACCGAGGAATCCCTCTTGCGCCAGAAGGCCAAACTCTCCGAGCTCTACGAGCGCTACGGTAATATCCGCATCGACGATAAATCCTCTACCTTCAACACCGATCTGCAGGAAGCGATCGAGCTGGGACACATGATCGACTTCAGCCTCTTCATCGTCGAAGGCGCCCTGGCTCGCAAAGAGTCCCGTGGAGCCCATTTCCGCGAAGATCATCCCAAGCGCGACGACGAGAACTTCCTCAAGCATACCTACGCGAAGTTCGACGGCGACTACAGCCTGAGCCTGGAGTACGGCGAAGTGACCCTGGGCAGATTCGAACCCCAAGAACGAAGCTACTAAGGAGCGGCGATGAGCGATACACGACAGACTACGACGACCGAAACCCGGCGGGTGAGCATCAAGGCCTTCCGCTACAACGCGGAGACCGACTACCTCCCCTATTACAAGACTTATGAGATGGAAGTGGGCAAAGACGAGTTGATCCTCGACCTGCTCAACCGCATCAAATGGGAGCATGACGGCTCCTTCAGTTATCGCCGCTCCTGCCGCCACGGTATCTGCGGTGCCTGCGGTATCAAGGTCAACGGCAAACCCGTCCTCTCCTGTAAGCAAAATGCCCAGGATCTTATCGACCTCTTTGGCGACGAGCTGGTCTTCGAACCCCAGAGCACCAAACGGGCCGTCAAGGATATGATCATCGACAAAGGGGACTTCTGGTCCAAGCATGCCGCCGTCAAACCCTATGTCCAGACCGAGGTCGACCCCCATCCCGAGAGCGAAACCCTCATGAGCCCCGAGCAGGTAGAAAACTTCCTCGAAGCCGACTACTGTATCCAGTGCGGTGCATGCCACTACGCCTGTCCCGTCATCGAAGTTAACGAAGACTACCTGGGACCCGCCGCCTTCGCTGCGGCCTACCGCTTCAGCGTCGACCCCCGGGACGAGGCCAAGATCGAGCGTCTTGAAACTACGGCGGAGCTGGGTGCGGGCGTCTGGGATTGCGTCAAATGCTTCGAGTGTGCCGAAGCCTGCCCCAAGGATGTCAACCCCATCGAGAAGATCACCAAACTCCACAACATGCAGTTTGAGGAGCACGTCGCCGAGCGTAACGTCGCGACCAAACATGCCGAGGGCTTCGTACGCTCTATCAAGAAGTTCGGCTACCTCGACGAGCAGGATATCGTCCTCTACTCCGAGGGCCTGGGCGTCGTCAAGCACCTGAGCGAGGCGCTGAAAATGATCAAAGCCGGCAAGGTCCACCCCTTCGACCTGGCCAAGAAGAAGATGCCCCGCTCCAAAAATCTCGAAGAGATCCAGAAACTGATCGAGATCTCCAAAACACACGAACTCTAAGGAGGAAGAGAAATGAGCAAACTAAAATATGCCCTCTACACCGGATGCACGGCGAGGGAGTCCACTCCGGAGCTCCTCTCCTCCACGCTGGCGGTCGCGGAAAAACTGGGAATCGAGCTGGTCCTGCTCGACGAGGCCAGTTGCTGCGGCGCGAGCCACCTGCAGGATTTCGACGAGTTCCTCTCCCTGGTCCTCAACGCCCGAAATATCTGCTACGCCGAAAAGCTGGGCCTTCCGATGGTGACGATCTGCAACACCTGCCAGCTCAACACCGTCATGACCAAGGAGCGTCTCGACCACGACCCCGAGATGAAAGCGAAAGTCAATGAAAAACTGGCCGAAGTGGGCCTGGAGTACAAGGGCACCAGCAGCGTGCGCCACTTCCTCTACGCCCTTATCGACGACTACGGCCTGGAGAATATTCGCGAAAAGGTGGTCAAGCCGCTTAGCCATTTCAACATCGCTCCCTTCTACGGCTGCCACAATATCCGCCCCAGCCACATTCATTACAAGCACAATAACGTTCCGCCCCAAGGGGAATACGATATCGGCGAAGGCGGGGGTGAGATGCTGCATCATGAAGAGCCTCTGATGGAGAAGTATACCCATGAAAACCCCTATGCCCCCACCTCTCTCGACCGGCTTATCGAAGCCTTGGAGGGCAAGCCCGTGGAATACGAGTCAAAAAATAAGTGTTGCGGTTTCCATGTGGATCTCCAGGCACCCGAGACCAGTAATGCCCTTAGCGGTACGGCGCTGCTGGACGCTATCGACCACGAAGCGGATCTGATGGTCACCCCCTGTCCCCTCTGTCAGCTCAATATGGACCTCAAGCAAGAGAGCGCAGGCAAGCAGCTAGGTCGGGAGATCGAGCTGCCGGTCCTTCACATGCCCCAGATGGTTGCGCTCGCCCTGGGCTGCACCCCTGAACAGATCGGCCTCAAATACAATGTTACCAAGGCGACCCAGCTCGCCTAAGCTCCAAAGCTCCCGGCGGCCTGACTCTCAAGCCAGCCGTATTGCTCTTCTACCTTACAACTGATGAGGCCGGGAAGATCAATTGATTTCACTTTTCTGTATAGAAATAGGCCCTTCCCTTTCCCGATTTCTTTGCCTGATACATCGCTTGGTCTGCATGAGCGAGAAGCTTGTCGACTGTACGGGCATCCTCCGGGAAAAAGCTGCATCCTATACTAAAAGAGATCCGTGGACCTTCGTGATCAGGCTGCAGAGGCATGCCTTGAAGCGCTTCAATCTCTTCGAGAAACCCCAGGATTTTTTGACGATTGGCCCCCGGTATGATCACGGCCAATTCATCTCCCCCTAAGCGGATCAACGAGGCCTTTTCAGGTACCGTACGTCTAAGGGTATCCGTTAGGAGCACCAAGGCCCGATCTCCCGTTGCATGTCCATATCGGTCGTTGATTTCTTTCAGGTTATCCATATCGATGATAAGCAAAGCCAGGGAATTTTCGTCGTTATGGCTCAAAATCACTCTCCGCAAATAATCGTCAAAGTAGTTTCGATTATAAATACCGGTCAGAGCGTCAAAATAGGCCTTTTGATAGAGTTGGTGGATTTGATGGCGTTCCTCACTGCTCTTTCTCTGGATTTTTTCCGCCACCTTCTCCAGGCGTTCTTCGACAAGAGAGAGGTCGAGAATCGGCTTGGGGATGAAACCGTCTACGGAAAGATTGAGGCTTTTTAAGAGCGTATCGGAATCATTTAAAGCAGAAAAAATCATAATGACCTGATCGGGATTTTCTTTGCGAATTTCAGTGATCATATCCAGTCCACTGAGCCCCGGCATCCGTAAGTCCGTCAGGATAATATCGGGAGCATGACGCCGGTAAAGATCGAGCCCCTCTAGCCCGTTGTAGGCTTGAAGCACCGTATCGAACTGATCTTCAAAGTAGAGCCTCAGCTGTTCTTGTGCAATTGGATCGTCTTCCACCAAAAGCAACATCAGATCACTCAGAGCCATTATCTTCCCCCTTCTGCAAACGGATAATGAAGCAGGCTCCGCTATCACGGTTTTCGGCATGGATTTTCGAATGCATGTGCTCGGTAATGATAACGCTCGTCATATAGAGGCCCAATCCCGAACCGTTTTTATCACTTTTTGTCGAGAAGTAAGGGTCAAATATTTTGGGAAGTATCTTTTCGGGAATCCCTCCGGCATTGTCACAGATTGTGATCAAAATATCCTCTCCCTCCCGACGTACATTGATGCTTATTGACCGATCATGCCGTATATTTTGTATCAATGCATCTTTTGCGTTGTTCAGGATGTTGAGAATCGCATGAGCCAATTCGTTAGGATACCCTCTAAAAGTGTCGCACCCTTGAGCCTCTACTGTCAGTTCAATATATTCGTTGGAAAAGGTGGTTTGAACCATATTAACGACTTGGCGTACCAATTCCTGGACGCAGAAGCTTTTCTTTTCTTTATCCGGACGGTAAAAGTTCCGAAAGTCGTCGATGGTCTGAGACATCTGTTGAATCTGCTTTTGAGAGTTGTTTGCAAAGTACTCGATGGCCTCTTCATCAAGTCGCCCTTTTCGATATTGAGTAATAAGGAGCTGATTGAGCAGAGAGAGGTTATTGAGAGGCTGGCGCCACTGATGGGCGATCATTGCGACCATCTCTCCCATATTGGCGAGGCGATTTCGGTGAAGCATCATGAGCTGCTGCTGGCGGTTTTTTTCCAGGGCCTCATCGATCCGCTCTTCGAGAGTCACATTGAGCTTCTCGATCTTCTGCGTGAGTCGCCTCTGTCGCCAATAGGCGAGGAGGACCCCTGCGATGATCAACAGAGCCGCAGCCAGGATCTCCAAGGCCCACCGGTAGTCCACAAGGCGCACCACCCGCTCTTGGGTCCATTTATCTGAGATCGCATGAAACATTTCCGGAGGCATTGCACGGATGATTTTGTCGAAAATTTCATAGAGGGTTCGTTCATCCTTACGTATACCTAAAGAGAGTTCGGATTTGACCGGTACGGTCTCGGATACGGCAAGTCCGGAGGCCTCTCCCCGCTCCTTGTAATAGCGAAAAATCGGTTGGGGTATCAAGACTGCGTCAAGCTTTCCCTCCCGTAGTGAAGAGAAGAGCTCCGGATAGTCACCGTAATAGACAATGCGAAGCTTCGGACGGGTCGCGGCGAGGACGTCGATGCTGGAGTCTCCCCAGTGTACGCCGATCTTGGCCTTGGCCAGATCGATCTTTTTCTTTGGCCCGTGACTGACAACGAGCACGGTATCGTAGATGAGGTAGGGTTTTGTAAAATCCAAAAGAACGGAGCGATAGGCCCCGGCTTGTGTCGCGGGAAGTAGATCGCAATGGCGATCATAAAGCATCTCTTCGATGTTGGCGTACCCTTCCAGGGGACGGATGGAGAGCTTCACGCCCAGATTTTTTGTCAGCGCTTTCAAGACATCGACTCCGATCCCACGGGGACTTCCCTTCCCGTCGACAAATTCGACGGGCCCCCGGTCCCTCTCGATACACGCAACGATTTTCCCCTTCTTTTTCAGGTATGCTTTTTCGTTTTTGTTCAGAAGTTCACGGGTCTCCAGCAAGGGATTGATCCCAAACCAGTGGTGACGGAGCCATTGGATCTCCGAAGGGCGAAGCGTCGCCTGGGCTTTGCGCAGGATTCCCGCCAACAGGGTATCGTTGCGGTCCACCGCCAAGGCCACATGGCTGACCGTACCGGGATCTTCGACAAAGTTGGTCGCGATGATTCCCGAGAAGAGATGCTGTCTGAGCAGATAGTCCATGACGATCTGCTTTCCGACGGCAGCATCCACCTTGCCCAAAGAGAGAAGCTTGAGAGCTTCGAGCTGATTGTCCACCAGAACTACCTTGATTTTCGGATAGTGTTTTTGAATGTATTCCTGGATAAAAAACCCGCGAACCAAGGCAACCTTTTTCCCATGAAGCTCCTTGAGAGACTGATAGGGTGTGTGATCCAGATGGGTATAGATGGCGTTCTTCAAGTCGATATAGGGAGGAGTGAAAAGGAGCTTCTTCTTCCGATCAGAAGTAATGGCGGCATTGATCAGTACATCAAGTTTGGGCGTATGGATCAGGGAAAGAAATTGCTGCCAGGTATATCCGGCTACATAGTCGACCTTAATTCCCAGCCTTTCGGCGATCAGATTGAAATAATCCACGGCAAACCCTTTGGCTTTGCCCTCTTCCCTGAAATTAAAAGGAGGCCAGTAGCTTTCATTGTGAGCCAGGATCATAGGATGCTTTTTGATATAGTCCCGCTCCCGGGGAGTAAGGATCAATGGCGACATCGCCGTATCGTCTCCGAAAAGATAGTCTCCAATCCAACGATCTATCTCTTTCGGCTTGGCGTCGGGAACTAAGCGGTGAAACTGAAGACGGAGGAAGGCTTTGTCGAAGGAACCGATCGTAAAGAGTTTGGGTTGGATTGTTTTACGCACCAGGCGGGCTTCATAGAGAAGCTCTTCGGTACTTTTGTCACTGCCGTAACCCATCCGGATGATCCGGGCCAACTCCTCGGGATGAGCCAATGCATATTCCCATCCTCGTATAGTGGCGTTTCGGAAAGCCAGAGCTCGAGCCGGGTCTTTTTCAAGATATTTTCGGGAGCTGAAAAGTTCCTGTTGTAGGACAAAATCCTCATAATGGACGGGGTCGATGACCCTATAGGCCTTGCCGACGCGTTCCAGAGGATAGAGACCGCTGGTAACGTAAAGCACCGTCGCGTCTACTTTTCCTTCCAGAAAGGACTTGACGGGATCGGGACCCACGACAAGCTCTAGATCCTGGGGGTCCACTCCGGCCCGGCGCAACATCGGTCCGAAGTCGAGGAGAAATTCCTTGCGATTGAATACGTGGATCTTTCGTCCCACAAGGTCCGAGGGCGCAGTGATATTGCGATCCACCACGAGGATCTGAGTGGGTTTTTTGAAAAAGCTTGCCACCAGTTGGACCGGCTCGCCGTCGAGAAAGCGCCGCTGGAGTCGAGAGCTGTAGATACCGAAATCCGCACGTCCCTCAAGGACCTCCTCCACGACATCCATACCGTTTCGATAGGGACGGATCTCCACATCCAGCCCCGCCTCTTTGTAAAAACCCTTCTCTTTCGCAGCGATAAAGCCGGCGAATTCAAACTGAGGCTTCCAGTTGAGCTGCAAGACGGTCGTCCGATTTGCATCACGGCCAGAGGTGGCATTTGCCGGGCTGGAAACAAGAAAAATGAGTCCCAAAAAAAGGAACAGAACCCTCCTACCTATCACTTCGATCCTACCTCTTCTCTGATTATTTTTGCATAATATACGGTTTTGTAAATAAGCAGTCTATTTTATAGAAAGATTCTGAAAGATGCAATGTTTGAAAATTGAAATATTCGATAAGAGAGTTCGGGAGGCCTGTGCCTCCCAATCGACGTTTCTTTTTTTAAATAAGGGGCATTTGCCTCAGCAGCCGGCACACTTGACGGCTTCCTGGATCTTGCCGACGATGGAGGGGTCTTCGAGGGTAGAGATATCCTGTTTGATCTCTTCGCCCTTAGCGATGGCTCGCAGGATTCGACGCATGACTTTGCCGGACCGGGTCTTGGGGAGACCCGGGACTACAACGATGGTATCTGCTTTGGCAATATTTCCGATCTCTTTGGCGATCACTTCATTGATCTCCTTGCTCAACTCCACCTCCTCTCCCAGGTCATCGGCGATATCGCCTTTGAGGACGATATAGGCGAATATGCTTTCGCCTTTGATAGGATCGGGTCGTCCGACGACGGCCACCTCGGCGACGTGGGGATGCTTCTTGATGGCCGCTTCGATCTCGGCAGTCCCCATCCTGTGGCCCGAGACGTTGATGACGTCGTCGACCCGGCCGGTAATGGTGATGTATCCCTCTTCGTCTTTGACGGCACCGTCTCCTGAGAAATAGACGGGTTGGCCGTCTTTGACTACGTCGCCGAAGTAGGATTTCTTGAAGCGCTCGGGATCGCCCCAGATGGTGCGGATCATACTGGGCCAGGGGCGGGTGATACAGAGCAGCCCCTGCTCGCCGGGGGCGACGGGTGAACCGTCACGCTCCAGGACGTCGGCCATAATTCCCGGCAGCGGGAAGGTAGCACAGGCGGGGCGGACCGGGGTGGCGCCGGGCAACGGACTGATCATATGCCCTCCCGTCTCGGTCTGCCACCAGGTATCGACGATGGCGCATTTTCCGCCGCCGACGGTTTCGTAGTACCACTTCCAGGCCGGGGGATCGATGGGCTCACCCACGGTTCCGAGGACTTTGAGGCTGGAGAGATCGTACTTTTCGGGCTCGTGCTCACCCATCTTATGTAGGACGCGGATGGCCGTAGGCGCGGTATAAAACTGATTGACCCGCAACTCTTCGACGATTTTCCAGGCGCGTCCGGCATCGGGATAGGTAGGTACGCCTTCGAACATCACCGTCGTGGCGCCGGCCGCCAGGGGACCGTAGACGATGTAGGTATGCCCCGTGATCCAGCCGATATCGGCAGTGCACCAGTAGGTGTCGTTCTCTTTGACGTCAAAAACCCACTCCATGGTCATCTGGGCCCAGAGGATATAGCCCGCCTGGGAGTGCTGGACCCCCTTGGGCTTGCCGGTGGAGCCGGAAGTGTAGAGCAAAAAGAGGGGATCTTCGCTATCCATCACCTCGGGTTCGCAGGTATCGGGTTGATTTTCGATCATCTCGTTGTAGCTGTAGTCCCGGCCGCCGATCCAGACGATATCTTCGTTGTTGCGCTGGACAACCAGGACCTTCTCGACACTGGGGCACCCTTCTTCCAGGGCCGTATCGACGACGGGCTTGAGCATATAGGGGGCTCCTTTACGGTAGGCGCCGTCGGCGGTGATGACCACCTTGGCCTCGGCGTCGTTGATACGATCCCGCAAGGCTTCGGCGCTGAATCCCCCGAAGACGACGGAGTGGATTGCCCCGATTCTGGCACAGGCGAGCATCGCATAAGCCGCTTCGGGGATCATCGGCATATAGAGGACGACCCGGTCGCCCTTTTTAACCCCGAATTCGTTGCGCAGAAGGTTGGCCATACGGTTGACCTCCCGATAGAGCCGCAAATAGGTGATGATCTGCCGGTCGCCTCGGTCTCCTTCGAAGATGATGGCGGCTTTGTTTTTGCGCACGTCGATATGGCGGTCGATACACTGCTGGGTCACGTTGAGCTTGCCGCCGACGAACCATTTGTAAAAGGGGGCGTCACTCTCGTCGAGAACCTGCTTGTATGGTTCAATCCAATCGATCTTCTCTCTGGCCCAGTGATCCCAAAAGCCCTCGTAATCCTCTTGGGCCCACTCCATCAGCTCACGGTATTCACACATGTTTTTGATTCTGGCCTCTTTGGCGAACGCTTTGTTAGGGTAGTACTTCTCTTCCAGCATAATTCCTCCTCGTGGAATGGATTGCAGTGATCTGTAACTATATAATAGATTTTTTATATAGCGAAATCGTAGCGGATGAGGGGTAAAGCCGCTTCTTCGAGACAGGAATGCTCCCGAATGTTTCCCACAGTAACAAAAGCGCTCAGGAGAAGGCTCCTTTGTATTCGGGCATGCTTTTGAGTTTGAGATAGATCAGGGCCGACATGACGGCGTCGTTGAGGGCGTCGTGTTTTCCCAGACGGGGAAGGTCGAGGGTCTCCAAAATCGTGTCGAATTTGAGATCCACAAACTCATGAGCACTGCTTTTGCGGTAACGGCGGTAGTACATCTCGCTCAGCTCGATCAAGGTATTGGGCAGATCGACCCCCAGGAGTTCCCGAGTATAGCGGCTCAGCATCCGTTGGTCGAAGCGGATGTAGTAGCCGACGAGAGGACGGTTGCCGATGAATTCCAAGAGACGGGGGATGACCGTCTCGGGGGACTCCCCGTGTTCCAGATCGATCCGGCGGATACCGTGGATCTTGATACTCTCTTCGCCGATCTCACCCCGAGGCTTGAGCCACGCCTCGAAGGCTTGGCCCAGTTCGATGCGGTTCTTTCTTACGATCACGGCGCCGATGGAGAGGATCTCGTCTTTTTTGGGATTCATGCCCGTGGTCTCCGTATCCAGGACCACCACCTCGTCGCCCCGGTAGGGTTCGAAGAGAAAGTCGAAGCGGGGATCCTTCAGCCGCTTGCGTTGCCAGGCGCGCTTGAGACAATCAAACATAGATCGTCATCCTTCTTCTGTAGCGTGCACTGTGCATTCTCTTATTCATGAAGGCAATCTATCGAGTTCGAAATGACGGGTGATGAAACTTTTAAAACGCTCGACGATCTCCAGAGAATCCCGCAGCAGGTCCCGCTGAATCTTGCTCAGGTGCTTGCTATGGATGACGTTATCGGGTTCCTTCCCCTCCTCCAGAGCCTGAAGCTGGGCACCCAGACGCAGGATACCCAGGGTGTCGAATGCCTCGATCAGCTCTCTGGCGAAAGCTTCCTCCAGGACCTCCCTGTTGTTGAGCTCTTTGATCCGTTCCACGGTGGAGAGCGCTTCTATCCGGTACTTGAGTGCCAGGGAGCGTACCCCCTGGACGACAGGAAAGATGCCAGCTTTTTTGATATCCACATGCCGATCACGGTGCAAAAGTGCGCTCCAGAGCCCTACCGGTGTTTCGAAAAGCAGCGTCAATTTGGCGAAATGAGCCATATAAATGTCGTTGCGTCCGTCGAAGCGTTGAAAGATGTAGGATTTGATCTCTTTTAACAACTCATGATCACCTGCTACCGCCTCCGCATCGAAGAAGATCGAAAAGTACATGAAACTCTCTTCGTCAGGCTGTTCAATCCAGCGGGCGATTTCTGCTTTGTAGCCCGAAAGGCTCCGACGCCAGTCGGGATTGGTGACCATGATCTTTCCTGGGCACGGGGGATAGCCAAACTCTATCAAAGCCTTACTGAAACGCTCCATGTAAGGAGTATAACTTTCCACCTCGACACCGTCTCGTACGATCAGCGCATTGTCCTGATCCGTCCGGATGATCTGCTCTCCCCGCCCCTCGCTTCCCATGACCAGCAGGGCACAATCGTCGCGAAGCTCCTCGGGGAGAATCATTGCAAAAAGCCGAGCAAAGAGCTTACGGTTGATTTCACTGATAAGCTTGGCGATGTAGCGAGCCTTGAGTCCCTGAGCATAGAGACGACGAACGATCATCAGATAGCCGAGGCTCGCCTCTTTGAGATCTTCGATATTGCGAGCTCGCTCGATCTTAATCGTGACCAGATGGGAGTGGTTGGCAAAGTGGCTAAGAATGTCGATCTGTTCCAGTATACCGATGAGTTTCCCCTCCTCCGTCACCCCCAGGCGCTTAATGTTTTCCCGAATTAGCGTCAGATAGGCGTTAAAAAGGAACTCCTCTTTTTCGACGCAGATAAGCGGAAAGTGGGCAAACTCCCCTACCGACCGATCTTTGGCAAGTTTACCTTCGACAAAAAGCCGTTTGATGTCGCTGTCTGCGATGATACCGTACTCTCCGGAACGCCGCTCGACGATGATTTCGGAACGGCCCATCTCCATCGAGCGTTTCGCCGCGTCAAGCAGAGGGGTTTCGGGAGAGACGAGACAGGGAGAATGCCAATAGCTTTCGTCGACTCTTGCCGTCATCCACTCCCCCATTCCGTTGTCCCGTTCCCGCTTTTTGAGGTATTCGATCCGCTCGACAATGTCCATGAGATAGAAACGCCGGAAAGCTTCGCTCGCTTCAAAAAGTTTCAGAAAGCTCTCTTTGTCGATCTCATAGCAGATCAGATCCTCACTGACCTGATAGTCTAGATCGCAATGCCCTTCCAGGAGAGCATCGGCATCGAAGCTGTCTTTTTCCCGATAGACTCTGATGAGTTGCCCCTCTTCGTCCAGGGCCTTGACCTCTCCTTTGATGACAATGACAAAACGCTCCGGCTCGGGAGCACAAAGTTTCAGGGAGCTTTCCGCAGGATAGAACGCGATCTCGATCTTTTGACTTAGCTCCTCCAGGAGCGAGTCTGATAGCTCGTCAAAGGGGTGAATCGATCGGAGGAAGACTTTTTGGTCGTTGAAACTCATAGAGCGATCTTTCAGATTGGATTGAAGATGGAAAATGGATGATGACAGCTACGCCATCTTGATTCCATCTTCCATCTTCCATCCGGGCGATCGTCCCGAAGGAACGATCAATGATTGTGTGCCTCTCCGGCACCTCGGGGAATTCGGATGTTTTCGACCATCTCCTGGATATGGGCCGGCGGAGGCTCGGTCATCCGGGAGACGATAAGGGCCACGATGAAGTGGAGTACCATTCCGATGGTTCCGATACCGACGGGAGCGACTCCGAAGAGGTAATCCTTGGGATCGCCGCCCATGAAGACAAAGTAGACGATATAACTAAAGGTAAAGATCAGCCCGGTACTGATACCGGCGATGGCTCCGGCCTTGTTCATCCGCTTGTCGAATATCCCCAGGATAATGGTGGGGAAGAAGCTCGCCGCCGCCAGGCCGAAGGCAAAGGCGACGACCTGGGCGACGAAGCCCGGCGGGTTGATCCCCAGATAGCCAGCCACTACGATAGCGGCGATGGCGGCGATCCGGGCGGCCAGAAGCTCCTGCCTATCGCTGAGTTTGGATTTGCCGGTAGCAGGATCTTTGAACATTACCCGGCCCAGAAGATCGTGGCTGATGGAAGAGCTGATGACCAGAAGCAGCCCCGCTGCCGTGGAGAGAGCCGCTGCCAGGCCTCCCGCGGCGATCAGCGCGATGACCCAGTTGGGAAGATTGGCGATCTCCGGGTTGGCCAGGACGATGATATCCCGATCGATATAGACTTCGTTATCGAAGGGCTTGTGTCCTGCCGCAGGCAAGGGGTTGGTGGTCAGACGGTGTCCGTCGGGTGCGCGCTTGTGATCGTCGAAGTGAGGCTTGCCTTTTGGATCGTCAAAGGCTTTACCCGCCGCATACTGGATCTTTCCGTCACCGTTACGGTCGTTCCAGGCCAGGAGCGATCCGTCCTCCCAGGTTTTGAACCAGCCTCCGTGGTTGATACGGCCGTCGGCCTGCTTGACCCCTTCGGTCACCCACTGCTGGTAGGGCACGTTCTGGACCCGGTCGATGATGTTGACCCGACTAAAGGCGGCGACAGAGGCGATCGTGGTGTAGAGAATCGCGATGAAAAAGAGTGCCCATCCGGCGGAGATCCGCGCATCCTTGACCCGAGGGACGGTAAAGAAACGGACGATGACGTGAGGCAATCCCGCCGTTCCCACCATCAAGGCTACGGTCAGCATAAACATGTTCCAGATGTTGCCCGGTAGGCTGTAGGCATTGAAACCCAGATCCGTAACCGCCGTATCCAAGGCATGCATCAGATAGGTTCCCGCCGGTATTGTCTTGACTCCGTCATCAAACGCGAAGGTCGTCGTACCGAAAATTCCCAGCTGGGGCAGGAAAGTATCCGTCACCATCAGCGAAAGGAAAATCGCCGGAATCAGGTAGGCAACGATCATCACCATATACTGGGCAACCTGGGTGTAGGTGATCCCTTTCATGCCTCCCAGAACCGCATAGATAAATACGATAACCATTCCGATGACGACCCCGGTATTGACGTCCACCTGCAGGAAGCGGGAAAAGACGATCCCGACCCCTCGCATCTGCCCCGCCACGTAGGTGAAGGAGATGAAGATGACGGCGATAACCGCCACGGTGCGCGCCAGATCGGAGTAGTAGCGATCCCCCACGAAATCCGGCACGGTAAACTTGCCGAACTTCCTCAGATAGGGGGCCAGCAGAAGCGCCAGAAGTACGTAACCGCCGGTCCAGCCCATCAAGTAGGCTCCCCCGTCGCTTCCCTTATAGGCGATGATTCCCGCCAGGGAGATGAAAGAGGCCGCCGACATCCAGTCCGCTGCCGTCGCCATACCGTTGGCGACCGGATGGACCCCGCCGCCGGCAACGTAGAAATCTTTGGTACTGGCGGCTTTCGCCCAGATCGCAATGATTATATAGAGCGCGAAGCTGGCCCCCACGAAGATATAGATCAAAGTTTGCAAATCCATGGTTTCAGCTCCTATTCGTGGACATCATATTTTTCGTCGATCTTGTTCATCCATTTGACATAGATGAAAATCAGGATCACGAAGACATAGATCGATCCCTGCTGGGCAAACCAGAAGCCCAGCTTGACACCGCTGATTTCAATCGTGTTAAGCTGATTGATAAAGAGAATACCCGCACCGTATGAAACGATAAACCACACGGCAAGGAGTTTCAATATCGCGGAGATATTCTCCTTCCAATAGGCTCGTGCCTTTTCCTCGGTCATGTTCCCTCCTTATGATTTTTACCCTAGAAGGGCGTATTGGGACACCTTAATAGTAAAGAAGCAAAATAGCAAGAACATAGCGATAGAGTGATTGAGGAGAAAATACTGACGAAAAAATTTCCAATGGGAAAAGAAGTAACAAATTCCCAATGTGCCGTTTTACAAAAAATGAAGGAAAACATTAAAGAATTGTAGGAAAATCCCTATAGCACCAAACCCTTTTATGCGTTAAAGTTACCTGTGAAAAGATCGAAAGGAGAGGAAAATGAAAAGGATATTTTTAAAGGGACTCGCCGTCTGCTTTCTTTTGGTAACCGACCTCTACCCTTCTCAAGCTGCCGAAAAAGCTGGGACCCTACTTCGC